>JAPKBM010000065.1 GCA_026421205.1 Planctomycetota bacterium
CTGAAATACAAGGGGCACTGCGAGCACTTGGCTTGACCGAACATCAAGCAAGGGCGTACGTTACGCTGGCCTGCCTTGGCACAGCGAAGGTCTATGAAATTGCTCAGGGTGCTGAAATCCCACCAATTAACACTTACCGGGTTCTTGCGGATTTAACCCGCCTTGGGGGAGCCACCCTCCTTCCCGGTAGGCCACGGCGATATCGGGCAACGCCGCCTCAACAATGGCTCCCTCAGCTCGGACAGCAAATAGCTCAACAGGCGGAGCGAGCCGCCCAAGAGCTCAATCAGCAGTCGCAGGCAACCCCCACCCTTCAAAAACCTGGAATTCGTGGCATGAAACGAATCCGGCCCTTTCTTCTTGGCGCCATACGTCGTGCGGATTCCCTAATCACAGGAATTCTCACGCCAACAGAACTGCAAAAACTCCAGCAACCCCTGACGGACGCCTCGCGCCGTGGCATTCAATTAGCGCTTGGGTTGCAAACCACGAATCGGGTCCTTCCATTCTCCCCCCTTGCAGGCTGGATCCTCTGCATCCTCCCTCATTCTGCCGAAGAAGGCTCCATTACAAGCTCCTGGACTTTTGATACTGCCCTTTCCATTCGAATTACGGATCCAAACGAAAAAGCGGTTGGCCGAACCATGGAGGATCCTCCGTTCACACAGCAGCTTGCTATGGGCAATCTTGCCCGTGTACAGCTGGCTCTGGACCCCCTTTCTCCTGAGTTCGGACGGTGCCGACGACTCAGCGATGAGCTCCTGATTTCATGAGCAGCAGGTATCTCGGCATTCCCGGCTCCCGCCGCCACGTAGCCGTCATGGCTTGGCCGATTGGTGTCAGCATGGTCTCCATGACCCTGAAGGGGGCCATTGACATGCTCATGGTGGGGCAATTGGGCGCGGAAGCCGTCGCAGCCGTTGGACTTGCAGGGATGGTGGCCTGGAATTTAGTGGCAGGGCCGATGGGGGTCTTTCGTGGTCAACGCCCGCTTGTGAGCCAGTATTTGGGGGCGGGAGATTCCAAGGCCGCTTTTGAATTCGGCGCGCACGCAGTTTATCTCGCTGGAGTCTGCGGACTGGCGCTTCTTTTCCTCTCTCAATGGGCTCCTGAATTCATGCACTGGATTGTCCGGTCTACTGAAATGACGGAAAAATCAGGTCGGTTGTCTGGGGACTACCTGCAAGTACGCATGGCCTGGTCAGGGCCTTGGCTATTGGGACTCTCTGTCGGTGAATACCTCCGGTCCGTCGGCCGCCCACGCATATCAATGGCCGCCGACCTTATCTGCCATCCTCTCAATGTCTTGCTCTCATGGTGTTTCATCTTTGGCCACTTTGGCTTTCCCACCATGGGCGTTCGGGGTGCGGCACTGGGAACCGGCATTGCCGATCTCCTCGCCATGCTGACCATGTTTTGGCTTGCGAAGCCTAAGCAAAAAATCTCCCTGCCAAAATACCAGTGGATGAGAATGAAAAAAGTACTGAGCACAGGGATTACAGGGGGGATTCAGTTCTCCCTTGAAAGTGTCTCATACGGAATTATCACATTCTTTGTTGCGCGCCTCGGAACGATTCCGATGGCGGTTCATCAAATTGGCATTACGCTCATCCATTTTTCCATGATGCCAGGAGTTGCCATCGCGGACGGTGCCAGTATTTTGGTCGGACAGTTTACAGGAGAAAAAAAATGGCAACTCGTGCGTGACTCAACCAAGCATGCGCTACAAATCATGTTGCCCTTTGTCCTCACCATGGGCGCTATCTACTGGTTTGGAGGTCGATGGCTCGTTAGCCTTTATATTCCCGCCGATGACCCTCATTACGCGGAGTCGCTTGCACTTGGTGGGGGCCTCATGATTGCTGCAGCTATTTGGCAATTTGGTGACGCCTTTCAATTCACCTACCGTTTTTCTCTCCGAGCCGCCGGGGACCATCACTGGGTGATGCGCACAGGAATTTTATGCTCTTGGGTCATCAGCGTCCCACTGGCCTGGGCAGTGGTGGAAGTCTTCAATGGGGGAGTCGTTGCCGTTTGGATGGCGTGGAACGGAGAGATTTACTTCGGTGCATGGCTTTTTTGGCGCCGATGGCGAAGTGGGATTTGGATGAAGAAACGCCTCGTCGAAGACTAATCCATTTCTTGGATTCTTCCGACGATTTCCTCCAACCCTGGAAACCGGTCTCCTTCGGCATGCTTGCTGAAGATTAAATCATCATTAACGACCACATCAAAGATTCCGCCTCCACCAGCAATGAGCTCCGCTTTGACCTGAAGTGCCTCTTCAAGTTCCGCAGCCAGACTGGCCGCATTGGGTTCATAGTTTCACTGTGCGCAGTAGGTGATGGTGATGTCCATACCAGAGTTTAACCAAAATGACCCCGGCTCTACGACCGCTGAAGCTGAAACGTTCCGGAGCCCCAAAAATAATGGTGAACGGTCCCGGTCCAGGTCGACCCCGCCTCAGGCAAAACGCCCTCTAACTGAATCAACTCGCTGGCTCCATACTCCTGGGCCGCATCCGACACAGTCGTAGTAAATTGGCCAGTATCTGAATCGACCACGGCACTTGTTCCTCTCACAAAAGCCATGGCGCCTTGAGACCGCAAACCATCAAACCCGCCGGACGTCAACGCGCCCGAGGAATCCAAAATGAAATCAACGTTGGCCGTTCCGTGATCTGGAAAGGTCCATGTTCCTGACCAACTTCCCGCCAAATCGGACACGTCACGTGACATCGAACCGACAGAAAGTGCATAGGTAAATGTGCCGTTTCGCGCAGAATTGGTGGCGTCGGCGTAGGTGTCCCAAAACTTCCACGTACCTGAAAATGTGGTTTTAGGGCTATCCAGAGTGCCAATGAGCTCTAAGCGAAAAAATAAAGATGGGATATTCCAGTCTACTGTAAAAATATCCGCGCCATCGTACAGCGAAGTCCCTGTAGCGTTTCTTGAAAGATCGTAATCGTCTTCTTTTCCAACCCACTGCAAAGGCAATCCAGAACCATCGTAGCTCATGAAACTACAAACAGGGTCCGCGCCACTTTCCATCAAGACGCCAACCCAACTGCCACCGAGGTCTTCCAGCTCTGGTGCTCGCCCCGCTTCATTCACGGTAACAAGAACTCGGGCCGTGCTTGACGCGTTGTTGTCACCGTCGTGCAGTTCGTAGAAAAATGAATCCACACCTAACCACCCTGCCGTTGGGGTGTATTCCCAGAACCCAAACCCTGCGTCAACTACCGATCCATGGTCCGGATCATTCACAATTGTGATTATGAGCTCTGATAGGGGAGTATCTGCGTCCGAGTCATTAGACAAAAGGTCAATCACCACAGAACTATTTTCCTCCATGACCGCGGAATCATCCACAGCAACCGGAGCCTCTGTAGGGCTTGACGTATTATTTTCATCTTCCTGACCAAAACATGCTGGAAGAAACAAGAGGGAAAGGAGGATCAGCCTCATGATAAACTCGCTTTATAAATCACTTATGCGCTTGAAAAATTCCGGTGTATGAATCTTCCGGAATACTGTTGCGTCCACTGTCGTGGGTTGCATCGCCCAACATGTTTTGCTTGGTTAAATCCGACCAACCCTGGTAAACATTCGTGGCAATCACGACAGCACTAGAAAGGTCAAACTCTTCATCATTGGGACCGAACAGTGAGGTCAACTCTGCCGAGCTATTCCCGTAAGGAAAAACCATGGCCCCGCTGGACTCCACGCCTTCGGTAAGTGGGTCGCCGTCGGGACCCCAGGTGGTGGTGGTTGACCAAGTGCCCACCAAATCATCGACGGAATAAGAAAACGGCGAATCCTCGTCAAAAAGTCCATCAAGACAACCTGTAAAAGCCGTCGCGCAAAGGAGAGCAAGGAAAACGTTTTTCACCTCTCTAGAATACCAAAACAAGGGCCCACGCCCTCAAGTATCCTAAGGAGCATGCCCGCCGCCGACCCCTCGCCGCAGCAAAAAAGTCCGCTTGAACGGCTTTTAGCTGATGTGCAGGCGCCCGACTTTGGCATGCAATCTGTAGACGTTTCTGAAGGCGCCACTTTTGGAGACTACAAGCTCATCAAGGAGTTGGGCAGTGGCGGAATGGGCACCGTTTGGGAGGCAGAACAACAATCCATCCGTCGGCGTGTGGCTGTCAAAATCCTAGACGCCGGTCTTGGCCTCCGCACAAGAGACATGGAACGTTTCCACAGAGAAGCGGAAGCGGGCGCTCGGCTAGAGCACCCTTCTATCGTGACCGTGTTTGAACTAGGTGAAGTAGACAACTCACCGTTCATTGCACAAGAACTCATTGAAGGAGGCCGGACGCTGGACGATCTCTTCACCGACCTTGCCATTGCTGGGGAATTACCCAACGCACATTTTCGTCACATGACGGAGCTTTTCGTGGAACTCGCCGACGCCCTTCAATCTGCGCACGACGCCGGCGTCACCCACCGAGACCTCAAGCCTCAAAATATCTTAATCACACCCTCCGGTGAGCCGCGTATTGCGGACTTCGGCCTTGCCGTGGTCGCCGACGGAAGAGATTTGGCGCGTACTGGAGATTTCATCGGCACTCCTTATTACATGAGCCCGGAACAGGCAGCCTCAAAACGAATGGGCATGGACCATCGAACGGATATTTTTTCGCTCGGCGCAACGTTTTATGAGGCTTTGACGCTTGCGCGGCCTTTTACCGGTGACTCCTATCCACAAATCATCAAAAAAGTTTTGGTGGAGGACCCAGCACCACCGCGCAGTGTACGGTCACAAATCCCAGAAGACCTTGCCGTCATTTGCCTGAAGGCTATGGAGAAAGACGCAGACCGTCGCTACCCCTCCATGAGAGATTTCGCCGAAGACCTACAAAGATTTCTGGAAGACCGGCCCATCTTCGCATCACCCCCTGGATGGGTAACGCGCACCAAGAAATGGGTTCGTCGGCATCCAGCCTTGGCACTCAGTGGGGCAATCGGCGGCATCACACTCCTTATTTCTACTTGGCTTCTTTGGGATAGTGCGGCACGCATTCAAGCCGCCGACGTCGGCCGTACACAGGCGCAACAAGATCAGCGCGTGGCGCAACAGGAACAATTGATTGCTGAAAAAACGATGGACCTCGTCATTGCCGCATTTGAAACGGCGGACCCTAGCCAATCTTTGGGGGAAGACATCACGATGAAGGAAATTTACCAACAAAGCCTTCTCCTTCTTCAACAAGATGGTGAGTTGAGTAATGCCATGAAAGCGCGTGTGCGCGCGGAGCTTGAAAAGATTCAACCTCAATAACCCATGAACCTCATCAAGAAACTCGGTGCGGAATTCCTTGGCACCTTCGCTTTAGTTTTTGCCGGCTGTGGCGCCGCTGCAATGGACACCGCAGGGCATGGGCTCGGGGGCATCGGCATTGCCCTGGTTTTCGGCCTTGTCGTCATGGCAATGATTCATGCGGTGGGCCATATTTCCGGCGCCCATTTCAATCCCGCAGTAACCCTTGCATTCGCAGCATCTCGGCATTTTCCAAAAAAAGAGGTGCTTCCCTATTGGGCCGCGCAATGTCTTGGTGCGCTATTGGCAAGTGCACTTTTGGCCTTCTTGATGGGGGAGTTTCTCCAAGCCGGCGTCACACACGCGGCCATCGGGGTAGAAAAAAGCTTCCTCCTGGAAGTCATTCTCAGTTTCTTTTTAATGTTCATTATTTCGGCCGTTGCCACGGACACACGTGCTGTAGGCGAAATGGCCGGTGTGTCCATCGGCGGATGGGTTTTGTTGGCGGCACTTTTTGCCGGCCCCCTCACCGGTGCATCCATGAATCCAGCGCGATCCCTTGGCCCAGCTCTTTTGAGGGCCGACACCGCCGACCTTTGGATTTACCTCTCAGCCCCTTTTCTCGGCGCCCTTTTTGGCGCGTGGGCTTACCGCTTGATTCGCTGTGATGACACTCCCCCAGCTTCCGCCGACGGCTGCTGCTAAATATGAAACACTTTGTCCCCCTCCTCCTTCTTGTCCTGTCTTCTTGCTCTTCCGTCGTCGACATGCAGGAAGAAGCACCCCAAGCATCACAAGATATTTCATCAGCATGGACGGCCCAGTTTCACCTCACCGCCGACGGCACGGAGCTTGCCTCACCAACGATTGTTGTGGCCAAAGGCGAAGAAGCTGAAATCTCTTTAGAGGGAGAAGATGGAGAAAGTCTGCGCATTAGTGTGACCGAAGACGGTGATGGTGTCGTGACCTACATGTTTGCCGATGCGGTCACTTGCTCTTTACTTGTTTCACCTAACCAAACTGAAAAGCTGGTCCGCAAAGGGCACTCTCTTGAAGTGACTTACACGCGTACTTCCTCTGAGGTTCATCAGTTCGAAAAAATGAAGACCCTAGTGGGGGACTGATATTTCTTAGATAGCCGCACCGGGGAATCCCGATGAAATTCACTTTCATTTTTTGAGGATTAGCAACCTCGCCTCCGAAATGAATGCATTTATGCGCGAGGTCACCTTTTCTTTTCTTGGGCCGGATCGGCTTAACGCCACATGGACCAGTTGGGGAAATGGGAAAGAGAAAGGCGTGAAAACCTTTGAAGTGGAACGGCGGTAGTCCCGGCCCGCGCTCAAATCACTCAAAGCGAATTGTTTCCGTAATGCCTTCTGGATTGGTGGGCCGAGCTGGACTTGAACCAGCAACCTACGAATTATGAGTTCGCAGCTCTAACCAATTGAGCTATCGGCCCATCC
>JAPKBM010000005.1 GCA_026421205.1 Planctomycetota bacterium
GTTCATGCCTTTCTAGCTGGATTAAACAGGGCCGCGTCACCATGCAAGGCAGCCCTGTCCTGTTCCCCTCGCAGCCCGTTGAGCAAGGCGCACGTATTCAGCTGACCGTGCCCATTCCCGTTGTCGTCGAGGCCAAGTCGTCCTTTGCACCGACCATTCTCCACCAAGACGATCATTTCTTGGTTTTAGCAAAACCAACGGGGCTACTTATGCATGGAAACCGCCTTGGTGACACCCGTCCTAGCGTAGCTTCTTGGCTTGAGCAGAACTTCAGCGGAGATCTCCCCAGCAAGCAAGGCGCTGAGCGGCCAGGGATTGTTCATCGCCTGGACAAGGAGACGTCAGGGGTTTGCGTGGTGGCCCTGACCGAGCCCGCTTGCCAAGATTTGATGGCACAATTTGCCAATCGAACTATCGTCAAAGAGTATTCTGCCCTTGTTGTCGGTGTGCCGCGGTTTGAATCAGATTGGATTGAATCCCGACTTCATCCGGAGCCTCGTCGCCCGGATCGTGTTCGGGTAACGCAGAAGTCAGATTCTAAAACACGAGACGCGGCAACTTATTGGGAAATCCTGGAGCGCTTCCCCGAAGCAGCCTGGTTGAAAATCATTCCCCGGACCGGCCGGAAGCACCAAATCCGTGTTCACCTTGCTTCTGAAGGCCTCCCTATCATGGGAGACCCGATTTATCGGGGCCGCCGAGGAAATGAGGTCGTATTCTCAGGGGGCGTTCCACCACGGCGGACCTTGCTTCACGCAAGTTCTCTTCAATTCAAAAACCCTTCGACCGAAAAAAAGGAAACTTTTGTCGCTCCTTTGCCCGAGGATTTTCAAAACGTGCTCAACCTTCTCCGTCAACCTTCTTCATGATTCGCTTTACTGTTCTCATCTTCTTCTTGACCCCCGTTTCGCTTTGGGCACAGTTAGGCGGAGAAGTTACTGGAGATAGTGCACGCATGGCGGCCATGGCGGGAGCCGGTTTAGCGGGAGGTGCCGAAGTGATGGAGGCAGCCCGAAATCCTGCGATGTTGGGCTTTCTTTTTTCCGGCGATTCTTCCTGGCGCATGGAAATGAATTTGCGTGGAGTTTCCACCCCGATGACCGGGGTCACCGCAATGGGAGATGCTTTCTCCACAACCGGTCATTCTGCCGTTGGCCCTTTCTTGGCCTTTGGAACTTCCTCACATGATTTGAGTTGGGGCTTTTTCCTCCGACCGACTTCCGGTGGCAAAGCGTCTATGCTTAGAACCACGGATCTCAACTTGGCCGCAACCGAGACCGAGCCAGACAGTGGGATTTGGATTCCGAATCAACATGACGTATTGACCCAAAATGAAATGGTGCAGGTGGCCGGAGAAGCTTCCATGGCCTGGCGCATGACTCCTAATTTATCCTTTGGCTTCGGCCTTTCCGTGCGAAGCACTCTCTTGGATATGTCTTCAGCAACGGACGTTCCTTTTGCCGACCTACAAGGAGAGGTCCCTGGAATGGGCGGCCTAAGTTTCGGCGAGTTTTTCACGGATGTTTTAATCCCCGGTTCCGGCCGAGAAGGGATTGATTCCTTTCAAGTGGATTACACGGCAGAAGGGATTGAGGCAGACCCTCTTCTTTTTGCACAACTCGGCTTGGCTTGGCAGCCAGACGCACACTCTCGGGTAGGGCTTTGGTTTCGCCCGCCATCGACATCGACGGACTTGGACGGACGCATTCACGTGGACATGTCCGCGGACATCGGCGATATTTTGGAAGCGGTTGCTGGCATCGACGAAACATCCTCGGATTTTGATATTCATATTCGTGATGTCACCTTTCCCATGCAAGCCGGCTTTGCCTATGCCTGGGGTTTAAGGCAGAAAGATCGATTTCATGCGCAGACCACATGGACACAATGGTCCACGAGTTTTGATGGCTGGAAAGCTATTTTGGACAATCCATCGAGTGAAGATATGGGGACCATGCTCGGGGAAGAGGCAACGACTTCTGTCGACTTAGATATGAAATGGGCCGACACGATTACCGTTTCGATTGGATGGGAACACGATTTCCAGTGGTTCCCCGCTTCTTGGCGAACGGGAAAAGAATGGCGCCTCGGTCTGGCTCCAGGTTCCCTACCTCATGCCGATGCCACCTTTCGGGCTGGTTTGGGCTGGGGGAATAACCCCATGCGGGGCACCGCTATGGCGGGTTTAATGCCGTTCAACCAATGGCATGTCGGGACGGGTGTGAGTATTCTTTCAGACCAAGGACAAGGAGAATGGTTTTTGTCTTCGGTGGTTGCTTTACCAGCAATGTGGAAAGCCGGAGAAAACAAAGTTCTCTCCGACTTTTCTGGGGACGAATATTCTCAGGCGAATTATTCGGTCATCCTTGGTTATCGTTTCGACGGCTAGTTAGAAACTAAATGATTCCGAAGCGGCTGTGGCGACGCCAGTGCCTGTTTCACCACCCAGTACCACAATGTTGAGTTTAGAGGTCAACACAACCGTTCCGCCTGCATGTTCTGCTGAAAGTGGTGTGGAGCCACTGAGTGTGTTCGCCGCAGGATCATAAATCCAACAGTTTGCGATGGGGATGGGGTCATCCAAAGTGCCTTCGGCGCCACCAATCACGAGAGCTCTGCCGTCGGGCAACATGACGCAACCTGAAAAGGCGCAACCGATGGAAAGGTTAGGGGCTGCAGTTGTTGAGCCGTTAGCGGGGTCATAGACTTCACATTTACGAATAGGGCCAATGTTAAAGATGTCTCCGCCAGCACCGCCCGGAATGAATACGCGGCCGTCCGCGAGTTCTGTCAAGGGGAACAGCGCTCTTTTGGAAACCATCTTGACAGTAGATCCAAACGTATTGCTTGCTGGATCATAGAGGGTGATTTTTTCGGCAAAGTCTGGAATCGGAATGCCAAAGATGAACGTATGGGTAATGCCGCCAGCAATCATGATTCTTCCGTCGGAAAGCGTGAGGGACGAGGCTCCGGCTTTTGGCTCAGGGAGGTTGGGCCCCAACACCCAAGAATTCGTGGCGGGGTCATAGATTTCGGTGGTTCTTGTGGCCGTTCCCATGATATCTGTGACGCTTGCCAAGTTGTGCGAAGAATCGCCCTTGGTGCCACCTGCCACTAAAACACGGCCATCGGGTAAAAGGTTGGCTGTGGCGCCCGCACGATATTCGGACATTGCAGGGGTTGTCGTCCACGAATCTGTGGCAGGGTCATAGATTTCCGCGGAGTTTAAGATTGATGTGTAGTAGGCACCGGTTGTCCCTTGAAACGGGCCTGTGATTCCACCCACAACCATGACGCGTCCATCCAAGAGAGTGACGGCACCGTGGAATGCACGGCTGGTTTGCATGACGCCCCCTAAGAGGGTGTAACTTTCTTGAAGACAGTCAAAGGACCAAGCGCGGTCTGACGTGGAGTAAGGATTTGTGTCATCTGTTAAGAGGACAGGGCCACCACCGGAGATAAAGAGTGTTTTGGGATCGCCGTCGGCGGTGCGCTCTAAAACGCAAGACCCAGAAAGTGCTGAAGCGACTGGCGCGTCTTGAAGGGGTTGCCAGCGGTTGGCACTATTGGGAGTCATGACCAGGAGATTGGAGAACCTCTGGAACATGTCCGCACCGCTTGTCGACGTTCTGTTGAAGGCTTGGAGGTAGAGGGATACATCCAACAGGCCTGGCTTGGGGGGGAGCGTCATGGCAAAATCCCATCGGCCTGCGCCGTCGGCATTGCCCAAGAAAAAAGTGCCTCCGTTTGCAAGGCCAGTATCCACGGCCAATATGTCGTTCGTGTCTCCGGAGAGCGTGGTGAGGTAGTTGCTGCCACTATTGGAAAAGGCCGGGATGAGATAGGTGGACTGGCCGGGCAGAAGTCCGGAGATGGAGATCGAAATAGGACTACCTAGGACGTCGCCTCGGATGACGAGCTCTGATTCCGCATTGCTTTGGGCGAAAAGAGGTGGGGCAAGGAGGAAGATGGCAAGGCAGTAAGGCAGCGGATGTCTCATGAGGGTGGCAAAGGGTTTTTGGGGAATCCCAAGGGATACCCAAGCCTAGCATCAATCTGTCAGGACTGAGGAGGTTTCTCAGAGCAGGACAGCCTACAATTCCACCCAGAATGAGCAAAGAACGCTCCCATCGTTGGCAGGCCGAAGCTTGGAAGCCATTTGTCGAGAAGCGCCCGGAAAGAAAGGGTGCTTTTGAGACCGCTTCTGGGCTTTCCTTAGAGCCTGCTTATTTCTCTGGAGACCCTTCCATTTCAGCAGAGGGCCCAGGCGAATACCCTTTTTTGAGGGGGGTGCATCCCACCATGTATCGAGGCCGGCATTGGACGATGCGCCAATACGCGGGCTTTTCGTCTGCCCGCCAAACGAACGAGCGTTTTCGTTACTTATTGAAACAGGGGCAAACGGGGCTGTCCGTCGCTTTTGATTTGCCGACGCAAATGGGTTATGAGTCAGATCATGCTTTGGCTGCACCGGAGGCTGGCATGGTGGGAGTGGCCATCAATTCCCTGCGAGATCTTGAGCAGATGTTTGAGGGAATTCCCTTGGAGAAGGTTTCCACATCCATGACCATCAATGCGACCGGCCTCATTTTGTTTGCCATGTACGTGGCTTTGGCAAAACGCCAGCAGGTGCCGTCGGAAAAAATCAGGGGGACCATTCAAAATGACATTCTCAAGGAGTTCATTGCACGTGGGAATTATCGATTTGACGTCGGCGCCTCGATGCGTTTAACAACCGACTTGTTCCATTTCCAGCAAGAGGTCGCGCCGAACTTTAATCCGATTTCCGTTTCGGGCTATCACATGCGTGAGGCTGGTTGCACGGCTGTTCAGGAAGTGGCCTTCACGTTGGCCGACGGCATCGCTTACTTGGAAGCGGCTCAAGCGGCGGGTTTGGATCCGACTGTGACCGCCCGAAGAATTTCTTTTTTCTTCAACGGGCACAATGACCTTTTTGAAGAAGTGGCAAAATTTCGTGCTGCACGGCGAATGTGGGCTCGGATTGTAAAAGTACGCTTCGGAATTGAGGACGAGAAAGCGCAGCAGCTCCGCTTTCACACACAAACGGGGGGGAGCACGTTGACCTCGCGACAGCCGGAGGTGAATGCAGTTCGTGTGACGATTCAAGCCTTGGCGGCCGTTCTTGGAGGGACGCAATCGCTCCACACCAATGCGCGTGATGAGGCGCTTGGTCTTCCTTCAGAAGCATCAGCCTTGTTGGCTTTACGAACGCAACAGGTCTTAGCCTATGAGTCTGGCGTTGCAGATGTTGCCGACCCCTTGGGTGGTTCTCCTTTTATCGAGACGTTGACCGACGACTTGGAAGCAGCGGCTCTTTCGGAAATGAAGCGAATTGAAATGGACTATGGTGGCATGGTAGGTGCGGTTGCTGCGGGTTATGTGCAACGTGAAATCCATCGGGTGGCCGTTCAGCATCAGAAGTCGGTAGAGTCGGGCGAAGTGGCGGTAATCGGTGTGAATCAATTTGTTCTGGAGGAGGAAGAGGCACCAGAGGTCTTTCGTCCCGAAGCCCGGGCTCGGCAGGAAATCCATCATTCTTTGCAGGAAATCCGCGAGGAGCGAGATGATGCGCAGGTGAATACAGTGCTTGAGGCATTGAAAAATCTTGCTGCAACCGACACTCCTTTGGGGCCGGCTATTTTGGAAGCGGTCGAGGCTTACGCGACCGTCGGCGAAATCTGTGAAACTTTAGGCGAGGTCTTTCCTCCTTACCAACCTCCTTCTTCTTTTTAGGTGCCATGAATTCAGACGAAAAACCATCGGACTTTATCCGGGATCGGATTGCAGAAGACCTTGCCAGTGGAAAACACGCTTTTCCCGTTACACGCTTCCCTCCGGAGCCCAATGGGTATTTGCACATTGGACATGCCAAGGCCATTTGCTTGAACTTCGGCGTTGCCGAGGAAAATGAAGGGGGCCAGTGCCATCTTCGTTTTGATGACACAAATCCAGAAAAGGAGGAGCAGAAATTTGCCGACGCCATCATGGAGGATGTTCGTTGGCTTGGTTTTGATTGGGGAGAGCACCTCTGCCACGCGAGTGATTATTTTGATCAACTCTACGCATGGGCAGAGTGTTTGATTCAAGATGGAAAGGCTTATGTGGACGAGCAAACGCCCGACCAAATCCGAGAAGGTCGCGGGCCGTTGACGGCGTCGGGGGCGAATAGCCCATTTCGAGGTCGACCCTCCGAAGAGAGTTTGGCATTGTTTCGAAAGATGAAAGCAGGTGATTTCGAAAATGGGGCCATGGTGTTGCGGGCAAAAATTGACATGGCGTCGCCAAACATGAATCTTCGAGACCCGGTGATTTACCGGATATTGCATGCAGAGCACCCTCGAACGGGGTCAAAATGGTGTATTTACCCCATGTATGACTTTACGCATGGGCAAAGCGATGCCTTGGAAGGTATTACGCATTCTCTTTGTTCGTTGGAGTTTGAAAACCATCGGCCTCTTTACAACTGGTTTGTTGAAAATCTTCCCCTGCCTTCTCAGCCGGAACAAATTGAATTCAATCGTTTGAATTTGACGTATACGGTGATGTCCAAGAGAAAACTTCTTCGCCTCGTGGAGGAGAACAAAGTTTCCGGTTGGGATGATCCTCGGATGCCAACTTTGTCTGGGATGCGTCGGCGAGGCTATCCACCGGAGGCTGTTCGTGAGTTTTGCAAACGGATTGGACTGGCAAAGACAAGCAGCACGGTAGATTTTGCTTTGTTGGAGCATTGCGTACGGGACGTTCTGAATAAAAAATCGCCTCGTGCGATGGCAGTGTTGGACCCCTTAAAAGTCACCATCACAACGTTACCCGAAGATTGGGAAGAGTGGGTGGAGGCCGAAGTCATTCCTGGAAATTCGGATGCCGGCGTGCGGAAAATTCCACTGACGCGGGAAATTTGGATTGATCGCGCCGACTTCATGGAAGACGCTCCCAGAAAGTTTTTTCGCCTAGCCCCTGGGCGTGAGGTGAAGTTGCGCTACGCCTACTGCATCACTTGCGAGGAGGTTCGGAAGGATGACGCCGGAAATGTTATAGAGTTGCTTTGTTCTCATGACCCGGAGACGCGGAACGGGCTTCCTCAGGACCGTAAAGTGAAAGGTTTCCTTCATTGGGTTTCTGATGCTCATGCGGAGGAGGCAACGGTGCGCGTGTTCGACCACCTGTTTACATCGGAAAACCCTGAGGCCGATGGCGATTTCATGGCGGACTTGTCACAGGATTCGCAGTTAGACAAGGCCCACGTGAAATTAGAACCTGGGGTGTTGTCGGCAGAACCCGGAACCGTTTTTCAGTTTGAGCGTACCGGGTATTTTTGCCTCGATCCGCAAGCCGGGGACGGACCAGCCATCCACCGCACCGCGGGCTTGCGGGATACTTGGGCCAAAATTGTGGCAAAGCAAAAGAAATGACCGCCGACTTATACTTTGAGAGGAAAGCTAGAAATCATGCCCAACATTCTCGGAATTGATCACATCGCCATCGTCGTCGAAGACCTGGACAAGGCCACCCAGAAATGGGCGGAGCAGTTTGGCTTGACGGTGGGAGCTCGAGAAACGGTGGAGGCCCAGGGGGTAGAAGTGCAGTTGCTTCATGCTGGGGAGACCCGCATTGAGTTGCTGTGTCCTTTGGGGCCGGACTCACCCGTGGCCAACTTCCTTTCCAAAAAAGGTCCTGGCTTACACCACCTTGCTTTGGCCGTTTCCGATGCCAATCAGGCAGCACGAGACGTCACGGCCGTCGGCGGGACCATGCTCCATGAAGGGGCACAGCCGGGCCTTCACGGCACACAAGTTGCTTTTGTTCATCCCAAGTCCGCCGATGGCGTCTTGCTGGAATGGGTTGAGGGTGGCGCCGGATTTCCAAGGAAAACATCATCATGACCGACTCCATTCAGAATGAATTAGATTGTCTCCGGATTGCTTCGAGGCATGGCGGTGGTGAAAAACGGATTGAAGCACAGCATGCCAAAGGAAAGTTGACCGCAAGAGAGCGGGTTGATTTACTTTTAGATCAGGGGTCCTTTGAAGAGATTGGGGCTTTCGTGACGCATCGATGTACTAACTTCAATATGGGAGACCAAACGATTCCGGGTGACGGCGTTGTGACAGGAACTGGGACGATTGAAGGCCGTTCCGTGGCGGTTTTCAGTCAGGACTTCACGGTTTTTGGGGGCAGTCTTTCGGAAGAATATGCAAAGAAGATCGCACGCCTGATGGACATTGCAATGAAACTGGGGATTCCAGTGATTGGCCTGAATGATTCGGGTGGCGCGCGCATTCAAGAAGGGGTGGTTTCCTTGGCAGGCTACAGTTCTCTCTTTTTGCGAAACACGAAAGCGTCGGGAGTCATTCCTCAAATATCTGCCATCATGGGACCTTGCGCGGGCGGTGCTGTTTATTCCCCCGCGTTGACCGACTTCGTCTTTATGGTGGATGGCACGTCTTATATGCACATCACGGGCCCCGATGTCGTGAAGGCCGTGACTCATGAAGAGGTGACGTCGGAAGAATTGGGTGGGGCGTCGGTCCATGCTTCGGTGAGTGGCACTTCGCACTTCACTTGTGCGGATGATGCGGAATGCTTGGCGAAAATCCGCCGACTTCTCTCCTTCTTGCCTTTGAATAATGCCGAGGACCCTCCGCGTCTTCTTTCGGATGACTCCGTCGACCGACGCGAGGAATCGCTGAACACTTTCATTCCTGAGTCAGCTAATCAACCGTATGACATGAAATCGGTAATTGAAAAGATAGTCGATGATGGAGACTTCTTTGAGGTTCAACCGGACTACGCGGGCAATATTTTGGTTGGCTTTGCACGCATGGCGGGGAGATCCATCGGCCTTGTTGCGAATCAACCTACAAACATGGCCGGGGTGTTGGATAGTAACGCCAGTGAAAAGGCCGCGCGCTTCATTCGATTTTGTGATGCCTTTCATATCCCTATCGTTACTTTTGAAGACGTCCCAGGTTTCTTGCCGGGTACGGATCAAGAACACGGAGGGATTATCCGACGAGGTGCCAAACTCTTGTATGCCTATTGTGAGGCCACGGTTCCAAAGCTTACGGTCATCACTCGAAAGGCCTACGGTGGGGCTTATTGTGTGATGAGCTCCCAAAGTACGGGGGGGGATTGGAATGTTGCGTGGCCTTCGGCTGAAATTGCGGTGATGGGTGCAGCAGGAGCCGCAAAGGTTATTTTCCGAAGAGAAATCTCTGCAGACGCCGACCCCGTTGCAAAGGAGAAAGAAAAGATTGAGGAATACGAGAAAAAATTTGCCAACCCTTTCGATGCGGCTCGCCGTGGTTTTATTGACGAGGTGATTGAGCCTGCAGATACGCGTCGGTTGATCATTCGTGCATTGGAACTTTATTCCACGAAGAGGGAATCTTCGCCAGCCAAGAAGCATGGATCTATTCCCTTATAGTGATGTTTAAGAAAATCCTGATTGCTAATCGAGGTGAAATCGCCCTTCGTATTTTGCGGACTTCTCGCGAAATGGAGATTGAAACCGTTGCAGTTTATTCGGACGCGGACCGCAATTCTCTCCATGTTCGTTTCGCCAATGAGGCCTACCGTCTGGGTGGACCAACTCCTGCGGAGTCTTATCTTTGTATGGACCGAATTTTGGAAATTGCCCAAGAGAGTGGCGCCGAAGCGATTCATCCTGGCTTTGGTTTCCTTGCAGAAAATGCGGAGTTCGTGGAAAGGGTGGAGGCGGCAGGATTGGTTTTTATTGGACCCACGGCCCAGGCGATGCAAGTGATGGGGGATAAAATCGAGTCTCGCAAGGCCATGATGAAGGCAGGGGTCTCTGTAATTCCAGGTATGGCCGAACCTCTCTCCGATTCTTGTCAAGCAGAGCAGGTGGCCCATGAAATGGGCTACCCCGTAATGCTGAAGGCGTCGGCTGGTGGCGGCGGGAAGGGGATTCGCATTATTCGAGAAGCCAGTGAAATGAAAGGTGCTTTTACCATTGCTAGTGGAGAGGCCAAAAATTCTTTTGGTGATGGGCGCATGTATCTTGAAAAGTATCTTGAACAACCTCGGCATATTGAAGTACAAATTCTTGCGGACACGCATGGCCGAGTGATGCATCTTGGAGAGCGAGAATGCTCTATTCAAAGGCGTCATCAGAAACTCATTGAAGAGGCCCCGGCCAACTATGTCGATATCGCTTTGCGTGAACGCATGGGGGCTGCCGCGATTACCGCTGCGGAAGCCGTTCAGTACCGTTCCGCAGGTACGGTTGAGTTTTTACTTTCAGGCGGAGAGTTTTATTTCTTGGAAATGAATACACGCTTGCAGGTGGAGCACGCCATTACGGACGTGGTTTATGACGTAGACCTCGTCGAACAAATGATTCGGATTGCTGCGGGCGAAAAGCTCACTCTTCCCGATTCCATGCAGCCTCGACGTCATGCCATCGAAGTGCGTATCAATGCAGAGGATCCGGAAAACAACTTTATGCCCTCCATTGGCAAGATCGGAAATATCCGGATTCCCGGTGGCCCTGGCATTCGTGTTGATTCGGCTTTGTTTAACGCGATGGAAGTTTCCCCCCATTATGATTCCATGGTGGCCAAGGTAATCTCAAGTGGGTCTAGCCGTGAGCAGGCTTTGCGTCGAATGTGCCGTGCTTTGCAGGAACTTCACGTGGGTGGAATCGTGACGAACGCAGGAGTTGCTTTGCAATTGTTGCAATCCAAGGGTTTTCGAGCTGGAACCTATGACACAGGCTACCTAGAGCGTTTTCTAGAAGCGGCAGGTCCTGTGGAGCGCTCCGTCCCAGATGATTTAGAGGAAATTGCCGCAATTGTTGCCGTATTGCATCGGGTGCACACGGCCACGGGAAAAGTGCCTCTCTCTTCTTCCCCCTCTTCGGGACTCAACCCCTGGGTTGCTCAAGGTCGTCGCCAAGAACTTCTAGGGTCTCGCTCATGAAGTACTTCCTAAAGTCCGCACAAGGCAGAAGCTTTGAAATAAACGTTGAGGCAACCTCATCCGATCATTTTCGCATCACGCTGGATGGCAAAGAAGTGGAAGCTGATTTTTTTGATGTCGATGGTTCGGGGCAATATGCCGCTGCCATTCAAGGTCGGTCTTTTGCAGCATCCATTGAGCAAACGGATGAGCAGCATTTACGGGTGACCATTGGAGGAGAAACGTTCTCCATGTTGGCCGAAGATGAAGGTGAGCAAGTTGCTGGAGTGTTGGCTTCTTCACGTCCAAAGGCCGAAGTCATTAAGGCAGCCATGCCTGGTGTGGTCATCGCCGTCCGGGTATCCGTCGGAGATCACTTGGAGCCAGGACAGGCGGTCTTGGTGTTGGAGGCCATGAAGATGCAAAATGAAATGGCAAGTCAAGAAGGTGGCGTCGTGAAAGAAGTTTTAGTTGCTGAAGGGGATACGGTTTCGGCAAACGCGGTTCTCGTCCGCCTAGAGCCGCTTCCAGAAAGTTAACCTTTTCGGAATTCTGGCGGAAGAATATTTTGAAGGGCGGGGTCGACGACCTCGAGGGCGGCTTCTTTAACCTTGGCTTTAATCCAAGTACGTACATCTTCCCCCTCTTCTTCCAAGGCGATTAAGGTGGGATACATAGCTAGCATATGACGGACGTCGGTAGTGTCATCCGCAGCTTCTTTTCCCTGATGATATTCCATAATTTGAAGGAAGTGGTATCCGTAGACCGTCAAGAATGGGCCTTGAAGTTCATTCGTTTTCCCAGAATGTGAAATCCGGTCAAAAGGCTGCACGGCAGTTCCTCGGCTAAAGGTGTATCGCCCGTCAGGGGTGGGTGCCTCGGTGTCGTCAGAATACTGCTGCACCATTTTTGTGAAAGACATTCCGTCCTGTACCGCTTGAAGCGCCCCCTCACATTTTTCCCTCATTGCTGGGAGCTCTGTGGCGAGTATGCTTTGCAATACATAGGATGGAATGATTGCTTTGACGGCGTCTCGGAGAAGAAGATCGGTCGGCGATTTTCGATAGCTTTGGAAGTAATGACAAAGATTCTCCAGCTCATTCGCATATACAGGAAGACCATTAATCTTGAGCACGATGTGGTTTTGAGAAAAGAGTGGCGTATGAGTAACCGATGAGGCGCGGGGTTCTTGAGCCGACACATTCTTTGTAGTGGTGAAGAGTGTGGCGAAGAGAAGGAATGGGACAATGTATTTCATGGATTCTTACTGGATTTTTTTTGACGAAAATATTCTTCCATGGATCCGTGGAAGTTCTCTAAGTCATCTGTCGATTCTTGGGTGTCACTTTCATCTTCGAACAAGTTATCAACGACGGTGTCTTCCGGGGGTTTTCGCGTCAATGCCCTCTTCCAAACCTCTTCCGGTGACAGCAGGGGGGCCTGACCAGTGCGTAAGATGACCTGCATCAATTCCATTCTTGCCATCCATGCGAGGTATCCACATAAAACGAGGGCAATGAGAACAAAGTCATATCGAATTGAAACCGCGAATAGTATGAGAAGGAGGAGATTGCTGAGTGCAATGGCGGCTCGGCTTGCATCGGTTAGCGAGGCTCGACGGGAAAGCCAAGAGCGTAAAATCCTTCCTCCATCCAGTGGAAAGGCCGGGATGAGATTGCCTAGGGCAAGGGAACCATGAATCCACATTCCGACTTCCCCAATTCTTCCTGGAAAAAGTGCAAAAATGGCAAGAAAGCAAAGGTTGACTCCAGGCCCAGCGGCGGCAACCAGTCCTTCGACTTTGGGTTGAGCCATCATGCCTTCAATGCGGGCGGCTCCTCCTAAAGGACGAATCGTGATGTCAAGTACGCGAAGGCCAAAGTGGCGCGCCATCAAGGCATGACCTAGTTCATGCGCTAGGAGTGCCATGATTAATAAGAAGAGAATCCCAATCAACTCTCCGGCTGCAACCGCCCCTCCGAGGGCCATGGCTTGAAAAACAATCCACAGCGTTAAGAGGATCGCCAAGGGCGTAACGAAAAGGGGAATCCCAAAGAGGCGTCCAAGGGACATGGGACGGAGGAGGGAAGGGGACATGCGTTTCTCAGGATACCCACGTGCTATCCTTGGGCATGTTCGCTCTTCTTGGTCTGTGCTTTTTTCAAACGATTCCGCCTCTGGAAGAGCGCCTTCTCCAGGCTGACGCCGTGGTCATGGGGAAGATAGAGCGTTCCATGAATATCGCGCAAATGACACTGCGGGTGCAGAGAAGCTTGCGTGCTTCTCGCACGCTCTCTCTTCTGACAATCCCTCTGGTCGCAAACGATTTTAGCCTCCCGCCAGAAGCGACTTCGGTTCTTGTCTTCTTGAAATCTCATGGAAGTAGGTGGGCATTGATGAATCATCCCAAGGCATTGCTTGCGTGCAATCAACGGGAGATAGCCTATTACATTGCCGCAGTTCAGGAATTCGATACTTGGCAAAAAATGAAACCCGGCGCGAGCAAAGAAGAAGCACGGCTTCAATGGTGGTTAAATCTTGCCGAGCACCCGGCCACGCGTCACGAAGTAGCAGAATTTTTTCTGAAGCATTCGTTCTATTTAACTCAGCTTAATGCGGAGCAAAGAAAAACTTTAGTGGCCGCTTGCGTCGTAAACGCGGTACAAGCCCCTTCTTCCACGGCAGACTTGCTGATGGCTATCTCGGAAGTGGCCGGTTTGGGTTTTTCCGAGACAGTGACGAACCACTTGCGTGCTCTGGCTTTCGCGTCAAAGAGTGAGCAACCGTATCTAGAGCCTTCTCATTGGATTCGCACGGAGTCCGGTCAAATTAGCAAAGCAATTCGGACATTGTCTCCGCCATCATCTCCCCGTGGCCCTCAGCCTCCGGTTTTTTCCGGAACCATGCCTTCGCTCACGGCGCAGCAAAGAATCTCCACAATGAAGGGGGGGGCCGTAACGGGGGTGGATGGCAAAGAGTGGAAACTCACGGCATTGGTGTTTATGCCTATCCCGCATTCCTTTTCTGGAAAGCGTGGAGGGAAGTCCAAAGGTCCTCACGCGATATTCTTAAACGGGAAAGAGAAATATGTTCTCCCTCTGGAGGCCGACGGAGATTTGGCCGAGCTGGCACATCAATTAACGGGAGTCCCGCATCCAACGATGCGCGGTTTGTTGTCCAGAGCCTACCTTGAGGTCATGGACAAAGACCCTCTTTACATTCCGCTCGCTCGGAAGAGACTCTTAGAAAGAGGTTCCGAGAAGCATTCCGGCAAATGAACTGACCGGCTGTGCCTCGCGCACATCTTCGAGTGAGTTGTTGAGCAACTTCATTGCGCTCATCATTTCCTCATAAGCGGCATCCGTCATGAGGAGTTTCCCTACGGTTCCTCGCCCTTCCAAAACAGCCGCCGTGATTTGATTGACCCGATTAAGGAATTCAGCAGCGTCTTGAGCAAGTCGGTCATCGGCAATCACTTTGCCCAAGAGGCCTTTCCCCATGCTGGCGTCGGTAAGCATGAGGTTGATACGTTTTGCAGCAAAACTTAAATTACTCACCAGTTGAATCGTATCCGCTTGGAGACCCTCATCTGTCAGCATCGATCCAAGCGCACCCCGACCACTGGCAATTTGGTCGGCAATTAACACGAGGTTTCTCATGGCGTCGGCACCGTCATTAATCATGGCAATCAGCTGACCTCGCATTTCTTCATTCTCCACTAACATACCGACGGCCCCCTTGCCGGATCGGATGTCTTCTGCGACATCTCGTGCAGCATCCATAAACACTTCCAGATTTTCACGGAGGTCCTTGTCGACAAGCATGGCCCCTAAAGCGCCTTCGCCACGACTGAGTGCTCCAGAAGCAACCCGAAGGTTTTCAACTATTTCGCCGACGGCATCTCGGTTTTCTGCAACCAGTTCTCCTAAGGCTGCAATAGCAGAATAGCCGACGGAGCCCAGGAGCTCCGCATCTGCCGGAATCAAAACTTCATAGGCTGGCCCAGGGTCAATCTCTACGACACGACCACCCAAAACCGTGAATTCACTGATACGGATGCGGTATCCTCGATGGAGCGTGACCGGTTTCCCAAATTCCAAGTCAACCCCAATGCGTCTGTCATCCGGTTTCTGGTCAAAATATTCCACCCCAGTGACAGTTCCCGTTTGTCGACCAGCGACTAAAACTAAGTCACCTTCTTTCAGGCCACTTGCATTGGAAAACCAAACCTTTAACCCGCTTTTCTCTCGAAAGGAAAACCCGGTTAAAACAATGGTGTAGTAAAGGAGCAGGGATATGGCCCCAAAGAAGACGAGGCCTAGTGCAAAATCACGGCGTGCGTTTTTTTCCATGTTATTTACTTTGCCCGAGAAACTCGCTGACCCGCGGATGGGGGTCAGAGAGGAAGGCGTCGAGCGGCGCCTCGGTGACAAGGGCTCCTTTTTCAAAAAGAGCCACGCGGTCCGCAATCAGTTGCGCGCAAGCCCAACTATGAGTAACGGTGATGGACGTGGTGTGCAGTTCATCCCTGAGGCGACGAATCATGCGGCTCACACTGGTGGACATTTCTGGATCAAGCCCTGCTTCTGGCTCATCATAAAGAATGATGCGCGGGTCGGTGACCAGTGCGCGGGCTAGCCCTACGCGTTTTTGCATTCCGCCTGAAAGTTCCGCAGGGTATTTTTGAAGATCGCCTTCCATGCGAACAAGTTTGAGGACATGTTCTACTTTATCCTGGATTTGACTGGGCGAAAGTTCGCGCGTTTCCTTCAGCGGCAGTGCAACATTTTCGAAAACGCTGAGCCAATTAATTAGCGCAGCGTGTTGGAAAAGGTACCCCATATTTCGCCGAAGACCTCGGAGTTCATCGGGGGTAAGGTCTGGCACGGATTTCCCCTGGACCCATACATCACCGGCATCCGGTTTGAGTAATCCAATGATATGCTTCAGAATCACGCTTTTCCCCGCACCGGATGGTCCCATGAGAACCAGGGACTCCCCATCGGCGACGTGAAGATTCAAATCATCGAGGACTTTGTGAGAGCCAAAGCTCTTCTGAAGATGTTGCAGTCGGATCAATGTAGGAGGAACTTTCCGAGGAAGAAGTTGAGAACAATAATCAAAATAATTGAATCTCGCACGGCGGAACGTGTGGTTTGACCGACGCCTTGTGCGCCATTGGTCGCATGCAGGCCGCTGGCACAGCTCACAATGGCGGTGACAAAACCAAAAACTATGGACTTGATGAGGCCCGAATAGAGACTGACGGGAAGCGGAATTGTGCTTCCGATGTCTTGAAGGGCTGTCATGGCATTATGAGTGTAACCACTGAAGTCCAGCCCGAGTTGGGTAACAGCAATCACGCCCCCGCCTAATGTGCCGACCCAAACCGAGAGTAACGTCAGGATAGGGGAGACAAGGGTGAGGGCGATGACTCGTGGAAGAACAAGATAACTCACGACGTCAACAGAGAGCACATCAAGAGCAGTGATTTCCTCTTGCACCTTCATCGTTCCAAGTTCCGCCGCCATCGCACTGCCGACGCTGGCGGCAAGAATGATTGCCGTGACAAAAGGTGCCATTTCTCTCGCCATCAAGATAGAAACCAAGAGTCCAATATTTTCTTGCTGCCCATATTTAGAAAGTTCTAAACCGACTTGAAGCGAAACAATCATGCCGATGAAAAAACCGACTAATAAAGAAACGTGAAGCGTTTTAATGCCGCCAAGAAATAATTGTTCCTTGAATGTTTGGCGTCGGCGAAAAAGGTGAGGGATTCTTACAAAAACTTGACCCGCTAAAAAGACCCCGTAACCCCCATTCACGAGAAGGGGGCGAAGGAATCGATTTCCGAAATGAAGGAAGGGGTTGCTCAAGGCAATTCCTCCTTTAAGGTGGAGAGGTCAGGCCAGCCGGGGCCAGGGAATGCGGGAGCCTCAATGTTCAAACCGTGACCCGTTGTCCAACGAAGGAGGCCAGCGAGCCATGCATGATGAACGACCCCATTCGGTTCTTCCCATGTCCCGCCTAAAAATGGGACGGTTCTTCGCCGATGCCCTTTTGATTCTAATTCCTGGTAGAGCCCGAGAAAAGCACGCTTTTCTGACGTTCTTTGCGCTGGGTTCCCCTTCGATTGCCAGAGAGACACGGGGTAAATCAAATTCCTCGAAACGACGGCGCCCAAGCTTGGCGTGGCAGCCTGGTGTCTGCCGTCAGAAAAAGTGCGCCAAGATAGAAAGGGAAAAATCCGTGTGCGGCGCTCTTCGAGGCCGTCAGCATGTTGGGTACGAGTGTGCGAAAAAAGTGGAAGCGCATGCCAGCTTTGACGCTCAATGGAATCAAGATGGTCTTCTCGTTTCCAGAAGATAGGCCATAACAAAGAAGTGTATTCCGTTTGCTTGTCCTGGTAGCTGAGGAAGAAAGGCAAGATGCGACGAAGTTTACGCTCTTGGGGCATCGTTGCGGACTCTACTTTGAGAAGCGGCCAGAATTGATAGGAGTTAAATTGTGTGGACGGCCGGTTGGCCCAGCCGAAAAACGGCCAGAGTAATGTTTGCGCGGTGTAGTCGCCTTGCTCTCGCTTCCCGTACAAGGGAAAGAGGAACCAACTATAGAGAGGTTCTTTTTTGTGGAGTTCCGTTTCCGACGCAATAAAGAAAGGCCAAAGGATAAATCGTTTTTTGCTCCGGCCGGGGGATTCTGACCAGCCAAAAAAAGGAAAAAGACTCCACCCTTCGGTTGCACCCGTTTTCTGGGAGAAGAAAGGGAAAAGGAAATGCTGTGCCGTTGTGCCATCTTTCTTTGTCCGCGCCCAAAAGGGGAAGAGCACAAAATCTACCGTATCGAAGGTCAACCAGTTTTCTAGATGTCCCCCGAGAGGGAATATGGCAAGCGATGATTCTGATCCGTCATCAGCACTGCCACCAATAAAGAAGGGGTAGAGCGCCCAATCAATTTCTGTGACTCCATCAGGTCGCCGTTCTTTCTCGCGCCAATAAATCGGCCAAACCCGTGTTGAGGTCCGCATACGGTTAGGGTTGTCCTCTTGCCGACCCAAGGGGAAGAGAAAGTCCATTTCGGAGCTTCCATCCGGCCGAGTTTCTTTCCAGAGAAGTGGGTTGCACGCCCATCGGGTTGTTTCCCCATCTTGTGCAAAACGTAAAATTCCACCCAAACTCTCTACGCGTTGTTGATTCGGCGCAGTAACTCGGCTGTAGAAGGGCGCCAAATTCCAGTCAGCTCCGGGGGATGCGCACGAAAGGGCCACCATCCAAAGTAGACAGAGGGGAAGGCGGCACGGCATTGCAGGATTCTAGCGGAGAGGAGCATCTCTTCGGGGGCGTTACACTTTTGCCCATGGAGCGGGTTTTCCTTCTGTCTTGCATCTTCAGCTTGGTTTTATCCAGTGGGGCGTGCGGGCTGTTTCAGACAGAACCTGTTCCGCCGTCGGCTAATCAAGTGGCCCGCGCCCGCCAAGCAGCATCGGAGGAATGGACCAATCTGGCTGAAATGTTGCAGCTGTATGAGCAAGAGGGGATGGCGTCGGTGGAAACGGCTTATGTCAATCATTCCTGGTCCATCCGAGAAGCCGTTTTAATGCAGGATCTTCGATTCGTTTCTTGGTCCAATGAACCAGGGCGATGGCGAGCACATTATCTTGCGGAAAGGAATCAATACCCTTCTGCTTTGTCTTTGTACCTTTATTCGCGCACCCTTCCTTCTGGGCATACGCGTAATCAAGCTTTGAAAGAGGTCCTTCGGGAAGATCCTGGATTGATTCAGGCACGGGTCGATTGGCTGGCACTCCGAGATTTCCAAGCAGAAGATGAAAGTGTTCTGGATGCGATGCTGCAGTTACTCAACGAAGATCCAGGGTTGGCCGAAGCGTGGCAGGTCCTTGCGGAGCAGGCACCGCTTCATCAGCGTTGGGACTTAGTCCGTGCCGCAGCAGAAACGGGAAGTTGGCTGCAGGGAGAGGGGAATGTGAAACAAGATCTTGCCGAAAGAGAGGCCGTGAGTATTCGTGCTTTGCTCGCCGACGGGCACCCGGAAGAGGCCTTTGAGCAGGCGAAGCAGCCGACGTTGGATCCAGGGGACGCTCGATTTTTCCAAGCTGCTGCGTTGGCGGATTTAGGAAATGCGGAGCGTGCATTTCTCATCATCCAAGAGGCGAAAGCGGAAAATCCAGAAGATCCATGGGTTTGGTTTAACCTTGGGATTCTCGCCAAGGATTATTTAAATCAACCGCAGTTTGCCCGCGAGGCATTCACACAGTTTCTTCTCTTAGCGGATCAACCCAATCTTCAAGCCCCATACCCGGTGTCCTTTGCGCAACGTTTGCAGGCAGAGTCATGGCTCCGCGCCTTGTCGACCAAGCCATGAAGGTCTTATTGCAACGAGTTTCCTCGGCTTCTGTGTGCGTGCAGGGCAAAAGTGTGGGGGCCATCGGCCAAGGTCTCTTGATTTTTGTGGGCTTTGAAAAAGGAGATATTGAACGGTCCGCATTGCGGATGGCGGAACGTGTCTTGCATTATCGAGTGTTCCCTGACATCGAGGGGAAAACCAATGCAAGTGTGTTCGACATTTCCGGCGATATCCTTGTCGTTTCCCAGTTTACGTTGGCCGCAGATACACGAAAAGGTCGTCGGCCGTCTTTTGACCCGAGTTTGGAGCCTCGAAAGGCAGAGAAACTACTCCTCATTCTTTGTAAGGCTCTCAGAGCAAGTGGTCTCAAGGTCTCCGAAGGGGTTTTTGGTGCTGCTATGGAGGTGTCTTTAGTGAACCAGGGGCCGGCAACCTATTGGCTAGAAGCGAAAGAATCCGCCCCTTCCGCTTGACGGATTCACCCAAACCCCCTTACCATAAGGACCTAGGGCAAGAAGATGCCCTATTCCCCTCCCGCATTTCATGGAAAATCAAGAAGGTAATACGGTCACCAAACGCGATCTCGTGCAAAGGATCGCGGACCATACTGGTCAGACAAAAGTTTTGGTGAGAGATATTGTCCAGCATTTTTTGGACGAAGTGTCCATGGAGTTGGTCCAAGGGAACCGTTTGGAGTTCCGTAAGTTTGGTGTCTTTGAAGTGCGTCATCGTCCGGGACGCATTGCGCAAAACCCCAAAACCTTGGAAAAAGTAGAAGTGCCCCCGAAACGCGTGGTGAAATTCAAGGTGGGCAACATTTTGAAGAAGCGCGTCGAAGTTGGCGAGGTGCCTGAGAAAGAAGCCGGACCCCTGTCGGCCGAAACCGTTTTCAAGAATCCTCTCCCTGGAGAGTCCCGACCGACGTCGGGCTTGGACAACGACTAGACTTTTTGAAGCGCTTGCTCTAAGTCGGCAAGAAGGTCGTCTACATTTTCAATCCCGACAGAAAGCCGAACGAGGCCGTCGGCAATGCCAATGGCTTGACGTTTCTCCGGTGGAATGGATGCATGCGTCATGGGTGCCGGCAGTTCAATGAGGGATTCCACTCCACCTAGGGATTCGGCCAAGGCGTAAATCTCTAAATGCTTCACAAGCTCCGTAGTCTGTTGAATTCCTCCGGGAAGTTCAAAGCACAGCATGCCACCGAAACCACCGTGCATTTGTTCTTTGGCAATGGAATGCCCTGGATGCGTGGCCAAGCCGGGGTAAATCGTGCGTTCCACTTTAGGGTGATGCTCAAGGTATTCCGCTAAGGCCTCAGCGTTCTGGCAATGGCGTTCCATACGAAGAGGAAGCGTGCGCAGACCGCGTAAGGTTAAAAAAGCATCAAACGGAGAGTTCACGGTTCCCGCAGAATTCTGGTGAAACCAAAGGTCTTCCTTTTGGGATTCCTCGCGAATCAAAATGGCACCGCCGACGACATCCGAATGCCCCCCAATGTATTTAGTGGTGGAATGCAGGATGAAATCTACGCCGAAATCGATTGGGTTTTGCAAGGCTGGCGAGGCAAAGGTGTTGTCGACGGCGACTTGTGCGCCAACTTTCTTTGCCGCTTTGACGGCGGCCTCGAGGGAGGTGATATTGAGGAGTGGATTGGAAGGGGACTCCAGATATAAAAGCCGCGTGTCTTGTGGCAAGTTGTTTAACTCTTCCGGATTGGTGCTATCAATGAAGGTGAACTTCAATCCAAATCGCGCAGCAATTTTTGTAAAAAGCCGATGGGTTCCGCCGTATAAATCATTCCCGGCAACTACATGGTCTCCGGGTTTTAGCGTGAGCATTAAAGTGTGCACAGCCGCCATGCCAGAGGCGAAGGTGAAGCCTGCTGCAGCACCTTCTAAATCTGCCAAAGCATCTTGAAGCGCAAACCGCGTGACGTTTTGTGTGCGAGAATATTCAAATCCATTCCGCGGTTTTCCTGGCGCATCTTGAACATAAGTGCTGGTCATGCAAATCGGAGGCATGACCGCACCCGTCTCTGCGTCGGGAGTCCAACCGGCATGAACTGCTCGTGTTTCAAAAGCATGGCGTGCGTCGGTGGAGGAAGTTGCGGAAGAAGAGCGGGCGTTGGGTTCAGACATGTTTATGCAGAGTGATCAAGGCGAGGAAGGGCACGAAGCCAATCTTGGAGGTGGAGAGAAGTCCATCCGTCTTCCGTGCGGATGAGGAGAACTTCGTGGGTTTGAAAGAGCGTGGAAGCGTCTTTCCAAGGGTCTTGAAGAGAGAGGACGGGAGGTGCGTCGGTCATGCAGGCTTGCACCGAAAACTGGGTGAGATCTTTTCCTTCGCTGAGATGGGCGGCCGCCGCGTGCTCATCCAAAACACCCAAGAGAGTGGTGCCGTCGGCGATGGGGAGAGGGCGAATACCCCGTTCTCCGGCTTGACGCACGGCCCAGGCCAAGGTGTCTTCGGGGCGAACCGCGCATTGTTCTTTTTCACGGAGAAGATCGCCGAGGATTGCCGTCTTTGCAGAAACACGGGGCAAGTAGCCAGCATCTTTCATCCAGCCATCACTGTAAACTTTGGAAAGATAAGCACGGCCGCTGTCTGGCATCAAGGTCACCACACAAGCGTCGGCGGGAAGAGTTCGTGCAACCTGGAGGGCAGCGACAAGATTCATGCCCGAAGAGCCTCCGGCAAAAATCCCCGTTTTCTTGGCAAGTTTTCGCGCCATGCGGAAAGACTCGCCATCTTTGATGATCAAATAGTCATCAATCAATGAGGCATCCCAGGCACCGGGTATTTCTTCTTCGCCGACTCCTTCCACTGCGTACGGACCTGGCTCAATGAGTTCGCCGGTTTTCCAGTAATCCGCAAGGATAGACCCGGGTGGATCCACCCCAATGATTTGAACAGACGGGTTTTTCTCTTTGAGGGCTTGCCCAATACCGCTGAGGGTGCCACCCGTTCCAGCCCCCGCGACGAAGGCATCAATCTTTCCTTGACATTGATTCCAAATCTCTTGCCCCGTTCCTTCGTAATGAGATTGCGTGTTGTCGCGGTTGTGATACTGATTCGGCCACCATCCTCCCGGAGTTTCTGCAGCAATCCTTTCTGCAACTTTGGTGTAGTGCATGGGGTCTTCAATGGTGACGTTAGCCGGAGTTACCACGACGTCGGCCCCTAAGGCACGAAGAACAGCAATTTTTTCTTGACTCATTTTGTCGGGAATGACCAAGGTAATGGCGTAACCCAAACAAGCAGCCACCACACAAAGCCCGGCACCTGTGTTGCCTGAAGTACATTCCACAATCCGTCCACCGGGCTTTAATTCCCCACGGGCTTCCGCACCGCGCACCATGGCAAGGGCAATCCGATCTTTGACGCTTCCACTAGGGTTGAGGTACTCCAGCTTGAGAAATATCTCACACCGCGGTTGGTCATCGAAGTCAAGAGGAAGCCGAACGAGTGGGGTATCGCCGATGGCCTCCAAAACGGAGTCGACGGCCGCCGTGGTTTTTTGTGTTGGAGGGATTTCCATGCCCCGCCATTCTAGGATGAGAAGCAGTCCAATTCATGCCTTGCCCCTTCCCAATTTCGGCTTTAGAAGCAGTGGAGTTTCCAAAAGTGCTCCATTGGGTCGCTGGCTTCACGGCGACCCCTCCGGGGCGACGCATCCTGTTGGACCTTCTGCCTGGGGGCGATGCTTCAGGGGTTGAAGCATGCCGCCAAAGAGGAAAGCAAGCCCTCCAGGGTGTAGTGAACGGAGCCATGCCGGGCCTGTCGCGGGGCGGAGACGTGACGAAAATCCTAGAACTGGTGGAGCGCGGGTCGGCCGACGGCGAGGATTTTGTTGTGCTCGTGGACACATTAGATTTAGCGGTGGCCCTCAGCCGCATGTTTCCCAAGACGACGGACACTCCATTCGCCAAACTTTTACGGACGGCAAGGATTCCTCGCGGTTTACTAGAACGATTTCAAACATGTTTGGATGAGCAAGGCCACGTCTTGGATGAAGCAGACTCCACATTGGCCGAAGCACGTCGGCAAATCCAAGTTCTTTTTGAACAACGCCGTCATCAGATGGACGCGTTGGCAGAGTCCTTAGACCGACGGGGCGTTCTTCGGCAACGACAGCCTGTGCAGCGCGCGAATCACCTGCTGTTTGCCGTGCGTGCTACGCATGCCGGCCGTTTGCGGGGAATCGTGCATGACCGTTCGCAGAGTGGTGACACCGTTTTCATTGAGCCGGAAGATTTGATTCCGCTGTCGAATCGGCTTGCGGAGTGGAAGGCAAAGGAGCGTCAGCGGGTACACGCCGTCTTTCAAGAACTTTCTAGGGAGACGCGGCGTTTTGCCGATGACTTGCGCAAGACGGAGGAGGTCATTGCTTGGGTGGACGTGGCGTATGCATCGGCGAAGTGGGCAGAGCAAGTACAGGCACACTGGTGTTCCCAAGGAGGAGGGGTTTTGCAGCTTCGAGGTGCGCGTCATCCGCTTTTAGTTCGAAAAGGAGAGCCTGTGATTCCACTCAATCTAGACTTGGGCGGTGCCTATGACATGTTGGTCGTGACGGGCCCGAATACCGGAGGGAAAACAGTCGTCTTGAAGACCGTCGGTGTCTTGGCGGCAATGCAGGAGGTCGGCTTGCCAGTAACTGCGGAAGAGGGCACTGTGATTCCTTCCCTGTCTGGCTTGCAGGCGGACATCGGCGACGCACAATCTTTGGAATCCAGCCTTTCCACGTTTAGTGGTCACGTACGGCGTATTCAAGAAATCCTCGATGAAGCAGCGCCCGACTCTTTGGTGCTCTTGGATGAACTCGGCACAGGAACGGATCCTGAGGAAGGAGCAGCCATAGGGCAAGCCGTTTTGGAGGCATTGCTGAAAAAAGGAGTGCTTACCGTGGCGAATACACATCTCGGGCAACTGAAACTTTTTTCGGTGGGCGTGGCGCGTGCAGAAAATGCATCGATGGAGTTCAACCCAGAGTCGTTGGCTCCAAGTTATCGTTTACTCGTAGGTGTTCCTGGCGCTTCGCATGCGATTGAAGTGGTCGAGCATCTTGGCTTTCCGTCGGAGGTTTTGAATCGTGCTCGCGAATTGGCGCAACGGAAGAATTCCGCAGAAGGTTTATTGGCCGACGTCGGCCGTGTTCGCCGGACAGCGCAAGAGTTAAGGGAGCAAGCAGCAGAGCAAGAGGTGGAGACGCGTCGGGTGTTGAACGCTGCCAAGGCCACAGAAGAATCTGCGAAAGAGCGCGCTCAATTGCGGCAACAAGAGGCGGAGCGTGCATTCTTAGAGCACCGCCGCATGCTGGAATGCTTGTTGGAGGAAGAGGGGGAGCGTTTGATGGCAGGCATGAAGGGGCATCAAAAAGAAGAGGTGGATGCAATGTTTCAGCTCATTCGTACGTCTCTTCAGCAATGTGATCTAGGCACGCGTTGGACCCAGTTCGTTCATTCCCTGAAGAAAGGCCGCATAGTATGGCTTCCACGTTTAAGAGAGCATGGTCGCGTCGTCAAAGTACAAAAGAAAAAAGAGCGCGCACGGGTTTTAGTGGGGCAGTTAGAGATGGACTTGCCCTTTCGTGATTTAACTTGGGCCGACGCCCCGCCTCCAATAGATTAAACTAAGAGCGTGGTGAAAGTACTCATTTTGGATAACGATGCAGCCGTGCGCAAGCTTCTTCAATTGGCCTTTGAGCAGGGAGGCATTCAGGCTTTCACCGCACGCACATTGAGGGAAATGGAAATGCAGATGGAAGAGGATCCCGTCGATGTTTTTTTGGTGGATTTGCATTTGGGAGGGGGGACTTCAGGCGTCAGCGTGGTGAAATCTTTGAACAGAAAGAATCTTCTTCGACCCTTTCTTATGGTGACCGGAACTCCAGATCACCCTTCTTTGAAAGAGGTGCAAGGTTTTCGAGCCTTCCGTGGTATTGTTGCCAAACCTTTCTCGGTCATGGACCTTGTCCAACAAGTGAAAAACATTCAATGACAGCCCCCCCCAGTCCAGAGACCGTCGGCTTTTCCTGGAGAACTTCCGGGGAATCTCATGGCCCAGCAATGTTGGGTTTCCTTGAGGGACTCCCCGCTGGTTTGCCTATTGACCCTGCTGCCGTTGAGGCCGGACTCGCGCGCCGATGGCAGGGACCTGGGCGCGGCCCGCGCTCCAAATTTGAGCAAGATGCTTTGGAGTGGATATCTGGACTCAAGAAAGGAGTCACCTTGGGGACTCCAATGTCCATTTTGGTGCGTAATTCCGATACTCGCATTGACACCTTGCCAGATTTGAAAGCTCCTCGGCCAGGGCATGCAGACTTGCCAGGCGTCATTCGGCACCAAGTCCGGGATGTCCGTGCTGTTTTAGAGCGCGCATCGGCCCGTGAGACGGTGGCTCGGACTGCTCTTGGCGAAGTGGCCCGTCAACTCTTGGCTGTCTTTGGCATTCAAGTTCAATCACAAGTCCTTTCTATAAAGGGGTTTAAGTCGGAATCATCCTGGATTGATATCATTAAAGAGGCCCACAAGGCGGGGGAATCTCTTGGGGGTACGTTCCAAGTCACCGCCGACGGCCTCCCTCCGGGTTTGGGCGGCTACGCACAGGCTACAGATCGCCTTGATGCCCGCTTGCTGGGGGTATTAGCCAGCATTCCAGCCATCAAAGGTGTCGAAATTGGCCTAGGTTTTACGGCATCTGAAACCGTCGGAAGTGATTTCCACGACGAGGTTTGCGTAGATTCAGAGGCCTATCACTCTTTGGGCCGTGTGACCAACCGTGCCGGTGGAATTGAGGGCGGCTTGACGAACGGCCAGCAAATCCGTCTCCGGGCTGCCATGAAACCAATTCCGACTCTCCGCAAGGGCGTTCCTTCGGTGGACCTTGAAACAGGTGAGTTGGCACGATCTACTTATGAACGAAGTGACGTTTGCGCAGTTTTTGCCGCCGCAGTAGTGGGAGAAGCCCTCGTTTGTTTGGAATTGGCGTCTGCATTGCGGGCAAGACTGGGTGGAACCACTTTGGCTGAGATGAAAGAACGCTTTGAATTGCTTCGCCCCAAGGCTTTAGTCACAGATTGGCCTCGAACTTTGGACTCTCCCGGATTTTCCTAGCCCCTTTTGTTGACTGGACTAGGGGCGACCGTAAACTGTTCTGCCCTTTTCCTTACAGGACTTGGGCTAGCGTAGCTCAGTTGGTAGAGCTTCCGCCTTGTAAGCGGATGGTCACAGGTTCAAGTCCTGTCGCTAGCTCCACCTGGAAGAGGTAGTTCTTTTGTGCGTTCCGGAAAGCTCCCGCTTTCTCGGGGAGATACCGAAGTGGTCAAACGGGACGGATTGTAAATCCGTTGGCTCAGCCTTCAGAGGTTCAAATCCTCTTCTCCCCACCAATTTTGCGGGTGTAGCTCAATGGTAGAGCTCCAGCCTTCCAAGCTGGCCACGTGGGTTCGATTCCCATCACCCGCTCCACGCACATCTTCAACGGCTTCGCTTACGAAGTCCGCTGCTGTAGCTCAGGGGTAGAGCACTTCCTTGGTAAGGAAGAGGTCTCGGGTTCAAATCCCGACAGCAGCTCCAGAAAATAAAACGCGTCGGTTTTGTGCCGACGGATTCCCACAACCCAACCTAACATTAAGCCTTACACACTCGGTAGAACAGCTATTGAGGGAGATTGACACATGGCAAAGGAAGTTTTTGAACGTACAAAGCCGCATGTAAATGTCGGTACCATCGGTCACGTCGACCACGGCAAGACCACCCTGACTGCAGCTATTACTGGTTACCTCGCTAAGGTAACGGGTTCTACTGCAAAGGCCTTCGATGAAATCGATAAGGCCCCCGAAGAAAAAGCTCGGGGCATTACGATTTCTACGGCACACGTTGAGTATGAGACAGTTAACCGTCACTACGCTCACGTTGATTGCCCAGGACACGCGGATTATGTGAAGAACATGATCACGGGTGCTGCACAGATGGACGGCGCCATTTTGGTGGTTGCCGCCACCGATGGCCCCATGCCGCAAACCAAAGAGCACATTCTGCTCGCCAAGCAGGTCAACGTGCCTGCCATGTGCGTGTTCATGAATAAGTGTGACATGGTGGATGATGAAGAGCTCATTGAGCTCGTGGAAATGGAAATTCGGGAGCTACTCTCTGAGTACGATTTCCCCGGAGATGATATTCCCATCATTCAGGGTTCCGCCTTGAAAGCTCTTGAAGCCGTTCAAGCAGGTGTCGCTGCCGACGATGATGCCTTTGGCGCTATGAAAGAGCTGATGGACGCGGTTGATTCCTACATCCCACAGCCTGAGCGTGAAATCGACAAGGCTTTCCTCATGCCTGTAGAGGATGTTTTCTCCATTGAGGGTCGTGGCACGGTTGTAACGGGCCGAATTGAAACCGGAATCGTGAAGGTCGGTGAAAAGATCGAAATCATTGGTGTGAAGGAAACCGTAGAGAGCACCTGTACGGGTGTGGAAATGTTCCAGAAGACTCTTGATGAGGGTCGTGCTGGTGACAACGTGGGAGTACTTCTTCGAGGTGTGAAAAAGGAAGATGTAGAGCGAGGTCAAGTTTTGGCCAAGCCAGGCTCCATTACACCACACACATTGTTCGAGGCTGAGGTCTACATCCTCAGCAAAGATGAGGGTGGCCGTCACAAGCCTTTCTTCGACGGATACCGTCCTCAGTTTTACTTCCGTACCACCGACGTAACCGGCACCATTAAATTGGCCGATGGCGTTGAGATGGTCATGCCTGGTGACAACATCAAGATGAACGTTGAGCTCCTTACCCCAATCGCCATGAGCGACCAACTACGCTTTGCAATTCGCGAAGGTGGTCGGACCGTTGGCGCCGGCGTTGTCGCCAAGATTCTCGGCTAATTAAGGAAATGATTTTGCCGCCCTGTTTTCATGGGCGGCTCAATCTCATCCCATTGAAACCATGAAGAACAAAGAACGATTCGTTTTTCTCGAATGCACGGAGTGCAAGAACCGCAACTACACCACAGGGAAGCGGATTCGGGCCGAGTACAAGTTGGAGAAGAAAAAGTTCTGCCGCTTCTGTCGGTCCCATGTGGTCCATCGGGAAAAGAAACTCTAATTATGCTGTTCCGCTATAAGCCCGATGAGGGTCGTAATGCACGCCAAGCAACGTTTTGGCTTGGTGAGGGCATGTTGGCCTTCGCCTGTTACGCATTAAGTGGAACATTGACGGGTTGGGTTTCTATGCGCCGTCCATTGATTGAGAGCTTGGAAACAGTGCCTGTGCTTGGTGTGCCCTTTACTGGGGCTTTTGCCATTGCTGCGGCCCTGTTCGTGGTGGGTTCCTTGGTTTTTGTGCGCTATATGTCGGCAGAAAAACAAGCTCAGCATCTCATTGAAGTGGAAGCTGAGGTGAACAAGGTGACGTGGCCAACCTTTAAGGAGGCGTCTAACTCCTCCATTGTGGTTGTCATCACGGTGGTTGTTTTGATGGGCTTTCTGGCTATTGCGGACCTCCTCTTAGGAAAAGTATTCAACATCATTTTGTGGGAGAATCTGCGATGACCTTGGATTGGTACGTTGTTCGGGTTGCTACAAACCGAGAGGACTCCATTAGAGAGCGTCTTATGAAGCGTGTTAAGGCCGATGGCCTTGAGCACCGCGTTCCACAGGTCCTTGTTCCCATTGAAAAAATTACAGAAATTCGCTCTGGGAAAAAGAAAGTAATTTCTAAAAAGATTTACCCAGGTTACCTGATGATTCAGGCAACCCTCGGTGAGCAGGGGTCGGAGAACCAGGAAGATCAAGCAGTTTGGTTTGCTCTCCACGAAACTTACGGTGTTGGCCCTTTTGTAGGCTCCGGAAAAGAGCCTACTCCCATGACTGCAGATGAAGTGGACGGTGTCCTTTCTCGCATGAATGAAAGTGAAGCAACTCCAAAAATGGCTGTGAAGACAAAGCGGGGTGATATGGTGCGCATTAAGGAAGGACCTTTCGAGGGCTTCGATGGCACTGTGGAAGACGTAGACGGTTCAAAAGGCATGCTACGTATTTCGGTGACCATTTTTGGTCGCGCAACTAGTGTTGAAATCAATCATTGGCAGGTGGAACCCATTTAACCATCTGCTCCATGCTGACTTCGGTTGGCACCCGTTCGAACCACTTCGGTGGGAGGGAAAACAATGGCAAAAGAAATTAGTGCAAAAATTAAATTACAGTGCCCCGCAGGCGCTGCCACCCCGGCTCCACCGGTAGGCCCAGCATTGGGCGCTCACGGGGTGCCCATTGGTGATTTCGTCAAGCAGTTCAATGACGCTACCGCGGATAAGCGTGGCACCATCATCCCGGTGGTCATCACGGTTTACACGGATCGCAGTTTTAGTCTTGAGTACAAATCTCCACCAGCCTCAGCGCTTTTGATGAAGGCGGCTGGCGTTCCGAAAGGCGCGGCGGAGATCGGCACGGAAATTGTTGGGAAAGTGACTTCGGCGCAACTCCAAGAGATCGCCGAAGTGAAACAAGCAGATTTAAACGCAGCTTCGGTGGAGGCTGCTATGAGAATCATTGCTGGAACCGCCCGTTCCATGGGTATTGAGGTGGAGGCATAATCATGGCGAAAAAAAGTCGTCGTTATCGTGAAAATCTTGAGTCCTTAGACCTTTCCAGGACTTACTCCTTAGATGAGGCCGTGGGAGCTCTGAAGGGCCTTCGTCCTGCCAAGTTTGATGAAACGGTGGAAGTCGTAGCACGTCTTGGTGTGGATCCTCGGAAATCGGACCAAATGGTTCGCGGCGCGGTGAGTCTTCCTCACGGATTGGGGAAAACAATTCGCGTGGTTGCTTTCGCTGAGGGAGACGCAGCGGACGCCTGTAAAGAGGCGGGTGCTGTGGAAGTTGGCGGAGAAGATCTTGCAAAGAAAATTGAGGGAGGTTGGACGGACTTTGATTTAGTCATCGCCCACCCCTCCATGATGCGTTTCGTCGGAAAGTTAGGCCGTACTTTGGGTCCGAAGGGCTTGATGCCTTCCCCGAAGTCTGGAACGGTTGCTCCGGATGTTGCCAAGGCTGTTGCTGATTTTGTGGCAGGTAAGGTGGACTTCCGAGTTGATTCCGCAGGGAATGTTCACGTTCCCGTGGGCAAGGCTTCTTTCTCAGCAGATAAATTAACGGAAAATGCTTCCGCGCTTTTGGACTACATCGTTTCGTTGCGCCCCGCAACGGCGAAGGGTATTTACATCCAAAATCTCAGCATTTCCACTTCTATGAGCCCAGGCCTTCGCGTCGCATATAGCTACTAGGAGAAGAATCATGGTTAGCACAATCAATGAGTGGATCGTTTCTGAATACACGGATTTTTTCCGTGACAAGGAAGGCGTCGTCCTTTTGGACATGCACGCCCTTTCTGTGGAAGAATCCCAAAACTTGCGGGCATCCGTTCGTGCAACAGGTGCCGAACTGCGCCTCACTAAAAAGCGCCTCGCTAAGGTCGCCATGAAGGAAGCTGGTATCGCCCTCGGTGATGATGCTTGGTGTGCCGGTGATTTGGCCGTTCTTGTGGGTGATGTTGAAGCCACAATCAGTGCCGCAAAAGCGATTAAAGATGCTTTCGGTGATGATGAGGCAAATCGCATTGTTTATCGTGGCGCATACTTCGACGGCTCCATCATGAATGCCGAAGAGGCTGTCACCCTTGCTTCCATGCCAGACAAGCAAACCTTGCGTGGCATGCTTTGTGGAGCCATTTCTGGCCCTGCACGTTCTCTCGCCTCTCTCTTGAGTGAGGTTCCCGCTTCTACCGCCCGCGTGCTTCAGGCACGGGCGGATCAAGGGGATGCCGCTTAAGCGGACCCCTTATCTCCTGAATCCCCTGACCGAATAAATAAAATCATGTCCGAAGAGACCCAAGCAACCGTAGAGCTCGACTCTGATCTCGAAGCCCTCTTCACCCAGTTGGATGCATTGCCTATTGGCAAAGCTGCCAACCTTGTCAAAGCAATGGAAGAGCGCTGGGGTGTTAGCGCCGCCGCTCCTGTTGCTGCTGCCGCTGTTGCTGGCGGTGGCGTAGAAGAAGCTGCTGAAGAGAAGACATCTTTCGATGTCATCCTTGAGAGCATTGGTGAAAAGAAAATCAACGTTATTAAAGCCGTTCGCAGCATTACAGGCCTCGGCCTGAAAGAAGCGAAGGGACTCGTTGAATCTGCCCCGATGGCTGTCAAGGAAGGCGTCACGAAAGACGAAGCCGACGACGTCAAGAAACAGCTCGAAGAAGCAGGCGCTTCCGTCAAGCTCGCTTAGGGCTAGGCTGCGTGCGTTCGTTTTTGAGCGGCCCCAATTTTCCTCGCCACACTTCAGTGTGTGGGGGGGGAGGGGCCCGTTTCGCCTCGCAATTTCGCTCACTTCCGTGGTGCGAAAATGCATTTTTGCTTGGCCCCTCATTTTTTGAGGTGCCGTGCGGGTTTCCCGCCACCTTTCTTCCATCCAGCAGATAAAGGTCATGACCCCCTCAACTTCATCCACCGCTAACTCTGAGATTCGCGATTTCCGCTCCTTCCAATTCAAGGATGCGAGCGTACTTCCAGGCTTGTCCGATCTCCAAACTGTTTCCTACACGGATTTTCTTCAAGTCGGTATTCCGGCAAACCGAAGGAAACTGCAGGGGCTCGAAGCTCTTTTTCAGTCTTCTTTCCCGATTGAAAGTCATGACAAGTCCATGGCGTTGGAATACGGAGGCTACACCTTGGGTCGCCCGCGCTATACCCCGGATGAATGTAGACAGTTGCGGTATAGCTATGCTTATCCATTGAAAGTAAAGATGGGTTTCAAGCGGGGTGATGACTTGCTCGAGGAGGATATTTACCTCGGTGAAATCCCGGTCATGCTTGGGGGTGGTGAGTTCGTTGTGAACGGGTCAGAGCGAGTCCTCGTGACTCAGTTACATCGTTCTCCTGGGATTGACTTTGCGGTTGATGTGCACACGGGGGACAAAAAACTCCATTCTTTCCGCGTCATTCCAGAGCGAGGCTCTTGGGTGGAAATGTTAGTGTCTGGAAAAGGGACTTTACAGGTACGTATTGACCAGCAAGGGAAATTTTCCGCACTCACGTTCTTGCGTGCGATGCATCCAGATTGGGGCACCGACGATGAGCTGCTCAATTTGCTTTACCCAGTAGAGAAGATGGGAAGAGGGAAGCATTCCAAGGCTAAATACGCATCAGTTCTTGCGGGTCGTTGTTCAATCGGTCAAGTCCGTGATAATCGTACGGGTGAGATATGGGTCGAAGCTGGGAAGGTCATCTCAGATGAAGCTGCTGAGAGAATTGCGGTCTCAGACATGAAAACCGTTGCTGTTCTCTCTACGGATCCAAAGCACAAAGCGGAGTTCCCTTGGATGGATGACACATTGATTTTGGACAGCATGAAGGAAGATACAGCCTCTTCTCATGAAGAAGCTTTGGCGGCAATTTATGCTAAGTTGCGCCCGGGAAACCCCATCCAGTTAGAGAAAGCCAGGGAGCTTGTGAATGACCGCTTCTTTGACGAAAAGCGATACTCCTTGGGTCGTGTTGGCCGTTTCCGGATTAGCCGGAAGTTTAAGCGCCCATCCGAGGCCGATAAGGGGCCAACTACGTTGATGCCTGAAGATGTTTTGGACGCCGTGCGTTATTTGTTGTCGCTACGTGCCAATCACGGAGAGGTTGATGATATTGACCACCTCGGAAACCGGCGTGTTCGAACGTTCGGTGAACTAGCTACAGACGAATTCAGAAAAGGTTTGTTGAAGGTTTCTCGTGCTGCTGTGGATCGGATGTCCCAGCAAAGTGATTCGGAAACATTGACCCCTCGAAGTCTTGTGAATGCGAAAGCTTTCTCTACCGCGGTAGATCAGTTCTTCGCCCGTGGTGAGTTGAGTCAGGTAGTGGACCAGACAAACCCCTTGTCTCAGCTAGCTCATGAGCGCCGCTTGTCGGCTCTTGGCCCAGGTGGTTTGAACCGAAAACGCGCGGGCTTCCAGGAACGAGATGTGCACATTAGTCACTACGGTCGCCTCTGCCCAATCGAGACACCTGAAGGTGCGAACATTGGTCTTATTTCTTCTCTCTCTCTCTATGCAGTCGTCGACAACTATGGTTTTTTGACTACGCCCTATCGCATTGTCAAGAAGGGGAAGGTGTTAGATGAAATTGCCTATCTTCGTGCGGATGAAGAATATGACTGTGTGTTTGCGCCGGCTGACGCTGACATTAAGAAGAATAAGTTTGTTCCCGATGAATCGGGGCATGTGATGTGTCGCCATCACGGCGAATTCACCTTGAAGCACATGGACGAGATCCACTACTTGGATATCGACCCCGCGCAAATTCTTGGTATTTCCGCATCTTTGATTCCATTCTTGGAGCATGATGACGCAAACCGTGCCTTGATGGGTTCCAACATGCAGCGTCAAGCGGTTCCTCTATTGCGTACGGAGCCGCCTTTGGTGGGTACTGGAATGGAAGTTCCTGTGGCTATGAACTCTGGATGGATTGTGCGTGCACGGCGGGCCGGTACGGTGGAGAAAGTTGACGCATTTTCTGTAAAGCTGTCAGGTGATGCAGAGCCATACGCCCTACGAAAGTTTCAGGGCACCAATGAGCACACGTACTTGAATCAGAAGCCGATTGTCAAAGTGGGCCAAAAACTGAAGAAAGGGGACGTGATTGCGGATGGACCGGCCATGAAAAATGGTGAGTTGTCCATCGGAAAGAATCTCCTTGTGGCCTTTATGTCTTGGGAGGGCTACAACTACGAGGATGCCATCATCGTTTCTCAGCGTTTGGTGAAAGAGGATGTCTTTACTTCAGTTCACATCCACCACTTCGAAGCAGAAATTCGGGAAACAACCTTAGGTAAAGAAGAATTTACCCGGGATATCCCTAATGCGGGAGAGCGGGCACTTCGTAATTTGGATGATAGCGGTATTGTTCGAATTGGAACTCGAGTTGGCCCGAACGATATTTTGGTGGGCAAAGTCGCGCCAAAATCAAAGACGGAGTTAACCCCAGAAGAGCGTCTTCTGCATGCTATTTTTGGTCGGGCTGGAGAAGACGTGAAAAACGTATCTTTGAAGCTGTCGGCGGGCGTGCGTGGTGTTGTGATTAGCGCTGAACGCTATAGCCGAAAAATCAACATGACCCCAGCAGAGCGTCGGGAGGCCCACGAGAAAATTCGCGATATTGAATCTGAATATGATGCAGTCTTGCGCGTTGAGTTGCAGGGTTGTATTGAAGATTTGGAGGATTACCTCAGCACGTCTTTGACTTTTCCGGGCACGAAGAAAGGACTGAAAGTGGATGAGACTACTTTGTTCGGTGACTTGATGGAAGTGCGTGAGTGTTTAGCCGTCTTCTCACATGGCTTAGATCACGCAAGCAAAAAGAAGAAGGCGGAAGAACTTGTTCGCTATCACTTAGACCGCATTGAGGACAAGGAGGCTTGGAAGACGAAAATGGCTTCCCGTCTCTCTCGTGGAGATGAGCTTCCTAATGGTGTTCTTGAAATGGTTAAAATTCACATTGCAACCAAGCGCAACCTTTCCATCGGAGACAAGATGGCAGGTCGTCACGGGAACAAGGGGGTAATTTCCACAATTCTCCCAGAGGCTGATATGCCTTATCTCGAAGACGGAACTCCCGTTGACATTGTCTTGAACCCTTTGGGTGTGCCAAGTCGTATGAATGTCGGGCAAATTCTTGAGACTCACCTCGGCTGGGCTGCTGCAAAGTCCGGTTTCCGTGCTTACACGGGGGCATTTGATGGGGCAACCGAAGCTGATATTGAGGCTGCTTTGGAAGAGGCTGGTCTCAACACATCAGGAACCTCTACGGTCCTTGATGGGCGGACAGGCTCTGCCTTTGAGCAACAGGTTTGCGTGGGCTACATGTACATGCTGAAATTGCACCATTTGGTTGACGAGAAGGTACATGCTCGCTCGACAGGGCCTTACAGCCTGATTACGCAACAACCTTTGGGGGGTAAAGCCCGCTTTGGTGGTCAGCGTCTTGGAGAAATGGAAGTGTGGGCCTTGGAGGCTTACGGAGCGGCGTACTTGCTCCAAGAACTTCTCACGGTGAAATCGGATGATGTCGATGGCCGTACAAAGATCTACGAATCCATGGTGAAGGGAAGAAACATCCTAGAGTCAGGAACACCGGTGAGTTTTGAGGTTCTCATGAATGAAATTCGTGGGCTTGGTCTCAATATCCAGTTGAACGATAAAAAAAACTAAGGAGAAGGAATGATGACTGAAATTACAAAAAATGTCGTAACGGAAGAAACCACAGTTCCACCTGCCCCTCCAGCTCCTTCAGTTGGAATGGATCGGAGTGATGCATTGGTCGTTTCCATCTGTTTGGCTTCTCCAGAAGACTTTAGTTCAGCTTCTTATGGTGAGGTGAAAAAGCCGGAAACAATCAATTACCGTACTTTTCGTCCAGAGAAAGACGGTCTGTTCTGTGAGAGGATTTTTGGTCCAGAAAGAGATTACGAGTGTCACTGTGGAAAGTACCGTGGGCAAAAGCACATGGGCATTGTTTGTGACAAGTGTGGCGTGATGGTCACGACAAGCCGCGAACGGCGAAAGCGCATGGGCCATATCACTCTTGCTGCTCCGGTGGCACATATTTGGTTTTTCTCCGTCACGCCAAGTCGCATGGGCAACTTGCTTGGTATGAAGAAGACAGAGTTAGAGCGCGTAATCTATTTTCAAGACTATGTCGTCATTGAACCAGGTGAGTCTGAGTATAAGAAGTGCCAACTGCTTACGGAGGACGAGTACCGTCGCGCACGTGCGCAGTTTGGATCTTCGTTTACGGCCTCCATGGGCGCCGAAGCCATTAAGGGGTTGCTTGCCTCGCTGAATCTCGAGTCTTTGTCTCGCGAACTTCGTGAAGATCTTAAAAATTCTAAGTCGAAGCAGAAGCAGGCCGACATGATTAAGAGGCTTCGCACCATCGAGATGTTGAGGGACTCTGAGAATGACCCAACCTGGATGATTCTTGATGTGGTTCCTGTTATTCCACCGGAATTGCGGCCTCTTGTTCGTTTGGATTCGGGAAACTTTGCAAGCTCGGACTTGAATGACCTCTATCGTCGCCTCATTAATCGGAATAATCGCTTAAAGCGTTTGATTGAACTCAAAGCGCCGGAAGTTATTATTCGGAATGAGAAGCGCATGCTTCAGCAGTCGGTGGATGCCTTGTTTGACAATGGTCGTTGTAAGCGTCAGGTGATGAGCACTTCAAACCAGGCCCTGAAATCATTGACGGACATGATTAAGGGTAAGCAGGGGCGTTTCCGCCTCAACTTGCTCGGCAAGCGAGTTGATTACTCCGCACGTTCCGTCATTGTTGTAGGCCCGGAACTTCAATTGCACCAGTGTGGCCTCCCCAAGGTAATTGCGTTGGAGTTGTTTCAACCCTTTATCATTCGTCGCTTAAAAGAATTGCGCTTGGCCGAAACTATCAAGGCAGCGAAGAAAATGCTTGAGCGTCGGGAAGATGCGGTATGGGATATTTTGGAAGAGGTTATTCAGAACCATCCCGTATTGTTAAACCGTGCCCCAACGCTTCACCGCATGGGTATGCAAGCCTTTGAGCCAGTTCTGATTGAGGGCAATGCCATTCAGATTCACCCTCTTGTTTGTCAGGGTTATAACGCTGACTTCGATGGTGACCAAATGGCCGTTCACCTTCCCCTTTCTTATGAAGCACAGGTGGAAGCATCAACGCTCATGTTGGCGACGAACAATGTGTTCAGTCCGCAGAGTGGAAACCCTATCATTTCGCCGCACCAGGATATTATTCTTGGCCTTTACTACATTACGGCGGACCGGGCAAAAAGTCGGAATGAATGGACAGAAGGGAATGGTGCGCAGGGTACCTATAGCACCTTGGATGACGTCCTTTTGGCCTATGCACATGGGCACTTAGAAACCCACTCTTCTATCCTGGTTTTGTTTCCGAAGGATTCTGTCTTGGCAGAGTCACGTGGGAATACCTTCCGTGCGTTAACGGAGAGCGAATTGGTTTTGACTACACCAGGTCGTGTGATTGCCAATGACGCATTTCCTCCTGAGATGCCGTATTACAATTACCCCTTAGATAAAAAGTCGATTCACGGGATAATTCATGATTGCCATAATTTAAGTGGTCGCGTTGCTACGTTGATACTTCTAGACACGCTCAAAGCCTTGGGCTTCAAGAGCGCAACACGATCTGGCCTTTCCTTTGCCAAAGATGACATGCTCATTCCCAAAAAGAAATGGGCGATTATTGCTGCAACGCAGGGGAAAGTCGACAAAGCCCAGAATGACTTTAGGGAGGGTGCGATTACAGAAACGGAACGTTACGCACAGGTTCTTGACCTTTGGACAGAGGCGCGAGATGCAGTCTCCGATGAACTTCTTGACGAATTAAAAGCAGAGGTAAGAGATGGTCGCCCGTACTTGAATCCCGTCTACGTCATGGCTCACTCCGGTGCTCGTGGTGGGGTGGATCAAATTCGCCAATTGTCTGGAATGCGAGGTTTGATGGCAAAGCCAAGTGGCGAAATCATTGAAACACCTATCCGTGCAAACTTCCGAGAAGGCCTACGCGTTTTGGAGTATTTCTCTTCAACCCACGGTGCTCGAAAAGGCTTGGCGGATACGGCGCTCAAAACGGCAGACTCCGGTTACCTGACAAGAAAGTTAGCCGATGTGGCTCAAAACGTGGTTGTCAACTTGGATGACTGTGAGACTACAAAGGGTTTGAAGAAAGAGGCTGTTTATAAGGGTGAAAAACTCGTCGTCACGCTCAGTGAAGTGGTTCGGGGCAGAGTTGCCCGGGATACCATCCGAGATCGCATTACAGATGAGTTGATTGTCGAGGATGGTCAAATCATTTCTCCAACCATTGCCCGCACCATCGAAGAGATGAATATCACAAGTATCCGGGTGCGTAGCCCGCTTACCTGTGAAGCCGGCCAAGGTATTTGTGCACGCTGTTACGGCGAGGATTTGGCGCGTGGCGCTATGGTTGAGCAAGGGCTTGCGGCTGGAATCATTGCCGCGCAGTCCATTGGTGAGCCAGGGACACAGCTGACGATGCGTACTTTCCACATCGGGGGTACGGCAAGTCGGTCGGTGGAAGTGTCCGATATTAAGGCCCGACGGGGCGGGACGGTGGAGTATTCAAACCTGGTTACGGTAATCAGGCCTTCTGGAGAGTGCATCGCTCTTTCTCGAACTGGATGTGTCATTGTTCGTGATGCAAAAGGCAGGGAATTGGACCGTTATGACGTCAGTGTCGGTGGTCGTGTTCACGTGAAGGACGGCGGCAAAGTGAAAAAAGGCGCTAAAGTTTGTGATTGGGACCCACACTTTCTCCCCATTCTTGCAGAGCATGATGGAACCGTCCACTTCGAAGACGTGGTGGAAGGGCAGACTATGCGCGTGGAAGAGGATGAGAAAACAGGCGTGAAGCGCGTCAAAATTGTGGAGTCTCGGGGAGCTCTTCACCCCCAGGTGCTCATCATGGGCGACGAAGGTGAAGTTTTTCATTATGCAACGTTGCCGGAGAATGCCTACGTCGACGTCAAAGAGGGACAAAAAGTGGAGTCGGGTGCTTTGCTTGCCAAGTCACCGCGCACCGCTTCCGGTACCGCAGATATTACAGGTGGTTTGCCACGGGTTACCGAGCTCTTTGAAGCACGGATGCCCAAAGAACCAGCCGTGATGTCAGAAATTGAGGGGATTGTTGAATTGGGCGACAAGCGTCGCGGAAAACGAATCATCATTGTTCGAAACTCTGAAACGGGGGAAGAGCGAGAGCATCCGGTTCCATTGACCAAGCACCTTCGCGTTCATACCGGCGACCCCATTCAAATGGGTCAGCCTTTAGTGGATGGTCCTTTGCCGCCCCACGAAATCCTTTCCATTAAGGGGGAGGAGGCCGTGCAGACTTACCTCGTGGAGCAGATCCAGGCGGTTTATCGTGCGCAGGGTGTGGTCATCAATGACAAGCACATCGAGATTATTGTTTCTCAGATGATGCGTAAAGTTCAAGTCACCAACCCCGGTGACTCGGAATGGCTCCCCAATTCCTTGGTGGATCGCCACATTTTCCGTACCCGAAGAGAAGAAATTGCAGATTCAGGTAAAACCCCGCCGTCGGCCAAACCCCTTTTAATGGGAATTACGAAGGCTTCGGTTCAATCTGAGTCGTTTATCTCGGCAGCATCTTTCCAGGAGACGACAAAGGTTTTGACCGAAGCGGCTCTCAAGGGGAAGGAAGATACTCTTCAGGGACTTAAGGAAAATGTCATTCTGGGCAATCTGATTCCTGCGGGAACAGGTTTCCGCGATTTCTTGCGGACCAGTGTTCAGAAGAATATTGACTTCTCCCAGTTTGAAGATGCTTTTGCCACCGCAGAGGGATCTACGGACGTGGCCCCTGAAATCCCTTCTGCACCCCCCGTAGAATCCGCTCCTGAGGCCCCCTCACCGGTGGAGGAGGAAGAGTAATCTTGACCTCCTCCCCGAAATCGTTAAACTGTTACGCCCTTTCTTCTGGAAAACCCGGAATGTAAGCCTGCATCATGCCAACCATTAATCAACTCGTTCGCCACGGTCGAAAGCCCGTGCGGAAGAAGTCAAAGAGTCCTGTATTAGACAAATGCCCTCATAAGAGGGGCGTTTGCACTCAGGTAAAGACCATGACCCCAAAGAAGCCGAACTCGGCTCTTCGGAAGGTCGCTCGTGTTCGCTTGTCTAATGGCAAGGAGATCACGGCATATATCGGTGGTGAAGGCCATAACCTTCAGGAACACTCCATTGTTCTTGTGCGCGGTGGCCGAGTTCGGGATTTACCGGGTGTTCGCTATCACGTAGTTCGTGGAACCTTGGACTGTGCAGGTGTGGATGATCGGAAGCAGGGTCGCTCTAAATACGGAGCCCGGAAAAGCTAATTATGCCTCGTAGTTTTCGCTCAACACAGAAATACCAGAAGCCTGACCCAAAGTTCGGTTCTCTTCTGGCTACCAAGTTCATCAATCAGATTATGTCGGATGGCAAAAAATCGGTGGCGATGGACATCTTCTACGAAGCCTGCGAGATGGCCTCAAAGAAATTGGAAGAAGTCACTCCAGAAGAAGTTTTCTCTCAGGCGTGTGCCAATGTTCGCCCATCGGTAGAAGTCCGCTCAAAGCGAGTTGGTGGCTCCAATTACCAGGTGCCTCGGGAGGTTTCTCCAAAACGTGCGCAAACCTTGGCCATCCGTTGGATCGTAGGGAATGCGCGTAAGAAGAAGGGCATGCCAATGGCCAAGCGCCTTGCCAGTGAATTCACAGATGCTTGTAAAAATACGGGTGCTTCCGTTCAATGGAAAGAGAATGTCCATCGCATGGCCGACGCCAACAAAGCGTATAGTCACTTCGCCTGGTAGATTTCTCAGAGTTTTTCCCTGTGGGCGGCATTTTTGCCGCCCACTTTTTTTATTCTAGGCCTATGGAATTAGAAATCATTCTCCTTCGGCTGAATAAGGAGTCGCCAAAGCGTTGCTCATTGACGCCTTTGCGGGGAAAGTCGGAATACCCGATTCAATGGATTCATTGCTCTCCTGGGGATCTTGTTGAGGTGGGTGAAGTCACCCTGCTGCACCCCGACGGTGATCGATTGACTCCAGCCGATGCATGCCGTCCACTCTTGCTTGTGGATTCTTCATGGCGGGATTTGCCCAAAGTCCTTTCGGGTGTACGAGGTACATTGCATCGGCGTCGGCTACCCGTTGAAATGCAGACGGCTTACCCGCGAAAATCAAAGACTTTTAAGGATCCGGATGCTGGCCTTGCCAGTATTGAAGCACTTCACGCGGCCTGTGCCTTCTTGGGTCGACGTTGGGATGACCTCTTGCATGGATACCACTGGAAAGAGGATTACTTGAGGCTAAACCAAGGCCTCTTCCCGTAGAATTCCTTTATGGCGGTTTCATTGCTCCGGAATATTGGCATCGTGGCACACATTGATGCGGGGAAGACGACGTTAACGGAGCGTTTTCTTTTTTTGACGGGGGTGGAGCGTCGCATGGGGGAAGTTCATGATGGAGCGGCAACCATGGATTGGATGACGGAAGAGAGAGAACGAGGAATCACCATTTCCGCCGCGGCCACCACGTGTCCATGGAGAGGGCACCAGATTCAAATCATTGATACCCCGGGCCATGTTGACTTCACCATTGAGGTTTCTCGTTCTCTTCGCGTGCTAGATGGGGTCGTAGTGGTTTTGGATGCTGTCGCAGGAGTCCAGGCGCAGACGGAAAATGTACTTCGTCAGGCGGATCTATTTGAAATTCCAAGGATTGCATTGATCAATAAAATGGACCGCCCAGGCGCAAATTTCCAGAAGTCCATTCATTCTTTAGAGGAACGGGGGACCATTCCCGTTGTACCAGTTCAAATTCCTATGGGGGAAGGTGAGGATTTTGTCGGAGTGATTGACCTCATCAAGCTTCAATCAATCTCATGGGGCGGAGAAAATGGGGAAGTCGTGGTCACCCAATCTATTCCAGAGTCATTGCTGCGGGCCGCGGAGAAAGGCCGGGATCTCCTTTGTTCCCGTGTTGCCGAAGAGGTTTCGTCTCTCGCTGACCTTTACTTGGAAGAGGGAACGCTGAATCCTAAGCAACTCTCCGAAGGCCTACGCGTTGCGGTCCTTCAGAGGAAGCTAGTCCCTGTCTTTGCGGGAGCGGCCCTTTGTAATAAGGGAGTGCAACCCGTGTTGGATGCCCTTGTGGACTGGATGCCCTCCCCAGAAGACCGTCCATCCGTGAAAGGAAAAAATCCGGCTACAGGGGCCCGCTTAGAACGCACACCCAAAGCTAGTGAACCTTTTTGTGCCCTTTGTTTTAAAATCTATCATGAGTCTTTTGGCGACCTAACGTACTTGCGTATTTACTCCGGCACTCTCCGAGAAGGGGAGTCCGTCGGCGTCCCTAGGCTTCAGAAAACGGAGCGTGTCGAGAGGCTATTTCGAATGCATGCGGATTCTCGCGAGGCAATTCCCTCTGCAAGTGCAGGAGAAATTGTGGCCGTGATGGGTTTTAAGCATGCGCAAACGGGGGACACGCTTTGCTCCCTGGAAGAAGAGATGCTCTTGGAGGGTTTGGATTTCCCAGACCCCGTCATTCGAATGAGCCTGGAGCCTCGTGAGCCCGCTGACCAAGATTCCTTGACGGCTGCCTTGCGTGTGGTTGCCAGAGAGGATCCTTCGCTGGTGGTGCAACTCGACGGGGATACCGGGCAAACCGTGATTTCTGGTATGGGAGAGCTCCATTTGGAAATCCTCCTCCACCGCCTTGAACGAGACTTTTCTGTCCGACCTTTGGCGGGAAGGCCCCAGGTTTCTAGGAGGGAATTTGTAAAAACTCCACAGCGGGGGGTCGGCCGAGCAGAGAAGCGAACTCCCGATGGTGGCCAAGCCGTTTCCCTGACCTTGCAGGTCTCGCCAAGCGAGGCCCAGCTCATTCAGTGGCAACCTCATGGAATGGAGCCCATTCCTGCGGCATTACGGGTGTCTTTGCAAGAAGGCGTCGGGGCAATGGGCCTGACAGGGCCATGGGGTTATCCGCTGTCCGGTGTCACCCTCTCCGTGGCGGCTTGTGAGTGGACTCCGGGAGACAGCTCACCTTCTTTAGGCCTCCTTTTTGGCGCTTTTACGTCCGCGCTGTCCGATGCCATAAAGGGGAATACGGGTTTTTTAGAGCCCGTGATGAATCTTAGCATTCATGTGCCCAAGGAGTTTTTATCCGGAGTATTGGCTGATTTGAGCTCTCGTCAAGCGGAAGTCCTTTCTGTCAATGCACTTACAGAAGAAGTCTTTGCGCGCGCACCGATGGATTGTCTTTTCTCCTATTCCACTGATTTAAGATCTTTATCCCAAGGGCGCGCTTCATTTCTTGCTGCCCTCGACGGATTTTCCCCGCTTTTGGGAAGTCGGGAGGCGAAGCTCCTGAAAAGATTAGGCGGTTCGCCTCTTTCTCCTTGACCTCTCGACGCCCTCGGCTAGAATACTTGGCCCTTTTTAGGGATAGCTCCGGAAAAACTTTGACCTCACCACGAAATGTGGCGGATAAGTTTTCCGGGGCTCAGTCACATTCTCATGGCAAATCGCATTCAAATCCGTCTCGAGGCTTACGACCACGAGTCCATCGACCAAGCAACGGAATCGATCATCGAAGCTGCTCGTCTTACGGGTGTTTCGGTCTCGGGGCCTATCCCACTTCCTACTCGTGTGGAGCGCTACACCGTTTTGCGTTCTCCTCACGTCAACAAAAAGGCTCGTGAACAGTTTGAGATTAGAACGCATAAGCGTTTGATGTATCTCTTAGAGCCTACCCCACAGACCGTTGATGCGCTAAACCGCCTCGTCTTGTCTGCGGGTGTCGACGTTCGAATCAAAGTCTGAACGTAGATCTTTCTCCCGCATGACCCCACGGGGTCCGCTGCGACTCACCTCGGCTGGATACCGAGCAGAAACATGTCTGACAATAAATTCTTACTCGCCCGCAAAAAGGGCATGACACAAATCTTTCGCGAAGACGGCACAGTTGTCCCTGTGACCGTTCTTGAAGCAGGTCCCTGCATGGTGACCGGCCTTATGAGCGAAGGGCATCACGGGTATTCCGCTGTGCAGTTGGGCCTAACGCCCGCGCGCGAAAAGCACGTGTCAAAGCCTCAATGGAAGGATTTTGAGAAGCGCGGTGTCAAAGCTCACCGCATTCTCAGGGAATTTCGTGTCCCTAGTACCGACGGATTTGAGGTTGGGCAAGAGCTTGGCCCTGAGGTCTTCGAGGTCGGTGACGTAGTCGACGTAGTCGGCAAGTCCAAAGGTAGGGGTTTTGCCAGTGTCATTAAGGCTCATGGTTTTGCCCGTGGTCATGAAACCCACGGCTCCCACAGTGTGAGAACGCCGGGCTCCATCGGCCAATGTGCGTACCCTGGACGTGTGTTCAAGGGACAGCGTATGGCGCGCCATTATGGAGATGAGCAGCGCACCGTTAAGAATGCAACGATTGAGGGCGTGGACGTAGAGCGTGGCCTCCTCTTGGTCCGAGGCGGTGTTCCAGGGGCCCCAAACAGTTTGGTTCAGTTGGCTACGGCCAAAACAGGGAGGCGGGGATAATCATGTCGACTATCGCAACATATGATTTGACAACAGGTTCCTCTGGTGAAAGAGAGCTTGCTTTGGACTTGGGTGACAAAGTGCTTTACCGCACGATTAAAGACGCCATTGTTCAATACCAAGCAAATCGACGTCAGGGAGATGCACACACGAAGATCCGTACTGAGCTTGCCGGCCATAAAAAGAAGCCGTGGAAGCAAAAGGGGACGGGCCGCGCACGTGCCGGTGACCGTCGAAGTCCTCTTTGGGTGGGTGGAGCCACCACGTTTGGTCCTCGGAATAAGCGTCGTTGGGGCTACCATCTTCCAAAGAAGCAGCGCTTGGTCGCTTTGCAAAGCGCACTACTTGGGAAAATCCGAGATGGTGAAGTGAAGGAAGTCGCGAGCCTTACCTTTGAGGAGCCTTCTTCTAAGGCCGCGCGAAAGATGATTCAAGCTTGCGCCCCTAAGGGAACCGTTCTTGTCCTTTTGTCTGAACAAGACCGCAATGTTTGGCTGTCTTTCCGTAACTTTCCGAATGTGCGTACCCGTTGCGCAACCGACGTAAACGCTTATGACCTTTTGGCTCATAAGTGGGTGTTGGCGCAAGAAGGCGCTTTAGAGGTTGCTGCAAATCGCTTGCCGGCCTCTGTGGGGGATCTATCATGAGTCTTTTGTCTGACCACCAGCAAATATTAACCAAGCCCGTCTTGACTGAGAAGTCAACCACGGATCAGGAACGACTCAATGCGTATCGATTTGAGGTTGCCGGAGGTGCAAATAAGATTGAAATCCGTAATGCTGTGGAGGCTTTGTTTGAAGTGAAGGTTCTCAAAGTAAACACGATGGTCCGTCCTGGTAAAAACCGTCGTAGGGGAGCCAGTTACTTCCGGACTCCTTCTCGCAAAATTGCAATTATTCAATTGGCCGAGGGCCAGAAAATCGACCTGCTCTAGGGCAGGTGGAGGCATATTATGGGCATTAAGTACTACAAGCCAACCTCTCCCGGTCGTCGGGGAGGTTCCATCTTGGATCGCGCTGAATTGACGCGGCAAACCCCAGAGAAGAGCCTTTTGGCACCTTTGAAGAAAACGGGTGGGCGCAATAATCTAGGGCGTATCACCTGTCGCCATCACGGTGGAGGCGCAAAGCGTCGTTATCGCGTGATTGACTTTAAGCGCCTCAAGGATGGCGTTCCTGCCAAAGTGGCTCATATTGAGTATGACCCTAACCGAAGCGCCTATATTGCCCTTCTTCACTACGTAGACGGGGCAAAATCGTACATCGTGTGGCCAAAAGGCCTTTCCCAGGGAGACACCGTGATGTCTGGCCCTGATGCAGAGCCCAAACTTGGATGTGCCATGGAACTTGGCCATATTCCTCTTGGGATGGAAGTGCACAACATTGAGTTGCGTCAAGGCCAAGGAGCGAAAATGGCCCGGAGCGCGGGCGCCTCCGCACGTCTTGCTGCTCGAGAGGGTAGTTATGCATTGCTCGTTCTCCCAAGTGGGGAATTGAGAAAGGTGCATACACGTTGTCGCGCAACGATTGGCGAGGTTGGAAACGCCGATCACAAGAACGTCAAGTTCGGGAAAGCAGGCCGACGTCGGCATTTGGGTTGGCGGCCAACAGTTCGTGGCGTGGCTATGTACCCAGCAGCTCACCCTCATGGAGGTGGTGAAGGCCGCACCATGGGTAAGCACCCGGTCTCGCCGTGGGGTCAGCCTGCGAAAGGGCAAAAGACGCGTAATAAGCGTAAAACAACTAGCAGTTTCATTGTTCGCCGTCGCAAGACGGGCAAGAGGTAAATCATGGGTCGTAGTCTTAAGAAAGGTCCTTGGATTGATCCCCGCATTCAGCGGAAGGTTGACAAGGCAATTGCCGATGGCAATAAAATGCCCATTCAGACTTGGGCTCGTGCATCCACCATTACTCCGCAGTATGTCGGTATGACCTTTATGGTCCACAACGGGCGTGCCTTTACGAAGGTCTACGTGACGGATGACATGGTCGGACACCGTTTGGGCGAATTTTCCCCGACCCGGACTTTCCGTGGTCATGACAAGAAGTAGGTTTGAGGATTATGGAATTCCGCGCTTCACACCGTTACGCACACATCTCCGCGAAAAAGGTTCGGCTTACGGCCAATCTTATTCGTGGATTGAATGTCAACCGTGCCTTGGAGGTTTTGTCCGTCACGACCACAAGAGGCTCCTCGATGTTTAATAAGGTGCTCCGCTCTGCTGTTGCCAACGCCAGTCAAAATGATGGTGTTGATGTGAACTCTTTGTTCGTGAGCGAGGCTCGCGTAGATGAAGGGCCGCTCATTCATGGCCGAGCGCGTTTCCGGCCAGGGGCTATGGGTAGAGCCATGCCCATCCGTCGGCGTACTTCACACCTGAAACTTACGGTCACCGAACGGGAGGCCAACTAACCATGGGACAAAAAATCCACCCTCTTGGTTTCCGCGTTGGCATTACCGAGCCCTGGCGTTCTCGCTGGTTTGCTCGTGGTAAGGATTACGGCGAGAAGCTTCTCACAGACCATAAGGTGCGCACTTTAATTAAAAAGCGTTTCCGGAAAGGGGTCATTTCCCGTATTGATATTCAACAGCGCGGAAATCGTTTGACGATCCTCCTTTTCGCAACGCGGAAAGGTGAGGTCATCGGTCGGGGGTACGCTACGCGTGACGCTCTCGTTTCCGATTTGGAGAATATGATCAACATGGAGGTCAAGCTAGATATCCAAGAAGTTGGTCATTGGGATTTGGATGCACAGACGGTGGCAGAAAATCTTGCCGGGGCTATTGAGCGAAGGGTGTCACCTCGTCACCAAATCAAGCGGATCATGGAAAACACAATGAATGCCGGTGCGCAAGGGGTGAAGATACAGGTGAGTGGGCGCATTGATGGGAAAGAGATGAGTCGAACGATCAAGCAGCATATTGGTCGCATTCCTCTGCAAACCTTAGATGCGCGTTGTGAGTATGGTTTTTCAGAAGCGCAAACGACCTACGGGATTCTCGGCGTAAAAGTCTGGATTTATGCGGGTGAGACCGCTCGTTTATAGGAGTTTTTGCCATGTTAATGCCAAAGAGGACCAAGTACCGAAAGACCCAGCGTGGAAAATTGAAGGGGACTTTCCGGTGTAAACTGAAGCAGGGGAAAGGCCCTGCTGCTCGAAACCTTCATGGGCGGGGCTACCCCGTACTGAAGAAGGATCGTTGTACCGCGAAAGCAATGCGTGGCAACCGCGTCTCCTTCGGGGATTACGGACTTCAGGCACTCGAGTGGTGCTGGCTGAGTGCGCGCACGATTGAAGCTGGGCGTGTTGCCTGCAACCGTGCTGCGGGCGGCGGAAAAATATGGATTCGTATCTTCCCTCATAAGCCCGTGACCGCAAAGCCCCTTGAGGTTCGCATGGGTAACGGAAAAGGAGATGTTGACCGTTGGGTTGCCGTTGTAAAGCCAGGAACCGTGCTTTACGAAGTGGGTGGCGTAGAAGAGCCTATTGCTCGGAAGGCCTTTAATAGAGTGGCGCACAAAATGCCCGTTCGTTGTCGCATGATTACAAGAAAAACCATTTAGGAATTGATCATGAAAGCTAATGAAGTACGAGGGAAGGAAGATTCAGAACTTCTGTTTGAAATCAAAACTCTTGAAAAAGAACTTTTTGATATGCGTTTCCGTTCCATGACGGAGGGCATAGCAAATCCTGCTCGGATTAAGGCCCTGCGCCGGAATGTTGCACGAATGAAAACTATCCTTCAGGAGCGCCAATTAGGCGTCGCCGGTCAGGAGACTCGCTAATAATGACAAATAACACTGAAACTCCCGGAACGCGAAAAAGCATGGAAGGCGTTGTTGTTTCCGCGAAACAGGACAAAACTATTGTTGTGCGTGTAGAGCGCACGACAAAGCACTCGCTCTATCACAAGGTTTTGAGAAAGCGGAAAAACTATTACGTGCATGATGCGGAAAATCAAGCTGCCATGGGCGACAAAGTAAAGATCATGGGCACTCGTCCATTGAGCAAGTTGAAGCGTTGGCGTTTAGTTCAGGTCATCGTAAAAGCTGTTCAGGAGAATTAAAATGATTCAAATGCAAACCAAGCTCAAGGTCGCTGACAATAGCGGCGCCAAGGAGGTCAGGTGTATTAAAGTGCTCGGGGGCTCTAAGCGGCGATTTGCCGGACTTGGAGACCTTGTGGTTGCTTCAGTGCAAACGGCTCTCCCAGATTCTGAGATTAAAACGGGCCAAGTAGTTCGTGGCGTGATCGTTCGTACAAAGCAGCCTACGCGAAGAAAAGACGGATCTTATGTTCGTTTTGATGGCAATGCACTGGTTCTTGTGGATGGTGATGGGAACCCAAGGGGAACTCGCATTTTTGGTGCCGTCGCCAGAGAGTTGCGCCAGAATAATTTTATGAAAATTGTCTCATTGGCCCAGGAGGTTGTCTGATGGCTTTGAAAATCAATGATGAAGTTGTTGTGACTTCTGGTAATCACAAAGGACAACGGGGAAAGGTCATGAAGATCAATGGTGTAACCCAGCGGGTTACCGTAGAAGGCGTCAATATGCGCGTTCAATTCCTTCGTAAAACGCAGGAAAACCCACAGGGTGGAGAGGTGGAAAGGGAAACCCCGCTTCATGTCTCAAGCCTTCTTCTTTGGAGCGAGAAAGCGGGCAAAGGTGTCCGGGTTCGCGTGAAAAAGGTGGGTGACTCAAAAGTTCGTGTCGGTATTCCTTGCGGCACACATTTCGACTCATAATCATGTCACGTCTCCTCGAAACTTATAATACAACGGTCGTTCCAGCATTGAACGAGCGTTTTTCATACGGAAATCCCATGCAAGTGCCTGTCATTATGAAAGTAGTGGTGAGTATGGGTGTGGGCAAAGCCGTGGACAACAAATCTCATGTTGAATCTGCCGCAAAAGATTTGACGCGTATTGTGGGCCAAAAGGTCAAAATCACAAAGGCGCGAAAGTCAATTGCAAACTTCCGGTTAAGGGAGGATCTCCCTATCGGTTGTATGGCAACACTCCGTGGTGATCGAATGTATGAGTTTATGGATAGGCTTATTTCCGTCGTCCTTCCTCGTATTCGAGATTTCCGTGGACTAAAGGACAATTTTGACGGCCAGGGTAATTTCAGCCTCGGTTTGACTGAGCAGTCGTTGTTCCCTGAGATTAGTTTAGATCAAGTCGAATTCCAACAGGGGATGAATATCACTGTTGTAACCACAGCCCGAACTGATGAAGAGGGCCGTGCTCTCCTTGAGGGTTTTGGCTTTCCTTTCCGTAAAAGGGGGAATGAATAATGGCAAAGACAAGCGCCATCCATCGTGAATTGAAGCGGCAAAAAATTGCTGCACGTTACGCAGAGCGTCGCAATGAGCTCATCAAAGTCATTAAAGACGCAAACGCTACGCTTGAAGAAAAGGCAAATGCTTACAAGCGCATTTCAAAAATGCCACGTGATGCCAGCCCAGTGCGTCTGCATAACCGTTGTTCCATCACAGGACGCCCTAAGGGCTACTACCGCAAGTTTGGAGTTTCTCGGCTTGTTTTTCGTCGTTTGGCCCATCAAGGCCAACTCCCCGGTGTTCGCAAGGCCTCTTGGTAGGAGATTGATTTTATGACAATGACAGATCCCATTGCCGACATGCTGACACGAATCCGTAACAGCATCATGGTCGGAAAAACAGAAGTCTCGATGCCGACTTCCCGCTTAAAGTCCAATATTGCTTTGGTCTTGAAGGACGAAGGTTTCATCCAAACCGTAGAGTCCGTTTCTGTAGACGGCCCTCGGGATAACCTCCGGATTGAGTTGAAATATACTCAAGACGGAGAATCGGTGATTCATGAATTGAGCCGCATTTCCAAGCCAGGTTGTCGCGTATATGCGGGTGCTTCAGAGGCCCCCGTCGTACGTAACGGTCTTGGCGTTTCCATTCTCTCTACCTCAAAGGGTGTCATGAGTGGCCGAAAGGCTGCTGAGCTCGGCGTCGGTGGAGAAGTTCTCTGTACCGTTTTCTAGGAGAAAATTAATGTCAAGAATTGGAAATACTCCTGTTGCCGTTCCAAGTGGGGTGACCGTTACACCTGGCCCATCTTCTGTTGAAGTGAAGGGTCCAAAGGGGGCGTTGACGTTTCCGTTGTTTACGGAGATATCTGTCTCGGTGGAAAATGATGTCGTCACCGTTGCTCGGTCTGGCTCTGGCTCTGTGAAACAAGCCGCAGCGTTTCATGGCCTAGTGCGTGCGCATATTCAGAACATGGTTCTTGGTGTCACCGAGGGCTACACCAAGGCACTCGAAATTCATGGTACTGGTTGGAATGCAAAGCCGAAGGGGCAAGGTATTGAGATGCAGATTGGCTTTTGTCATCTCGTTGAATGCCATCCACCGGAAGGCGTTTCGGTAGAACTCATTAGTCCCACGGAAATAAAAATTAGTGGCATCGACAAGCAACAAGTCGGCCAATTTGCCGCCAATATTCGTGCTGTCCGCCCCCCAGAGCCTTACAACGGTAAGGGAATCCGATACCAAGACGAACACGTTCGTCGCAAAGCCGGTAAGGCCCTCGCATAAGAAATGGATCATCTACAACAAAAAAAGAAATGGAAAATGCGTTTGCGCAAGCAACGCGGAATCCGTCGTCGCTTGCAGGCCGCAGGAGGTCACCCTCGTTTGAGTGTGTTCCGAAGCTCAAAAAATATTTCTGTGCAACTCATCGATGATTCTAAGAGTCTTACTTTGGCGGCTGCATCGACCCTTGAATCTGCCCTGCAGGACCAGATGTCTGGGAAAACCAAAACGGAGCGCGCAACCATCATTGGTTCAACCATTGCAGAGCGCGCAAAGGCTGCGGGCGTCGAAAAGGTGCTTTTTGACCGTGGTCGTTTCCTTTTTCACGGCAGAGTGAAAGCTTTAGCCGAAGCCGCACGTGAGGGCGGCCTTAAATTCTAAGCATGACAAAATTGCAATTTGAATTCCTGGATCGGCACCAAGCCGACGCACTAGGCGAGCTGAAGGAAGAGCGCGTGAAAGTTAACCGGACTGCAAAAGTAGTCAAAGGTGGCCGACGCTTTGCTTTTTCTGCCTTGACCGTTGTTGGCAATCAGAGTGGTGTTGTGGGCTATGGCTTTGGCAAAGCAAAGGATATCCCAAGCGCCATGCAAAAAGCATTCAAGGATGGCCGAAAGCACTTGATTCGTGTTCCTCGCGTGGGGACTTCTATTCCTCATGAAATTGAGGGAGAGTTTTGCTCTTCTCACGTGCGGCTCATTCCCGCATCCCCAGGAACGGGAATTATTGCAGGTGGAACGGTCCGTGCGGTTCTCGAACTTGCTGGTGTGAAGGACGTTTTGACAAAGTCCTACGGATCGAATAACCCAATCAACCTGGTGAAAGCCACGATGGCAGGCTTGGCACAATTACGGACGAAAGAGATGGTCTCTGAAGCCCGAGGAGTAGAACTCTAATGCAGATTCATGATGTAACCGCAAAAGGCGTTAAATATAAAAACCGCAAACGTGTTGGTCGGGGTCAAGGCTCTGGGACCGGAAAGACTGCGGGTCGTGGCCACAAAGGGCAGCGCTCTCGGTCTGGTGACAATCCACGCCTCGGGTCAGAGGGGGGGCAGATGCCTCTCTATCGCCGGATGCCAAAACGTGGATTTACCAATGCTCGCTTCAAGAAGCATTACACGTTGGTGAATGTTGAAGTTCTGAACTCCTTTGAAGAAGGATCTGAAGTGACACTAGAGAGCGTATTGAGTCGTGGCCTCGGTCGGAAGACGGGTGACATGTTGAAGGTTCTAGGGTCCGGAGAAATCACGGCGAAGTTGACGGTAAAGGCGCACAAGTTCTCGGCCACGGCTTCCGCAAAAATTGAAGCTGCGGGCGGAACGGTCGAACTGATTCAGTGAATTCATGATTCAAGCTCTCAACATCTTCCGGATTCCTGAGTTACGTAGCCGTATCGGGGTTACGTTCTTATTGCTTTTTGTCTATCGCCTTGGGTTCCAAGTGCCACTTCCAGGAGTAAATCTAGAGGGAATTCGTACGGCGTCAGAGAAGATTGCGGGAAGCTCCATGGGGGGGTTGTTTGGCATTATGAATGCCTTTACAGGTGCAGGAATTGGTCAGGCGGCACTCTTCTCCTTGGGGGTGATGCCTTACATTTCGGCATCCATTATTTTTAGTCTTCTCGTTAAAGTAGTTCCTACTTTAGAGGCGTTGTCCAAAGAAGGTGCTGCAGGTCAGAAAAAAATTGGGCAGTTGACCCGTTTGGCGACGATTCCTATTTGTATCCTTCAGGCCTTTTTCATTCTATACGGGGTAATCTACAATCCGGCATACGGCTTGCTTCAAGGTGAAGCATCCTTCCTTTACGGGCTTTCCGTGATCGTTGCTTTAACGGCCGGAACGGTTTTCATCATGTGGCTTGGTGAACAAATTACGGAACACGGCATTGGAAATGGTGTTTCCATCATCATTATGTGTGGAATCATTTCGGCAATGCCTACTGCGATGCAGTCGATGATGTCAGTTGCTGAAAATGCACATCAGCTTGCAGTGACTTTAATGGCAATGTGGGCGTTGACCGTCCTGGTCGTAGTTTACATCACAAAGGGCCAAAGGCGCATTCCCATTCATCAAGCAAAGCTCATGCGGGGCCGAAAGGTCATGGGTGGCAGTAAGCATTATCTTCCGCTACGGGTGAATCAGGCAGGAGTGATGCCTATTATCTTTGCTTCAGCTTTGTTTATTGTCCCAAGCATTCTTGGAACCGCCCCCGGCTTTCAGTGGCTCGGGAATTTGTTTGGTTCCCCTGGTTTTGTTTACATAACGACCTATACCGTTTTGATTTTCTTTTTCTCTTTCTTTTGGGTTCGACTCATGTTTCAGCCGGCTGAAATCGCGGATAATTTGAAAGAGCATGGATCGTTTATTCCGGGCATCCGCCCCGGGAAAGCAACTGCGGAGTACCTCGGTTTTGTATTGAACCGCATCACCTTAGCCGGTTCAGCTTTCCTGACGATTATTGCAATCTTGCCTACCATGGTGACTTCCAACCTCCATGTCCCCTTGATGGTCTCTTACTTCCTTGGAGGCACCTCCATCTTAATTGTGGTGGGTGTTGCTCTCGACATGGTGGACCGTCTGAACTCCCATCTTCTTATGAGAAACTATGAGGGCTTCATGAAGAAGGGTGGGTCCGGATGGGCGCAGCGGAAGGGCTCATGATAGTTATTCTTTTAGGACCTCCGGGAGTCGGTAAAGGCACCCAGGCTGCTATGGCAGCAGAGGCCCATGGATGGCTGCATCTCTCCACCGGAGACCTCCTGCGTGCTCAAGTGGCCCAAAAGACGGATATCGGCCTGCAGGCAGATCAGTATATGTCCAAAGGTGACTTGGTCCCTGATGTGCTCATGGTGGAAATGGTGGCCCAACACCTAACAGACGTGAGCTCTGAGGTCGTCGTTCTTTTGGACGGCTTTCCCAGGACAATTGCTCAGGCAGAAGCACTCTCTGAGAAAGCCCCTGGCGGCTCGATTGCCCTTTCGTTATACTTCAGGGCTTCCAACTCGGAACTTTCCTCTCGTTTGACAGGAAGAGGAAGAGCGGATGATACGGAGGAAGTTGTGGCACATCGCTTGAAGGTGTATCACGAAACGACCTCACCTCTGATTTCTTGGTACCAAGAAAAAGGAATACTTGTCGAGATTGATGCCAATCGAGACATCGCGTCCATTCAAACGGATTTTGCCCATGCGGTAGACTCTACTTTGAAAGGGTTCTCTCAAATCACTGGGTAATCATGGCTAAAGAAGAGCCCATTACTTTGAAGGCCGTTGTGCGGGAATCCCTCCCAAACGCGAATTTCTTAGTCGAACTCGAAAATAGCCAAGTTGTACTCGCACACATCTCCGGAAGAATGAGAAAACACTACATTCGCATTACTCCCGGCGACACCATTACAGTAGAAATGTCCCCTTACGACCTAACTCGTTGCCGCATCGTTTACCGCGGCGAAAGGCGCCCTCGGCGTCAACCAGGTCCACGGCGACGCTAACCCAATTACCAAGACCAGGAAATCTCATGAAAGTTCGTGCAAGTGTTCGCCGCATCTGCGAGTCATGTAAAGTCATTCGACGCCACGGAGTCGTGCGCGTGATTTGTACTCGAGATCCTCGTCATAAACAACGCCAAGGCTAATTCAAATTATGCCACGTATTGCTGGAGTCGACATCCCCGCTGATAAGCGGACCATTGTTTCACTGACGTATATCTTCGGTGTCGGGAATACCCGTGCCAAGGATCTTTGTGAGGCCCTTTCTCTTGATCCAGATAAGCGCGCTAAGGAGATTTCCGATGAGGAACTGACGGCTATTGCCGCTTATTTGAGTTCTCAATACCCTGTTGAGGGTGATCTTCGTAGGAACAATATCCAAGACATCAACCGTCTTCGTGACATTGCGTGCTATCGTGGAATCCGCCATCGCCGTGGACTTCCATGCCGTGGGCAGAGAACGAAAACGAATGCCCGAGGTCGCAAGGGCACCAAGAAAACAGTTGCGGGTAAGAAATCCGTAAAATCATTGAAGTAATCTCATGAGCGCTGCATCTAAAAAACAAAAGAACGCCCCTGCAAAGGGAATCGCCCATGTGCGTTCCACCTTCAATAACACTACCGTGACGATTACAGATCGGAAAGGTGATGTTATTTCATGGGGCAGTCCTGGCTTGGCCGGCTATAAAGGCTCCCGTAAATCCACACCATTTGCTGCCCAACAGGCTTCCATTCGTGCAGCAGAATCTGCTTACAAGGCAGGTATGAGAGAGGTTGAAGTTCGCGTGAAAGGCCCTGGTGCCGGTCGCGAGAGTGCCATCCGTGGCTTAAATCAAGCTGGCCTTCGGGTCACTCTCATTGAAGATGTCACTCCACTGCCGCACAACGGCTGTCGTCCCCCTAAGAAACGTCGCGTCTGATTATGGCTCGTTATACCGGAAATGTTTGTCGCTTGTGTCGCCGTGAAGGCCACAAGCTTTTTCTCAAGGGCCGTCGGTGTGAGAGCGAGAAATGCTCTGTTGACCGCCGGAACATCCCGCCAGGATCCAACTTGCGGACTCGACCACGTCGACTGTCTGATTACGGGGTCCACTTGCGTGAAAAGCAAAAGGTGAAGCGTATTTATGGTGTACTGGAGCGGCAGTTTATTCGCTACTTCAAGATGGCCGAGCGCATGAAGGGAAACACGGGTGTGAACCTTTTGACGATCCTTGAGCGGCGTTTGGATAACGTCGTGGACGCCTCTGGCCTTTCCATTTCGCGCTTCCATTCTCGTCAAATGATCAATCATGGTCACATGATGGTCAATGGTCGGAAAATGGATATTGTTTCTTATATGGTCCGTGTGGGTGATGTCATCCAGGCTCGGGACAAGGAAGTCTCCAAGAAGCTCACTTCAGAGAGCCTTCAGCTTAATGCGGACAAAACAGCCCCTCAGTGGCTGAAGGTTGACGCCGAAGCGGGCACGATTACCGTGACCGCACTTCCCGCTCGCGAGGATGTTCGTTTTCAGGACATTCAAGAGCAGTTCATTGTGGAACTCTGTTCCAAGTAATTAGGAGAACTAATATGCGTATTCGCTGGCGAGAGTTTGAATTACCTTCTGGTGTGGTCCACGATAAAGTGACCGCAACAGAAACTTTTGGAAAATTTTCCATTGAGCCTTTTGAGGGAGGTTTTGGGCATACCATTGGAAACGGCCTTCGCCGTGTTCTCTTGGGTGCTATTGAAGGTGCTGCCGTTACATCGGTAGAAATCGAAGGCATAGAGCATGAATTTACGGCAACCTCAGGCGTTGTTGAAGACGTGACCGATTTAGTCATGGCTTTCAAAGCTCTTCGTGTTCAGGTTGAAGTGGATGCACCGGTAATCCTGACCTTGGACGTCTCTGGAGCGGGGGATTACACCGCAAAGGACATCCAATGTCCTACTGGCGTCACCATCATGAACCCAGAACTTCCATTGGCAACGCTGACGGAAGACCGCCCTTTAAAGGCAACTTTAGTTGTCCGCCGTGGTCGGGGTTATGTGCCTGCTGATGAAACGGGTGAACCGATGGATCAAATCGGTCTTATTCCTTTGGACGCAACTTACTCTCCAGTTGTGCGTTGTCGTTACACCGTTGAGGCAACTCGCGTGGGCAAGTTCACAAACTATGACCGTTTAGTTCTAGAGATTTGGACGGACGGTACCGTTTCTCCCGAAATGGCTTTGGTGGAAGCGGCGAAGATTTATCGCAAACACCTCAATCCTTTCATTCAGTTTAGCCAGGCCTTGGCAGGAGTTCCTGTTGTTGAAGAAGTGAAGGCTATTGATGCTGCTGCGGAACGTCGCAAGGATCGAATGACTACCTTGTTAAGCGAATCCGTAGATCGTTTGAGTCTTTCAACACGAGCGAGGAATTGCCTTGATGGTGCTCAGATTGGAACTCTCGGAGAGCTACTCTCCTTTTCCAATGACGAACTCCTCAAGATTAAGAATCTTGGACAAACTGTCCTGTCTGAAATTGAGAAGAAATTGGCCGAGTTGGACTTGGCCATTGGCATGAACCTTGAAGAAGCAACCCAAGCATAATCATGCGACATCGCGTTAAAACAAGAAAGTTATCTCGTACACCTGCTCACCGTAAGGCCTTGGCTCGGAATATGGCCGCTGCCTTAATTGAGCATGAGCGGATTGAAACGACTTTAACAAAGGCAAAAGCCCATCGGCCATTTGTTGAGAAGTTAGTCACCTTGTCAAAGGAGAAGACTCTCCACAACTACCGTCGCGCTCTTGCGCTTCTTGGCAACAACAAGGCAGCCGTTGCCAAGTTGTTTGATGTCCTCGGCCCACGTTTTCTGGAACGTCCTGGTGGATACACCCGTGTTCTGAAAATGGCAAAACCTCGCTTGGGAGACAATGCTCCACGTGCTATCTTTGAGTTTGTTGAACGCTCAGAGGGAGAGGAATTCTCTCCTGAGCTGGCCGCAGCGGAAGCTGCCTCGGCAGAAGTAACGGCATAGCATCCGCTCCTTGGATGGGCCGAGGCGTCACGAAGATGCCTTGGCCCATTTTTGTTTTGGAGCTTTGTCGGGAATATTGCGCTCGGCGCGGACCTGAGCTCGGCCATGATTCTCCAGGAGTTGATTGAGTTCGTCGACAACGGCACTGCCCAAGTCTACTTTCCATTGTGCTCCTGCTCGGATAGCTACTGGATTCCCAGAAGGGTCTCTGTAGTGAAACCGAACGGGTGCGCTACCCAGATGGCGTTGAAGAGTTTCTTGAATACCTTGAATGTAGTCCTCGTTTGTAACATGGATTTCAAGTGTGCCGGAGACCGAAATCTTTCCGGGCTCACCAAGCGGCTCAATCCTTTCAAGGATCAACTCGGGAATGGCATTCATGCTTTCTCTCTTCACTTTGCCGTGGAAAATTCCAAGGAAATCTTCCACGAGGACGTCCCCGCATTCTTCAACCGTGCTTGGCCACGCGAACGCGGCGATAGAGCCGTGAAGGTCTTCGACCCTAAGTCGCGCAATTTTCCGCGAAGGGTTTTTACGAGTAGGTCGAATCTCAACATGGGTTGCTAATCCGGCCATGCTTACCATGCTTTCATCACTTAATTCGAGAATCGTTCGAGAGTTCCAAGGTGAAACGCCTCCAAGGACATTGCGGTATGGGTCTAAGGGGTGGCGCGTTAGATAAAGCCCCAAAGCTTCTTTTTCGAGTTTGAGAGTTTGCTTTTCCTCGAGTTTGCTGAGTGCGCGTTTTTTGATTGTGGTTTTGGTGGACTTTGCAAGAGAGGGTGGTTCGGACTCGCCAAAAAGACTCTTTTGCCCACGCTTGAGATCCTTTGCTTGATGCTTTGCAATCGCCAAGTCCTCTTCAAGGCCTTGGATTAGGTCAAGTCGAGGGACTTGATACTCATCACACCCGCCAGCTTTGATTAGGCTTTCAATCATTCCCCGATTTACTTTTCCGGAAACGGCCGTAGTGAGAAAGTCTTGGTAAGAGGAGAATCGACCCTCTTCTTTGAGAATACGCTGTTCGATGAGATTTTCCGCCGCTTGCGTACCAACACCTTTGATTGCCTCAAGTCCAAATCGGATTGCCCCGCTCTCATCGACATGAAATCGTCCATTTGAGGTGTTGATGCACGGTGGCAAAATATTGAGATTGTGACTACGGGCATCTTCAATCAAGGTCGCAAGCTTGTCCGTGTCCTGAGCTTCGTAGGTGAAGGTTGCAGCATAAAATTCTTCCGGATAGTGTGCCTTCATATAGGCGGTTTGCCAGGTCACCAAAGAATACGCGGCAGAGTGAGATTTATTGAATCCATATTCTGCAAATTTCTCCATAGTCTCCCAGATTTCGCTGGCGACATTCTCATGGACCGCATTCTTCTTTGCTCCTTCCATGAACTTGGGCCGATATTCTGCCATAAGGTCAGCATTTTTCTTGCCCATGGCCTTCCGTAGAGAGTCCGCTTCGCCAAGAGAAAAGGCACCCATTCGTTGCGCCACGCGCATAATTTGCTCCTGGTAGATTAAAACCCCGTTTGTTTCGGACAAGATTTCCTCCAAAAGAGGGTGGGGATAGGAAACAGCCTCGAAGCCGTTTTTACGACGCGCATACGTTGTGTGAAGGCCTGTCCCTAACGGTCCTGGTCGGTAAAGAGCCAGTACAGCAATGATGTCTTCGAAGACGGTGGGTTTAAGGTCCGCAAGAAGTGCTTTCATGCCCGACGATTCCAACTGAAATATGCCTTCTGTATCTCCTTTCTCTAACAATTCAAAGGTCACTTTGTCGTCGAGCGGTAAATCATCGAGGACAAGCTCCACCCCATGCCTTTTTTTGACGAGCTGTACGGCTTCATTCAGGATGGAAAGGGTCCGAAGCCCGAGGAAATCCATCTTCAGAAGGCCAAATTCTTCAGCTCCCTTCATGTCCCATTGCGTGGTTTTGATGTCATCTTGCATCGCAATCGGGATGATGTCTGTGAGGGGCTCATCCGCAATAATCACGCCGGCTGCGTGCACACTGCTATGCCGTGAAAGGCCTTCAAGATTTCGAGCAAGTTTAAACCACTTCTTGTTACGTTCCGAGCTTTCTTGAATAGCGAGGAGTTCCGGCTCTGCGTCAAAAGCTTTTGCAAGGGTCACCCCAGGACCTTCAGGGATTTTTTTCACAATTTGGTCTACTTCAGGAAGGGGAATATCCATAACCCGGGCAACATCGCGAAGAGCTGCCCGCGCCTTCATTTTCCCAAAAGTAATAATTTGGCATACGCGTTCATCGCCGTACTTGTCACGCGTATACGTCAGCATCTCTTCTCGCCGATCCTTGCAGAAGTCAATGTCAATATCCGGCATCGAGATACGCCCCGGATTGAGAAATCGTTCAAACAGTAAGTCATATTTCAGTGGATCAATCCGCGTGATGTCTAAGACATAGGAGACCATCGAACCTGCGGCGGAGCCACGACCCGGCCCAACAGGGATTTTCTGGGACCGGGCATAATAAATGAGGTCCCAAACAATCAAGAAGTAAGAGACAAAGTCCATTTCCGCAATGATTCTCATTTCATACTCGAGCCGTTCGCGTGCAGCCGAAGGGTTGCCTGGATAGTACCGCGCAAAACCACTTTCGCAAAGTTTTCGGAAGCACTCTTTCGGAGTGGACCCATCCTCCGGTGTGAACACAGGCAGTCGGTATTTGCCATACTCTAATTGAACGTTCACTTTGTCTGCGACAGTCATGGTGTTGCGCAATGCTTCCGGAATATCCTCGAAAATACGGTTCATCTCTTCTCGTGTTCGGAAAAATAGTGTGTCCGTGTCCATACGCCATCGGTCAGGATCATCTATTTTTTTCCCAGTATTAATACACAGCAGTGCGTCTTGAGCTTGGCAGTCTTCATGGCGGAGATAGTGAATGTCATTGGTCGCAATGACGGGTGCATTCACCATGGACGTCATCCTCATCATGCCTTCGGTAAGACGGTCTTGCTCCTCCATGCCATTTCGCATAATCTCCAAGAAGAAATGTTCTTGGCCAAACATATCCTGTAGCGTCCCAGCCATTGCCCGGGCACCAGGCTCATCTCCTTGGCGGAGGCGTCGATTGACGGGGCCAGACATACAGCCAGATAGACACGTGATTCCTTTAGCTTTTTGAGCAAGAAGCTCAAGGTCAATCCTGGGCCGAAAACTTTTGCCCTTTGTATGGCCTAAAGAGACGAGCTGGTGAAGATTTTTCCAGCCTTCGGCATCGTGTGCTAATAGTGTGAGATGCGTGTAGGGGTTGTTCTGCTTGTGGTGCTTTTGCTCCATCGAGTGTTCCGCCACATATACTTCACAGCCTAAGATCGGCTTGATGCTGGCTTTAGTGCATGCTTTGTAGAATTCAAAAGCACCATAAAGGTTGCCGTGGTCGGTAATCGCAATAGCTTGGTGCCCATCTCTGTGGGCAGATTCCACCAAATCTGGGATTCTATTGGCACCGTCAAGCAGAGAATATTCCGTGTGGACGTGGAGATGAACGAAGGGTTCCATGGGGGGCTTTATCCTAGCGGAAAAAGGGGCAGAACTCTCCCCGATTTTTACGTTCTGACTTGACGGGAGGCCTCGGATACGTTGAAATTTGCGCCCGCTTTGAATGCGCTTGTAGCTCAGCTGGATAGAGCACCTGACTACGGATCAGGAGGCCAGGGGTTCGAATCCTCTCAAGCGCGCCACCCCTTTTTGGTGGAACCATGAATCTTCTTTTTCCTCTTGGAGAACCGCCTGACCCTGCTGAGCGTGATCGGAAAATCATGGGCATGGCGCTTCGGGAGGCACACCTTGCCATGGAAAGGGATGAAGTTCCTGTCGGGGTAGTTGTCGTTCTTGGTAATCGTGTCCTTGGCCGCGCAGGTAATTCCGTGGAGCAACTCAAAGATGCTACTGCGCATGCAGAAATGCTGGCATTGACTCAAGCATTTGAAGCCGTCGGCGAAAAGCGCCTCGAAAAGGCAGAGGTTTTCTGTACTTTGGAGCCTTGCATTCAATGCGCTGGGGCCCTCATGCATGCTCGCGTTGCCCGGCTTGTTTATGGGGCAACCGATCCAAAGTTTGGGGGAGTAGAAAGCTTGGCAACGCTTTTTGACCTGCCCGGCGTGAATCACCGAGTCCGGCACGAGGGGGGCCTCTTTGCGGAAGAGTCGGCTCAATTACTTCGGCGTTTTTTTCAATCCAAGCGTAGGCGAAGCAAGGGGAATTTGTTATAATTTCCGTCCCGATAGGAGAGGTGCCGGAGCTGGCCGAACGGGCTGGTTTCGAAAACCAGTGAGGCTTTACGGCCTCCGAGGGTTCGAATCCCTCCCTCTCCGCCACGGAGAACGTTCCTTATAAATCAAAAACAGGAGAGGTGTCCGAGAGGCCTAAGGAGCACGCTTGGAAAGCGTGTGTGGGGCAACTCACCGAGGGTTCGAATCCCTCCCTCTCCGCCATTTGATCGCGCAGAGGATGTCGGGAGTCCGGCTTCACGCGGCGGATTGACTCAGAACTGGGTCAGGTCGGGAACGAAGCAGCCCTATGGGTTTCAATCCGGGTGCCGTGGATCACCGGGCTTCCGACTTCTTCTGCGTATTTTCTTGCCGGCAAGGTAGGATGATTCCGTATGAGTTACCAAGTCCTCGCTCGCAAGTATCGGCCGCGCACTTTTGCGGATGTCATTGGGCAGGACCACATTGTCAAGGCTTTGAGCAGAGCCCTTGAAAAGGACCGGATTGGGCAGGCCTATTTATTAATCGGCCCACGAGGCACGGGAAAGACGAGTACCGCGCGCATCCTGGCTAAGTCCTTGAATTGCGAAAAAGGGGAGTCCGTTGCACCTTGCCTTGCCTGTGGCCCTTGTTTGGAAATTGAATCTGGCGCGGACATGGACGTCGTGGAAATTGACGGGGCTAGTAATAACGGTGTTGATGACGTCCGAGATTTACGGGAGAAAGTCCATTTCCGGCCTATGCGAGACCGGCGAAAAGTCTACATTATTGATGAAATTCAACGACTGACGGGTCCAGCATTTGACGCTCTCCTTAAAACGTTAGAGGAACCTCCCGACCACGTCATTTTTCTTTTTGCCACGACTGACCCGCACAAAATTCCTGACACGATTGTTTCCCGATGCCAAACCTTTGAATTCCGACGCCTTCGCGAAGATGATATTCTCAACAAGCTTCTGGATATCTGTCAAAAGGAAGGGGTGGAAGTTTCCGAGGATGTCTTGGGCGCAATTTCTCGCGGTTGTCGCGGTGGCCTTCGAGATGCGGAGTCCATGTTGGATCAGTTATTGGCGGTCACCGAAGGGGTCCCTACCCTAGAAGAGTTGGAAATGGTGGCGGGGCTGGCCCGACCTGAGTGTTGGCAGATTCTTCTAGAAGCCGTGTCCAATCAAGATGGTGCTCAAATATTGAAATCCGTAGATGCCTTTCTTCAGCGGGGGGGTACAGAGCGAGATTTTGTAGAGCAACTTGTGGATGCCTTGCGTGATTTGCTGCACGTCGCACTTCTTGGTGAAGATGTTCTTGGTGTGGTTCCTTCGGCGGATCGCCAACAAAGAATGGTGAAATTGGCGGGGGCTTTAGGCCAAGACAGGCTGGAGACTTTGATGGGAATGTTCTTTTCTCTTGAGTCTAGAATGAATCAATCTCCACTTTCTGCGCGCGCCCTTTTGGAGTGGACCTTGCTTCGTGCTTCTCGCCTGGGGGATTTATTGGAAACCACGACACTCCTTCAAAATTTACGGAGTGGAACTCTCACCGCCACCTCTGTTTCTGCAGAGCCCCCCGCGCCGGTAAAAAAGCCTGAGCCCGTAAGGGCGTCGGCGCCCACCCTGCCGTCGCCACCAACCTCCCCAACCCCGCCCACTCCATCGCCGTCGGCGACATCTATTCAAGATTTGCTCAAAGAAGTCCGCGAGCGACGTCCTTCCTTAGGCCGCGTTCTCACGGACTATCTCGTCGAGGGAACCTTGCATGAAGACCGCGTCGAAGTCGTGTTGCAACCTCTGGAAGACCGGTCCCGCCGTATGGTCGAAGACCCCATTGAGAGCCGTTTCCTCAAGGAGCTTCCGAGCAGTCCAGGCCCTTGGACGATTCGTTACTTCGAAAAAGTCCAACGGCACGACCCTCTCGGCGAGCAACTGAAATCCTCCTTTGAGGGCGTAGAGGAGGTACCCTAGAGGCATGGCAGGAAGTCTCGGAGACCTTGGCGGGCTTTTAAAACAAGCTCAAAAAATGCAACGGCAAGTGCAGGAAATTCAAGAAGATTTAGCAAAGTCTTCTTACGAAGGTTCCGCCGGTGGTGGCGCCGTCACGGTAGTAGTGAACGGCCAGCGACATTTGCAAAGCGTGAAAATTAAGCCCGAAGCCGTGGACCCGTCGGATGTCGAGATGCTCGAGGACCTCGTGCTCGCAGCAGTTTCCGACGCAATGGCCCAAGCGGAAAAAGCATCGGAGGCGGCCATGAAAGGCGTCACGGGTGGGCTTGGAATGCCGGGTATGCCCGGAATGATGTAGTGGCCTTTCCGGAACCTCTTGAGCGCTTGATTCGCGCACTGGAAAAGTTCCCTGGGGTTGGCGCACGAAGTGCAGAGCGCATGGCGCTCCATGTGTTGCGCTCTCCCGCGGAAGAGGTTGCCTCCTTGGCCATGGCTCTGCGTGATGCGCGCATGGAAACGTGTCGTTGTGAGATTTGCCGTAACATTGCCTTGAAGTCGCCATGTCCGATTTGCGCGGACGCCACACGGGATGCACAAGTCGTTTGTGTGGTGGAGGGCCCCCGGGAAGTGGAGAAGTTGGAAAGTTCTCATGCACATCAAGGCCTCTACCACGTCCTCTTGGAAGGTTTCGCGCCTAGAGAAGGAGCAGGCCCGGACCCTGAATCCATTCAGCATCTCTGCCGGCGCGTTCAATCGGGCACGGTGAAGGAAATCGTGCTGGCCACTGCACCCGATCGAGAAGGGGAGGGTGCGGCGTTATTGGTGATGGAAGCTTTAGAAGGTATGTCCGTTACCATCACTCGTTTGGCGCGGGGGATTCCGGTCGGGACCCGTTTGGAATATCTGCACGGGGAAATCTTGGCAGAAGCATTCCGTGGCCGTCGGCCGATTGATCCTTCGGAGACCCCACCTCTTGACTGAATTTCGGCGGATTGCACTTCGGGTGGCCTATCACGGGGGGGATTTTTTTGGATTTCAACGCCAACCTGACGTACCAACCATTCAAGGAGAATTGGAATCTGCGTGGCAAAAGATTAGCCAGGAACGGGTCACAATGCAGGGGAGCGGACGAACGGATAGTAAGGTGCACGCGCTGGGTCAGGTGGCACACTTTGAGACGACCTCAACATTGCCGGTTGGGAAAATCCAGCAGGCCTTGAACGCGCAGGTCCCACGGAGCATTTCGGTTCGCGCGTGTGCCGATGTCTCGATGAAGTTCCACGCTTGCCATAGCGCCATTGGAAAACGTTACCTTTATCTCTTGGCCGTTGGCCCTGACCGCCCCGTTTTACGTCCTGGCTTGGTTGCTTGGGAAAGGCACCCCCTGGACCTTTTCGCCATGAGAGAGGCGGCCCAATTTCTCCTTGGACACCATGATTTTGCGGCCTTTGCCGCCCGTGGCGGGAGCACTCAAACCACCACGCGCCATTTGCGCTCGCTGCATATCCAGAGAATACGCGGTGGATTTATGTTTTCCTTTGCTGCCGACGGCTTCTTGTATCGGATGGTCCGTAATTTGGTCGGCTCCTTATTGGAAGTCGGAAAAGGCAGGCGGGCTCCAGAGTGGGTCGAGGCCGTTCTTCAGGGGAAGGATCGTTCCCGAGGCGGAGTCACGGCTTCTCCCGAAGGCCTCTACCTTTTGCGCTCCCTTTATCTTTCAAATCCCTTTGATTCCTCTTTTGCTGAAGACAAGGAGAGTTTATCCTGAAGAGTGCGCAGGGCACGACCCCCTTCTCAATTCCATGAAATACCACGTCATCTTCCGGAATGATTCCATTCCAGATATGCTTCGCGAATACGCGCAGGGGCGTGTTCAACATATTGAGAAGTACGGGGAGAAATTTGAGAAGTCGGAAGTCATTTTAGACATACAGCATGGAGAAACTCTCTGCGAAATCATTCTCCATCCCCACCGAGGTTCCAGTCTTATTGCACACGATAAAGCACAGGATGGCCGTTCTGCCATTGATGGTGCCGTGGTCAAATTGGAGCGTCAATTCCTAAAGATGAAAGAAAAGAAATCAGCCGCTCGCCGAAAAGGTTGAGTGAAGCATCATGGCATACTCAGAATTGTTTACAAAAGATTCCGTCCTTCTCAATCTAGATGGCGGAGACTCCACCGCAGTACTTGGCGCGTTGACCGATGCACTATGTGCAAAAAACCCAGAGTTGAAAGACCGTCGGGATGAGGTCCTCCAGACCCTCATTGAAAGAGAGTCTCGAGGCTCCACGGGCACAGATGGCGTCGGCCTTCCTCACGTCAAAATGGCTGGGGTCACCCAAGTGACGGTGGTCGTCGGGGTTCACCAAGCGGGCGTTGAATTTAATGCGCTGGATGGTGAGAAGGTCCACGTTTTCTTTTCAGTGATTCGCCCTGAAGAAGGCGCCGATGAGCATATTGGTCTATTGCGTTGGCTTGCAGGCATTGCCCAGCATGAGGATTTCGTGTCCTTTTCCTGCCAAGCAACTTCGAAAGAAGAGTTGATTGCTCTTCTTTCTGAATTGGCCAGCACTTCCGCTTAGTGATGGCATCGTCGGTCACCCAAACGGTGACAGTTGTGAGTCCGCATGGGTTGCATGCTCGGCCAAGCCACGCCATTGTGGCCATGGTGAGCCGTGTGGATGCGAAAGTCACCCTTCAGTTTGACGGTAGAGAGGCTGACGGACGCAGCATTCTTTCCGTGATGTCGTTGGGGGCGGTGCATGGGGCAGAAGTTGTCTTGAAGGGAGAGGGCGCTGACGCCGAAGAGGTCATGCAACGTTTGGTTGATTTTTTTGAAGCCGGATTTGAGGAAAATGTATGAACATTCGTTATTGCATTGAGTTTTCCAAGTCAGGCCCGGCACGGTTTTTAGGGCATCTTGATCTTCAGGCGCTTTTCGAGAGGCTTCTTCGAAGAGCGGGTCTTCCTTTGTCTTACACGCAAGGGTTCCATCAACGGGTGAAAATTCAATTTGAAGAAGCTCTCCCTTTGGGGTGGTCCTCAGATTGTGAACGAGTTTGGGTTGAGCTCCTGACAGCCTACCCTGCTGAATCCATCAGCAAACAACTTCGGAGTCATTGTCCTGAAGGCATTGGAATTCTTCGAGCTTATGCCTGGGCCGGAAAACCAAAACTGGCACAAGTGAAGTTTTTTCAAGTGTCTTTTTCCACTCCTTTTTGCCGAACACCTCAGGAGGGTTTTTCAATCCAACTCATTTCCACGCAGGGTTCCGCGCCATCTTTAAAGAAAGTTTTGAAGAATTTACTCGGCACTTCACTTCCCGAAAACTTAGAGGTTCGCCGCCTTACCTTGGAGCAATACGCATGAATACCGACGCCCTCCGCCTTGTTGTGAATCACTCAGACCCCGAAGAAGTTCGCGTTGCTCTTTGCAAGGGCACGGAACTCCAGGGGGTGCGTTGTTGGCAATCCGAGGCCATTAGTATTGTGGGAGCTGTGTATTGGGGTAGGGTTTTGCAAGTTGAGGCTGGGCTTGAAGCTGCTTTTGTCGACATCGGCGAAAAACGGGCAGCTTTTCTACACTTTGGAAATATTCATCCAGCATATGCAGAAGAAGACTGTCACCCTATGGAAGTTGCCGAAAGGCCGAGTCGGATTGCCGAAGAAGCGGCTGGAGCACCTGAGGAGCCAATGGATAAAATGTCGTCGGCCGACAGAGAAGGGGAACAAGAAGAGGACTTGCTGGAAAAAGAGGTTCATTCTCCTGCCGATTTCTTGAAACCGGGCGATACCGTTTTGGTTCAGGTTCTCCGTGACCCTGTTCGTGGAAAGGGAGCAACCCTGACAACCTTTCTTTCTTTGCCCGGTCGTTACGGCGTTTTGATGCCCAGCTTAAATCGGGTTGGGGTAAGCCGAAAGATTGTCGATGCGAAAGAAAGAAGTCGGCTTCGGGCTATATTCGAAGGCATGTCGGCGGCGGCTGCTGGCATGATTGCGCGTACGGCGGCAAGTGGAGTGGAGGAATCCGAGATTCTGAAAGACTTGGAGCTTTTGCAGTCTATTTGGGCAGACGTACGAAAGCAGTCCGAGGGCCGCGAAGATGTGGGTTGTCTTTGGCAAGAAGCATCCCCATTCATCCGCGCAGTGCAGGATTTGTGCTATGGGGAAGTCACAGAAATCCTTGTGGACAGCGACGGCGCAAAAGAAGAGGCCCAGGAATATATTCAGCGCTACTTCCCTGATGGCGGCCCTGCATTAACAGTTTCTACCTCGTCGAAGCCAATTTTTGAAGCTGAAGGGTTGGAGCGAGATTGGCAGCTTCTTTTCCGTCCACGCGTTCCCATTGGATCGGGTGCTTCCATTGTGATTCATGAAACGGAAGCCCTGGTGGCGATTGATGTGAATAGCGGGCGATTAGACCGAAACAGTTTGGAGGAAACTGCGTTTGACACTAATTGTTTGGCTGCGGTGGAAGCGGCTCGTCAGATTCGTTTGCGCGATATCGGCGGTATCGTGGTGCTTGACTTCATCGATATGCGTTCGCCGGAAAATCGCTTTGCTTTGGAAAATCTATTCCGGGATGAATTAGCGAAAGATCCTGCAAAGTCAAAGGTCGGCCCGCTCGCCGCCTTCGGCCTTCTTTCGATGACTCGCCGACGTCAAGGATTTGGCCTGAGAAAAGGCTCCGCTTGGATGTGCAAGGGCTGTGGAGGATCCGGCTCTACTTCGCACCATCAGGCCGGTGGTTTGCGTGTTTTGAGAAAGATGCGTACTTTCTCGAAGTCGACGTCCATTCAGATTCGTTGTCATCCTGGGGTGGAGGCCGTTTTGACGGGTGCCTTTAAGGAGGCACTCTATAATTTGGGCCATTCTGTGAAAGTACTTGCTGACCCTCAGGTTCCGTCAGGGGACTCCGTGGTTGAGGTCCTTGCTCCGGACCCAAGGAAACGCTAAACTGTTCGACCCGTTTCGCTAAGAAACCCGTAAATCTCATGTACGCTATCGTAAAAGATCGTTCTCGTTGCCTCACCCTTCAACCCGGTGAGGAACTTTGGATCGACCGCATGCCTACGGCTGAGCCAGGCAGTGACCTTATTTTTGACCAAGTTCAGTTTCTAAAGAAAGAAGATGGTTCGATGGAAGTCGGCACCCCTTTGGTAAAGGGCGCAACCGTGGTTGCTGAAATTGTCGGAAACGTCAAAGACAAGAAGCTTTTCGTAGCCACCTTTAAACGCCGGAAAAATTCGCGCAAGCGTACCGGGCATCGGCAAGGCTACACCCACATTCGAATCAAAGAAATCCGCGGATAAATAGGAGCTGAATAATGGCACATAAGAAAGGCGGTGGTTCCACCAAAAACGGGCGTGACTCTAATCCTCAAATGAGAGGAATCAAGCGTTACGGTGGTCAAACCGTGCGCGCAGGTGAAATCCTTGTTCGCCAGTGTGGCAACCGTTTTCACGCGGGACATGGCGTAGGCTGCGGTAACGATTACACCTTGTTTGCTTTGCAGGACGGTGTGGTTGAGTTTCTTTCTCGTCGCCGCATTGCGGTGATGTCTCAAGAGGGCTAGTCCCTTGTTGATTGACTGAACGGGGGGCCCAAGTAGCCTCCCGTTCCTTTTTTAATTATATGAAGCAAGACGGCATGTTTCGCGACGAGGCGGTTCTTCATGTAAGAGCTGGGAAGGGGGGGGATGGTTGTTGCAGTTTTCACCGAGAAAAATACGTCACGCAAGGTGGTCCTGATGGAGGAGATGGCGGTGATGGTGGCAACGTCGTTTTTGTCGCAACCTCTCATGAGAACTCTCTCTTTCGTGTTGCACGTCAAAGAGAACATTTTGCTGAGCATGGCCGGCCTGGGGGCCCTAATAATTGCTCCGGTGCCCAAGGGGAATCCATTGAAATCCATGTCCCTATTGGCACGCAAATCAAAGATGCACGTCGGGGAAATTTACTGGCGGACTTGAAGGAAGATGGGGAACAGATTGTGATTGCCGAAGGAGGTCGCGGTGGCAAGGGCAACGCGCGTTTTGCTTCGGCCACACACCAGACTCCTGATCGCTTTGATAAGGGGACGCCGGGCGAAGATCGGCAGGTAGCCCTGGAATTGAAATTAGTGGCTAATGTTGGCTTTGTTGGACTCCCGAACGCTGGAAAGAGTACGTTATTGCGGACGTTGACCTCGGCGCGGCCGCGGGTTGGTGCGTACCCATTCACGACTTTGGATCCAAGCCTTGGGGTCATGGAAACGGGAGCTGACCCACCAACCTTGGTGTTGGCGGATATTCCTGGTTTGATTGAAGGTGCTAATGAGGGGAAAGGGCTTGGCCACCAGTTTCTGCGCCATGTAGAGCGCACCCAAGTACTTTTACATTTGGTGGATTGCTCCGTGGCTTCGGAGGACCCTTGGACAGATTTCCAGACGATTCGCCAAGAAATAACGGCATTTAGCCCAGAATTATCCCAAAGAAGTTGGCTATTGCTTGCTACAAAAATAGAAGATGATGCATCCAGATTGCGAGCTCAGGATCTCATGGAGAAATCCGGCCAAGATGGCTTGTTGATTTCTGCAGCGATGGCGCAGGGACTCGACGCTTTGCGATTCCGCTTGGCGGCAATTGTGAAAGAAACAGCCCTTCGCATTACTTCGGAGCAGGGGTAGGATGAGAAGGTGAGTTATCGTCTCATTCGCTTGTTTTTCACCTTGGCTGGTGTTCTAGCCTTGGCGGGCTTTGGGTTGTCTTTTAGTGATTTTGTGCAAAACCGTGCCACATACCTGCAGCCTTTTGATCCGCGTCGCTTGCAGTCCTCGATTAAAGAATATTCTTCCAATACACTTTTTGGGCATCTGAAGGCGCATGACCCACATTTCCAGGTTCTCCATCTCAAGGAAGCTTCCGGCTGGGTGAAGCCCCTAGAAACCTTACCTGGTGCCGTTGCTCCGCCTCCTCCAAAGCCTAAAATTGGCCCCGATGACTTGGAAGTTATTTTAATTCAGTATTCTTCCGTATCGGCCCGCGCGGCGGCATTTTTGCGGCCCACGGATGCCCCCAGTGGCGACCCTTCTGTGGGAGGGTTCTACCGTCACGGGGAAGAGTTTGAAATTGAGTCGAAGGAAGGTCTCACTCTTTTCTTGAAGGACATTCGAAGGAATGAAGTGGAAATTGGAATTAAAGAGGATGACTTTTCATTTGTTCTTACGACTCGGGAGGCCGAGATAGACACAGAAGGTCGCATCACCGTCATGGGCTCAAACGGAGAGGCCGTCTCCATAACAACAAGTCGTTCTAAGACAGAAGAGGTGGTCCCGGATACGTTTGAGTTGGGGTCGGACGATATTCGCATGATGGAAGAAATGCCGGAAGATGAGATTCTTGCCGCCGTTCAAGTTGGCCCTGCGCGGGATGCTACCGGGCAAGTCGTCGGCTTGAAGATTAAATCCATTAAAGCGGGTTCTCCTTTTGCACACATCGGTTTAAAAAACAATGACATTGTGTTGCAGGTCAATGGCCTTCCCACAACGGACCGTGCGGAGGTACTTCGCTTTATGCGCCAGCAAGAGCCTGGTCAAACGCTCCATGTTTTGGTGGAGCGCTTAGGTCGCATGCGTTCCTTGACTTACCGCCTTCCGCGTTAATTCATGGCTGAAGTTTGGCTACTGGACCTTGGCAACACCCAAGCAAAGTTGTCTTGTTCCGTCTCTTTCGGAGCGCACGGAGAAGTCTTTGTTTTTGAGCACCCGGCACAAGGAATTCTTTCTCCCGACCTTTTTGCCCTGCTTGTACAAAAGCCCAAGGCCCTGATTCTTGTAGCTTCAACATCTCCCCAGGCGCGAGAGGCATTCGATTCCTCCTCAGTCGGGAAACGAGCTATCACTGTCAGGCAGCAGGATATTCCTTTGGAAATCATCACGACAGGAACAGGCATTGACCGTCTTCTCGTTGCTTGGGCTGCGTGGAAGTCTCACAAAGAGGGCGTGCTGGTTGCGGACTTCGGCACGGCATGGACTTTGGATACCGTCACGAGAGAAGGCGTCTTTCTGGGGGGCGCCATCGGGCCGGGTCTTTCCGCGCAAATCCAAAGTCTCCAAAGGTCTTGTCCGCATTTGCCTACGCCGTCGGCGGTGGAAGCATCTTCCGAAGAAATCCCCCGCCAATCCGCGGCCGCTGTTTCGGCAGGAACATATCGGTTTTTAGCGTTAGGGGTGAATGCCTTAGCCCAGTCTTTTGAGGACTCTGCGGGCCAATCTTTGGGGCGATTCCTGACCGGTGGGGCAAGTCCTCTCTTGCGGTCATTTCTGCCTTCTACCTGGAAAGAAGAGCCCCATTTGATGATGAAGGCTCTGGCCTCTCTTCCGCAGAGAGAAAGCCTGGATGCCTAGTTATCGACTTTTATCGGCTCCCGCTGCTCGGGCGATTTCTGTTTGGGGCCTTTGGGCTACTTCGCAAGAAATCAATGCGGCATTTCGGAAAGTCCCGGCTCTCCATTCTTTCTCTTTGTGCTCGGTAGGTGCGGGTCAGGGCTTTGATGAAGGGCTTTTATGGCATAAAGGAGAAAACCGTTCCCCTCCTTTTGAGGTGCATCTTCATGGGGGGCAAGGAATTGCGTCGACCTTCTCTTCTTGGCTTGAAAGCCTGCACTGGCAGGAGCTTATTTCCTCTCCGAACCCTCTTCAGAATCGATTTCTTCAGGCGCGTGGTTTAGCGAATGCACTCTGGGCATCTCGAGCACTTCACGGGGATCCTCCCGCCGCACCTTCTTGGCAAGCCGTTTTAGAGAATCCGCCGAAAGTTGTCTTGGCGGGCCCGACCAATGTCGGCAAGTCCACTTTAATGAATGCGTGGCTCGGTGCAGACCGTGTCACCGTTTCACCGCACCCGGGGACAACCAGAGACAGCGTTGAGGTCGGGATTTTAATGGGGGAAGGTGAGGCGTCGGCCGAAGTCCGCTTGGTAGACACGGCAGGTTTCGGAGTCTTTGAAAACGATTTGGATCAGGCAGCACTCATACAAACACGAGAGGCCTGTGATCAAGCTTGGAAAGTGGTGTGGCTTTGTGATGCGCATACTCCGCCGATTGCACCGGTTGCGCAATGGGTCCAATCTTCTCCTTCCGAGCATCTTCGCGTTCTTTTGCGGACGGATTTAGAGGAGACGTGGTGCCCCGAAGACCTCTGGCCTGGCCCATGGATTCGCGGTTCTTGCCATCAAGATGCGCCCACGTTATTGGCAGAAATTGAACAGGCACTTTTTGAGCCGCTAGGGATTTTATCATTCGTGCGGTAGGGTCAATTCCCCGCGAGGGTAAACTAGGGGTATGAGGCTTCTGCCCTTGACGGAAGGTTTGCACTCAGCTGAAGCCTTCTCTCGGCCCTACCTGGAGTCCTTTCTGGAGCTTGTTCGTTCTATAGAGAGGTCACCTTTGCGTTATGCCAATGCCCTTGATGGCTATCTGATTGCCACCGTCTTTGAGGAGCCCTCGACCCGCACGCGTCTTTCTTTTGAGGCGGCAGCCCACCGTTTGGGCGCCCGTGTAATTTCTATTTCAGACCCAAGAAGCTCAAGCTCCGTAAAGGGCGAAACACTCAGCGATGCGGCTCGTGTGATGGGCGGATACGCCGATCTTCTTGTTTGGCGCCACCCGAGAGATGGCGCATCTCGTCGAGCCGCCCAAGTGGCTGGAGTCCCTGTGATTAATGGGGGAGACGGGCGTCTAGGGCATCCCACCCAAACTTTGGTTGATCTATCCATACTACATCAGAAGTGGGGAGTCATTGAAGGAAAGACCGTCGGCATCCTCGGAGACATTCAAAATGGCCGAACGGCTCGTTCCTTAGCGTGGAGTCTGGCTGTGCTAGGAGCGCGCATTTTGCTGTTGCCCGGTTCTGGTTTAGATTGGGAACCAGGATTCGAGAATCGACTGATGCATCGCTTCGCTTACCGATTGAAAAGAGTGCGGCATCCGTTAATTCAGGAATGGACGGGGAACCCGGAGGCACGCATGCTGGAGCCCAAAGGCTTAGTGCAGGGCGAACTTTTTGGTGTGGGTACTTCTGCTCTTCATGGGCTAGACGCTCTCTACCTCACCCGTCTTCAAGAGGAACGGGGTGCCAAGGCCCACCGTGGGGGATATCCGGGTATTACGGTAGAACAATTGAAAGATCCACTCTTGCAAGACACCTTGTTATTGCATCCCTTACCACGGCGTGATGAGCTCCCAGTTGCAGTGGATGAGGATCCTCGTGCCCTTTATTTTGAGCAGGCCAACATGGGTCCTCGAGTGCGTCAGGCAGTCTTTTTATCTCTTTTATGTCCAGAAAAGGTCGATTTGCCGGCTCTAAACCCACTTCCCTCCGGGAATCCGGAGCATTTCTTGGCTCCTTGCCCTAATAAGAACTGCATTACGCACGCCGAAGGCCTTCGGCCGCCTTGGCGCGTTGAGGGCAAGGGGAAGCGTATTTTCTTGTGCTCTTTTTGTGATGTGCCGCTTGAGGCTCCTTATGTGGGTTGTTTGTCGAGCAGGAAGGTGCATCCGGCGTATTCCCCGCTGGTTCAGCAGATTCGGCCGGAGAATCTGGTGCCTTTTCAAACGCGTGACCAGGCGGAGAAAGAGGACTATTCCTGGGGCGGAGGCTGATCTTGTCCCAGGTGTGCGAAATCGCACACTTTTGCTTAAAAACGCCCGATTTTGCCCCCAATTCTCCGTTTTTTGGTTGGCACAGTTTTTGCTCTAAGCATGGTGCAGGAGGCTCTCCGCTGTCTTAGGATGGTCATCATCTAGGACAACCCCTCCTGCTCCATTTTTGGAATGAATCAGACACGCCTTCACCGTCTTCTCACCGTTGGCCTTTTGGCCCTCGTTTCCTTGCTCCCCGTGGCCTGTATCCCGGGCGGGTCTAACTTGGGTGGATCTTCTTCCGGCGCTGGTGGTGATTCTGAAGGAGGTGCTTTTTACCTAGAAACGGTGGAGTGGGGGCGTTTAGTAGATGTCGTGGATAGAGACGGGCAATTGGTTCAGACGGATGTTGTTATTCGCGCAGAGTTGAGCTTGGCCGGAGACTATTCGCTTTCGAATAACCCGGTTACAGAAGCCGAGGTCTTAACCATTTTGAACTATGCACAGGTGGATGCCGGTTTTGATTCCTTATTCACTTCGGCGACTTCGGGATTAGATGGCATTTTGACCAAGGGTCCCAGTGACAACCAGCCGTACACCATGATTCCAAGGAACGCAGCCATGAAGCTGACCTTCTCTGCCCCGCTTGCGCAGAGCTCTGAGGAGGTGACCCAAGAAATGGTGCAGTTTTATATGGGCACGGACTATTCAAGCCCTTTTCTTGGCCGCTTTTCCGTCCAGGAGAGCGTGGACGGATCTATGGGGATTCTTATCTTTGACCCCACGATTTCCGCTCGGCAATCGACGGATTTGATTTTGCCTCATAACACCGTGGGCTTCCCGGCTTCTTTGGACAGCGTGGATGACAATTTCCTTTTGCGTTTGCCGACCAGGGCCGACCCCGTTGATTTTCAGTCCGAAGTCTTGCGCGGCGCTTCCGGTGAGCGCTTATCGACTCAACTTGAGTCGGGTGAGCCTGTCACTTCCTCTCAGGCAGGGCATGATATTTTGGTGCGGAGCCTTCGAACGGGCAATGAAGCAGATCCTTATCACGGCTTCTTGAAAGATGTCACTCGCCCCAGCTTGTTAGGGGTTTTCGGTGTCACCATTACCGCGTTGGTTTCCGACGGCACGGATTACTTGGTCACCTATGCATTAAATGACGCCGCCTGCCAGAACATTCAACCAAAGATTGGGGATACGTTTGAGGCCGAAGGAGATTCCGTTCTCTTGGTAATTTCGGCCGAAGATTGGACGGATCCTGGGGCTTACAACAGCCGGGTCACGCTCATTGACGGCCCACTTCCGTCACTTGTTCCCCAGTCCGCGCGTCTCTCCACGCGCTATTCCACGGCGGATGTGGCATTACAAACCTGTTACGTTCAGGTTTCACCCAATCCACTTACTGCACCAGCCCAAGGAACTTCTCAATATGCTTCCTTTTCAGTGCAGTTTGATGAGCCTGTGGATCCGGCTTCCGTCACTTCTATGAGAACCCTTGTTCTCACTGCGTTTGAGGAAGTCAATTCATGGCCCAGTGAAGTCGCTCCTTTTCAGGCCCCAGACTTGATCAGTGGCACCGCGGGTTTCACATTAGAAACAGCAGGTGACTACATTGATCGTCAGCGCGGTTTCCACTTCATTCCAGACCAAAGTGCCATTTGGGGGGCAGGCACCGAGTTTGGCGGAAGAATTCACTTCGGCCCCATTGAGGTTTCCAACGGTAGCCGAAGTTTTCTTCTCTTGCCCCAGGCCGGCCTTTCCAACCCAGACGGCGGGGGGATCCAGGCTTTTGCTTTGGCTCTTCGAGATGGCGCTGATGGCATTGTCGATTTAGCCGGAAACCCACTGGACTTTGCCCATTTCGTTGCGGGAAAAGATGGAGCTGCGGCCCCGGCCATGGCAATTTACCCAGACCCCGCCACACTGGACTCTACAAGTGTTGTTTATTTTGCACTCCTCGGCGGCGCAGCGGATGAAAATGGAGACGGCATGGCGGAGTACGGTGGGCAATTTACCGTGGGTCCTTCCACGATTACGGGCAGACCAATCCAGCACTTTTCTAGGACTTCGGACCGTGGCAATGAATACATTGGGGCCGCTCTTGCGGTTCCACCGGCAAACAACCCGTATGAGCCACTGACGCCTTTTGGCGCTGTGGTCATGACCCTTTGGCGTCCGGGAGACTTCGGTTTTGGTAGCCCTGCTCTCGGGAGTGCCTTTGAAGATCCGAATGAGTTCAACATGGACATTGAAGGCTTGTCTTGGGCACCTGTAAACGGGGTGATTCTTGATGAGAGTTACGCTCGGGTCTCCCTTGCTTTAAGTCACGCAAATAGCTTACCGGATGAAGCAATGACCCCGCAAGGTCAAGCGGTTTACCCGCTATCAGGACTTACTAGTGCGCGTGCATTTGACGAAAATATTTTAGGTTGGGATGTCGGGGTTACGGAAGAGCTGATTTTTGATGGATCTTATGCCTTGCGTAACATCAATAATTACGTTGCGGATTCAGGCACAACCATGCTTCCATGGCCTGAGTTCAATCAAACATACACTTGGCGAGATACAGGTTACGAGTCAGACTTGTTCGGCACCCCGTCCGGAACGGACAGTCCTGGGTCCCCACCAACCAATCAGCAGTCTTCGGATTCGAGTGGGTTTCTTTACCCAATTTGGGAACCTGGTAGCGTGCCGTCTGTCGGTCTTTCTTTGCTTGCACGTTTCCGTTGTTACCCTGCTTCCCAGGTCTCAGTTTCACAAAACCAATTCCAAGTGTCTCAAATGGTGACCAACTCAGCGCTTCCTGGTTGGAGAGCATTCTCAGCTGGTGGGGTTGATTCCGGTGCGGTGGAACACCTGGTGATTCCAGACGTTGAAGGGAATAATGGGACGTGGCCATCCGGGGGTTGGACGGGAGGAGCGATCACCCCACCGGTGGACAACTTGGTGTACTGGTCTCAAGCAGACTTTGTAGTCAAGGTGTCTCGTGTCTACACACACTGGTTTGCACTAGGTGGCACACTGATTCCTGGAGGGTTCCACGGAATGACCCTGGAGCCGGCTTTTCCTTATCAATTGCCAGAGACTGAAGTGCTCGTGGAATTCCGTGGTTCCTTCGCGGTGACACATGGAGGCGTGGACCCAACAACGAACCCCAGTGCCTTGACAGATGCTGCAAGTCAATTTGACTACTACGGCGAAGACGACGGTATGGGTGCCGTCAGTGACACAGGTCCTTGGACGACGGATTTCGCCGACCTTGAATTGAACGGTGCTACGGCATACAACTTTTTCCAAATACGCTTGACCTTCGTTGCGGATGAAACGACCGACTCAATGGCGGAAATGGATGGCCTCGGTATTGCGTATGACTAGCAACTAAACATTATGCTTTTAAACCCCACATCTCGGAACGTTTCCTGCCTCGCCCTGCTTTTGCTGTGCGTTCTTCCGGCAGGATCTTGCCTGCCAACGGGAGGCCTTGGCGGGGGTGACGGAAGCTTTGGGGGCGGGGCGGGCTTTGGGGAAATGCATTTGGAGGACGTTTTCTGGGGTCGCCTTGTTGACGTCATGGACGTAACAGGGATTATTGTCGAAAAAGATGTGGTTATCCGTGAGAGCCTTGTGACGGACGCCAATTACTCGTTGGCCAGAAACCCCATAACCGGGGCGGAGACAGTCGCCATCCAGGAGCCACACTTGAATGGACTAGGACTCGAAAACCCGGTCTTTGCTTCTCTGCTGCGTGCAGCGCGCTATGGCTTGGTGGCTGTTCCGCCGAACGGGCCGGAAGCCAATGGTGTTTTTGCGCGGGTTGCTCGAAATGGCGTGATTCGTTTGGAGTTCAATGACTACCTGGACCCTTCCACGGTCAATCGCCAAACGGTGCAAGCAGTGTTGAACTTGGCCGTGTCCAACACCCGTTATATTGTGAAGCAAGGGGAAAACAGTGCCGGGGAGGCAATCGGCATCATTATTGTGGACCCCATAATTTCGGCTTATGAATCCGCCGAAACGGGGCTTCCTGAGAATGGACTTGGGTTTTCAGAATCGGCAGACCAGTTAGCGGCTAATGGCTTACTCCGCATTCCCACGGTGCTGGAGCCCCTCTACGGCCAGACACAAATCCTCACAAATTTGGCCGGGAATCGAACCATTGGGTCAAGAACGCAAGACCCTGCGGAGTTGAGCGATGGCGGAAGCCCGGTCATCATTCGTGCGTTTCGCAGTGGCAATGGTGATGACCCATTCCGCGGCTTTATGGTGGATATGGAAAAGCCTTCGATTTTGGCTGAGCTTGACGTTGGGATTTCGTCAATTGCAGATTTAGGATCTGGCCTTTATGAGTTCAGCTACGGCATTGAGGCTGTTAACTGTCAAGGCATTTCTTCCAAAGTCGGTGATGTGCTTGAATTTGGGGACGCCATTGTGTTGGTCAGTGGTATTCTTGGTGCCAACCCTGCGGCACCATCTGAGGTACTTGTGTCCGGTGCATTGGCACAGGGCTCGCTTGTCGTCGGTGATTATTCTTCGAGCCCGCTTGTCTCAAAGTTACATACGCGGTACGCCGACGTGGATGCTCATTTGCAATATTGCTGGGTTCGTTTCACCGCGGCACCTCAAACCCTTCCGGCAGAAGAGGTCGACCCTTATGCCACGGTTGGGTTGCGCTTTACGGAGGCTGTCCTTCCGTCGTCGGTGAAGTCCTTGGGCACCATGGTGCTGCATACGTTTAATAGCGTGGCCACCATTGACTCTCCAGAGCCAAACTCGCGGCCCATTGACCCGATGGAGTCCACGGCGACCTACATCGACCGCCTTTTAGGTTATGCAACATCTGGGACGGGCTCGGGGCGGATTTTCCTCGGCCCCATTGAAGCGGCCATGGACTCTCGTACTTTTATTCTGGCTCCATCGGCTGGAATATCTAATGTGAGTCTTGACCCAACCTTGTCCGTGGCCTTGGCGATTCGTGACGGAGCAACCGGCATTTTAGATTTAGCCGGCAACCCGTTGGATTTTTCCAAATTTGTTGCGGGGAGTCCAGGACAAGAGGCCCTGTTTTCTTTGGATCCTAGTATCCCACCTCCCGATTCTCGTTACTTTGCGCTACGCGTACTTGGCTTAGATGAAAACGGAGACGGACTGTCAGAGTACACGGGGCAATTCGGATTTGAGCCCGGAATTTTAAGAGGCCGCGCTCCAAGTCGTTTCAGTCGCTCGGCAGACATGTCTAACTTATACATTGGTCAGCGGGCGCCCTGGTCCAGTTCTATCATGACTCCGCTTACTCCGGCTGGGGCAGTCTTGATGACTTGTTGGGGTTACCACCATCTTGGCTTTGGTTTGACTTCGATTGCGGAGATGGATGTGGACGTAGAGGGAATGAACTGGAGTCCATTCGGGGCATTAGCTTTTAATGATGTGTTTGACCGATACTCTATTGCTTTGTCGCATAGTGAGCGCCTTCCCGATGATTACATCAATCCTTCTACAGGTTATCCAGATTACGATGCATCGGGCTTAAAGCGGAATGCCCTTTTTGACAAAAATACTCTTGGCTTTGCTGAGGGCTATTACGAGAAAATTGTGTTTGACACAAAGTATGAAATTGACCCCGGACAGCTTTTTCAGTCTGAGCGAGGTTCTGCAATGTTGCCGTGGCCGGATTTTGAAACTACGTACACATGGCGTGACACTTCTTTTCCGGAGGACCTCGTAGGGACGCACCCGGATAAAAGTGTGGGGGTTCCCCCTGCCGTGACCAGTCAAGTCCCGTATTGGTCTGCGGGGCAAGTTCCTTCGGCAGGATTGCCTTTGCTGGCACGCTTTCGCTCTTACCCAAGTATGGACAGGCCGGGGCCGAATGGTTTCCAGGTTCAAATCATGGTCCCTTCTTCAAACCGGCCTGTCTTTCGTATTTTCTCTTATGGGGGAAATGGAGGCGCACTCGTGGTTCCGGACGTCGGAGATTCTGGGACAAAGCCTACGGGTGGGCTTTTGTCCAATGGGGGCGGCGTGCAAAATGGTTATGGTCCGGAACTTTATTGGCAACAAATTGATTTTGTGGTGCGCGTTTCTCGTGTTTATACCCACTGGTTCTCCTTTGGTGGCGTATTGGAGTCTGTGGCCAGCCAAGTCGTTGACCCTTTTGAGCAATTAGGGGACGCCGAATTTCTTGTCGAATGGCGAGGGTCCGAGATGATTGATGTCGTTAATTGTGAAGCACAGGACCAAAAATCCCTCATGAATGATGCTTCCTCGCAAATTGACTATTACGGTGAGTTTTTAGGGTCCCCGATCCACTACGATCGTCTGGCGGGCGCCCCTAACCCGTCTTGCGGCACGTTAAGTGCACCTTCTCCGTGGACGGCAGACCCCACGGCTCTGGCAGCCGAAGCAAAATGGCAATTCTTTCAACTCCGTTTTACATTCGTCTCCGACATAGAAAACAACATTGAAGCTGAAATGGATGCATACGGCTTTGCTTGGACGATTCAGTAATGAAAATGATGACACACTTTTTTCGCGCTCTCCTTCTTTTGCCCCTCATCCTTTTTGTGGGGTGCTTTGCAAAGGAAGTGGATAACCCATTTTCGGGTGATTTTTCGGTTCAAACAGTCACCGTAGAAAACAATGATACTTGGCAGTTAAATCGCCCTATCGTTTTCATTTTTAATCACCCCATTGATCCAGCCAGTGTGACTTTTGGGTCGGTGATTTTGAAACCAGTAAGTTCTGAGGTTCTGGCTTATCCCGTTACGGGCCAGTTTGAAGTCGGAGGAGAAGATGACCGTTCTCTGACTTTTGTGCCAGCTTGCCCCACCAATGAGACCAACGACAATGGCGGTTTTATTCCTGGAGGCTATGAGTACCAGCTCATCATTCCGACCCTGCAAAACGGTTTGGGGGAAACGGTCCTCCGTGATCATGAAGGACGCCCTCTTTCTGTGGGCCTTACCCGGGTGTTTTTCACCCCTGTTCTTGAGGAGCCCCTATTTATTGACACGGTGGTCGGCCCACCAAAGTTTATTGAAGCGGACCTATCGAAGAATATAGTTCCTTGGACCTCGCCCGAGGGGCTCAATCTTTTCACCTACCCGGATTCGGATTTTGTGGTCGTTTTTGATCAACCGATTGACACTTCGGCATCAAATCTCAACACGGACCGGCTGTACATTCTTTTTTCTGAGACGGACGGGACCACTTTTCCTGTGACGAATAAGATTTCTGGCGAGTGGCTTGTGATTGATAATTGTTCTGTTGTTGGTCCTAGTGTTCGTTTTCGTGCTTCTGGACCTCTTCCTCCCGACAGGGCCTTTCAGTTGGTGATGACCACCAGTTTTGAAGATTTATCTGGAGAGCGCAATAACGTGAACCAGACAGAAGAGGACTCCCGTGCTACGCCAACTTCTCTTACCGACATTTTTTCGGACACACAAACTTGGGCCTCCACGGTTGCTTTTGATGAATTTCAAGAGGACTTTGAAAACACACTGAATATTGATTTGACCGCCGGTGTGCAAACTCCTTTGGTGGATTTTGGCAATGGATTTGTTCAGGCCTCGTTTGACTTCCCCTACTCCGGTGAGATTGACCCTTTGACGGATAATTTGGTCGTCTCCAGCGGAGATTTCCACGTATTAGGCACCAACGGAAATTTTTCATATCAAGACTCTGATGGAAGCTTCTTTACTTTGGTTGATGGCCTGCTCAAGGTTCATAATTTGACGATTGCAGCAGGCGGAACTCTAAAAGGTGAGGGGACCAACCCCCTTATTGTCTACGCAACGGGAACGGTCACAATTGCAGGTACCTTAGATGCGGGCGGGAATGATGCCCAAAGCCCTGCGCCCTTGGGCCACCCGGAGATTGTTGAAGCGGGCGCCTTGGGGCATTGTGGTGGAGGAAATGGTGGATCCGCTTCTCAAGAAACAGATAAAGAAACTCTTCAAGCAGAAAATGGCCAAGGGGCCTTTGGTGCTTCTTCTGGAGGAGGTATTGGCGGAGAGGGTGGCGTTCAGCAAATCCAAGGGGTGATGGATTTGTTCACTCCGGTCGGAGAGGGCGAAACTTGGGACGGCATGTCTTTGGTTGGGAGTGGCAATATGAACTATCTACTTGCTGCAGGCGGTGGAGGTGGAGCTTTTGCTTTGACCCAGAACCAGGCGGTTCAATGGGCCCGCTGGTCGGACAGCCAAAGCCTTTTTGTCTGGGACAATGGATTCTCTGTTCTTTATGATGACCATGGCCCGGATAATCGCCCAGATCTTCACCTAACGCTGGATTTGACTCAGCCGGAATTCCAAGGCGCTGAAGCCGGACTAAGAGGAAGTTCGTACGATTCGGACAACCCTTTCCATAACACGGCAAATGAGACTGCTGGCGGACCTGTTCCCGCGGGTGTTTACGGGATGAAAGACGGCATTATGGATCAGCTCGCAGAGGATCAAGCCAGTGGCTGGGACCCTTCTCCTGATGCGGGTGTCTCCACCTTTAATCCAGGGCACTCTTCTGATGGCCCCGATGGTGGATCTGGTGGTTCATCTCCTTTTCAAGATGGGCTCGCTAACGATTACTGGGGGAAACGGGTTTCCACAACCGGTGCGGTTGTGGACGGAGAGCTGACCATGGCTTGGGCTGGTGGCGGCGGAGGTGGAGGGGGCGATCTTTCAGTTGTGGAGAGAGAGATTTGGGATAGCAATGTGAATGGCATATTTGATGCGCCTGACGAACTTTTCCCTATGATGACAAATTTCCCTGACCCGGATTTTCCGGCCATGTCGGGTTTCCCTTACGGGTGGACCCGGGCCTACTTCAAGGGCGCTGCAGGCGGCGGCGGCGGCGGACAACTCCTACTTTTTGCCCTCGGTGAGATTGTTCTTGCAGACACCACGGTGCTCAAAGTGAATGGTGGCTGTGGCGCAGGAGGAGAACATGCTTTATTTGCCTATAACCAAGTTTCCGGCTCTGGTGGCGGTGCTGGGGGGCATATGGTCTTGCACTCCAATACTGGACTGAATCTTGAAAACATTTCGGTGGGAACTCCCGCCGATATTGCGGAATTCCTAACTTATGACTTCCCCTTGATGCAAGCCATTGGTGGTCGGCGAGGGTGGTCGGCAACGTCATTGGGAATGACAGGAACGCACGCTACATCTGGAGACGGCAATTCGGATTATATGGCCGGTCGTGGAGGTGCTGGAGCAAACGGCGTGATTCAAATTCACGTGCCGAATCCAGGAGCGGATATCTCTTTTCATCCCAATGTTGCAGCCGGGATTGCAGCCTACGTAGCTGACGGGGGGGGGACTTCGGATTATGTCAACACAGATAGAATGGAACAGGTCTTGGGCGTTTTTTCTAGCCCATCTCCTGTTGTCTGTGTTCCTTTCTTTGATTCTGAGTCGATGCTTCAGAGTAACTGGCTGGATTCAGGCACGGCACTTCTTCGTCGATCTGACGCAGTTGCCCCGGAGTTCTATCCAAGATGGTCGGGGCAGAATATTTCCATGGCCGGTCTCGACGGGGATGGCCGCGTGACCAAATCTGGGGCCAACATAGCAGTTGGGACCATGGTTGCCTTTGGATCAAGCGGTACCACCGTGGATGCCTATGAGGTGCTTGTGCCCAATATTTCGACCAAACTCCAGGACCCATCTTTTGAGCCGTGCCTTGCTAATCCGCACATCCTCATTGGCTACGACTACGTCACCGATCCAGGCACGCCTTTCGTTGCACAGTACTATGAGATCGCTGCAGCGACTTATGACGAAGCTACGGATACCATGACTTTGATCATAGGTTCTGAGGATGGCCCTATTCCTGGTGCAGGAGCTTCATGGGCCATTGCGCAAAAATTCTTCCGTTTTGATACAGCCGATGTCAAAGACACTCTTCCTGCTTTGGGGTATGCCAAGGTTGAATTTAGGGGTGCAGACGAATTGGGAGCAGATCCTACAACGGGAGTCTTTTGGTCGGGTCAAAATATTCCTGGCGTGCCCACTGACTGGACCACGGACTTAGCAGATCTTGAAGGCAAGCGCTTCTTCCAGTACCGCATTAGTTTTGACATCGCAGAATCCGGCGGTCTTTCCGCCTCTTCGCCGCGGCCCAAACTGAAGTACTTCAAAATTCCGTACGGCTGGTAATCTGTTCCCTTGATTTCCGGCCCCGCGTAGACGCACAATACCAAGATGGATTGGTGGAGCGTACTACGTGGGGCCGAACTTCTGTATGGGGGGCTTCTCCTCCTTTTAGGAGGCATTGCCGGCTCCTTTGCATCGGCGGCTATTTACCGCATTCCGGCGGAAGACCTCAGCCTCATTCGTCCAGCCCGTTCTTTCTGCCCATCCTGCAAGCACACACTGAGCTGGTTCGACAACATCCCTTTCTTTGGCTGGATCCTTCTCAGGGGTCGATGTCGCTATTGCGGCGTCACTTTCGGCGCGGCTTACTTGATTCATGAGATTGGCCTTGCGGTACTTTTTTATCATGCAGGGTATTCTTGGGCGGGCGAACAGGGGCCCCTTGCGCTCGGCCTTTTTCTCATCACCCTCACAGCGCTCTGGATTGCCGCCACAATCGATTTCAAGCATTTCATCCTTCCAGACGGGATCACTCTTGGGGGCATTGTTTTTGGCCTTGCTGTAGCCTTCTTGGAGCCTTCGTTTCAGATGGGGCTTGGTACTTCGGAATTACCCTGGGGGGTCAGCTGGCTGGGCCTGACTCTTGAAAATACCCCTCAAAAAGTGGCATTCGCCTCTTCTTTCCTCGGCGCAGGAATTTCTTTCCTTTTGCTATTTGGAATCAGGACTCTGTTTCGCTACATTCTAGGGCAGGAAGCCCTCGGCCTTGGGGATGTCAAATACCTCACCGCAGTGGGCGCCCTTCTCGGACTGGAAGGTGCCATCTGGACCTTCTTCGTCGGCGTTCTCGTCGGCGCCATTTTTGGTCTTTTAAACATTATTCGCATGATTTGCCTCATCGCATCCCGACGCCGTCGGCGAAATCGGTGGGCAAATTGGCGACTTACCGTCTTTCGAGGTTGGTGGTTGGGCCGTGTCATCCCTTTTGGTCCCCCCCTCATTCTCGGAACAGGCCTGGTCCTTTTTGCGCAAGACAGTCTTCGGACGTTTTTCCTTCAGACTTGGCCTCGTCTCATCCAAGATTTCCTCACATAGCCTTTTGGGCTCCCCTTGCAAACTCATGAATAAATTCGCTCTCATCCTCGCTGCCTCAGCTTTGGTACTTCCGGCCTGTCAGCCGGGATTCCAGAAGCAAATCCAAGAAGATTCGGACCGGCAACTTACCGCGTATCAATCGCAAACTCGCCAACTTCGCTCTGCCCGTGACTTGGCTCAGGCTGAAAATGCTTCCCTAGAGGAGCAACTTCAGTACGAGCAAAGTCGTGCTTCAGAATTGGAAGCCCGGGTTGCTTCCATGACTCAAACTATGGATGAGGCCGACGCCGAAGTTGAAGCACTTCGCGCACGTCTCTCTGGTACGGGTGTGGACGTAGATCGTCGTGGTGGTTTTCTCGTGTTGAATCTTCCCTCGGCTTTGACCTTTAAGTCCGGCTCTGCTTCTCTTGTGAAAAAGGGAGAGGACAGTCTTGCCACAGTGGCTTCGGCCTTGACCAGTGATTACTCTGGACGCACCTTCTGGATTGAAGGCCATACAGATAATGACCCCATCAAAAAATCCAAGTGGGGCACAAACCTCCGTTTGTCCGTAGAACGCTCTATGGCTGTTGCAGATTACTTGACCCAAACCATGGGCATGGATTCCGCTTTTGTGCGCATTGCAGCGCACGGCCAGTTTACTCCAAAGGGTGATAACGGTACAAAAGATGGAAAAATTGCCAACCGCCGTGTTGAGATCTTAATTCTTGACTAGGTGAAAGGCGTTACGATAGCGGGCTGTGGCATCGAAAGATGTTACGGCCCGTACTTTTTCCCCTGTACCATTCGTTCCCCCGCTTAGGAGAAGCCATGTCCGCGCAAGACATTCATAATATTTCTTTTTTAGGCTACTACGATACTGGAAAAATCACTTTGTTGGAATCCGTTGCACATCATTTCGGGGCCATTCTTCGCCAAGGTGTCGTTACCGATGGCTTGAATAACCGTCGCGGTCAAATTTTGAGGATGGATACGGAGGGGGGAGTTTCAAGTAATCACAGCTCAAGTTCGATTGGCGAAGGAGCATGAAGAAGCTTAGCTTGCATTCCCAGCATGGGTTCACCTTGCTTGACTTGGTCTTGACGGCAGCAATTCTTTCTGTTGTTGCAGGTCTTGCCTTCCCATCATTCTACGAGCCGCGGCGTTTAGAAAATGAGGCCTGTGCAGAGGACTTATTGCAAATGATTGCCTCCGTAGAACAGATTTGGATGAATGAGAAACAGGCCTTTGTGACTTTCCCTCGGTTGTCAGAACCTTTTGATATTTCCCGTTCCGTGTCGTATCCGCTTTTGCCTTTTTTCTTTCCCAACAATCACGGAGAATTCCGGTACGGGGGCTACTTGTTTTCGATGGAAGTTCAAGAAAATGGCCTTGACTTTTTCGCGCATCCTGTGCTTTCGGGTTATTCTGGGACGAAAGAGTTTCAGGTGTCCGTGTCTACTTCTATGCCCGAATGAAATGAAATTTCAAATGCTTCGCATGTATTTTGATAAGTGATTTCAGCAAGATCAATCGGTGACATCTTGCGAATTTCGGCAAGTGCCTGAAGCGTATGCGGTAAAAACGCAGGCTCATTTCTCTTTCCACGTTTAGGCTGTGGCGCAAGAAAGGGAGCGTCCGTTTCAAGGAGAAGTCGGTGTTCCGGTACGAGTTGGGCAGATTGTCGGATGGCGTCGGACTTCGGGTATGTGAGGTTTCCTGCAAACGAGACCCAGACCCCCAAATCAAGAAAAGGTTTGAGCTCATCGGGTGAACCAGACCAACAGTGCATGATGCAACGTTCCGGATTGCCGTGGTTTTTTAGAATGGCAAGGGTTGCGTCCGCCGCATCTCTGCAGTGAATTACGGTAGATAAATCCCATTCTTTTGCAAGCTCTAGCTGAAAAGTAAACCCTTCTTCCTGGACTTCTCTGGTTGTGTGCTCCCGAAAAAAATCCATCCCCGTTTCACCGACGGCCACCCAGCTGGTTTCTTTTGCCAGGGAATTTAAAGTCTGGAGTCTCGCCGCAAGTTCGCTTCCGTCTCCGAGATCATTGGGGTGGATTCCAAAAGTAGGGTGTACTTGAGGGAATATATCTGCAAGTGCTTTGCATTCAAGAGCGTTCTTTTCATCGACAGCCACACAGATGAATTGCTCCACTTGATTTGCGTGCGCTTGTTGAAGCCATTCCTCCACCGGATACTGGTCGTCGGCCCAAGTGAGATGGCAGTGCGAGTCAAAGAGTTTCATCGAGGGCGGTCCGGGGAGCTTGGGCCAGGGGGGAGTTTGGGGAGGCCTTCCTCTTTACGAAGAAATCGGAAGAACTCATAGAGAATCGGTTCCGACTCGGCATTGGGGACACGGGTCATGAGGAATCGATGACCCAGTTTCGGGTCTAGCTTGAGGGCTGCGTGGAAGGCCTCTTTTTTAATATTGAGGTCATCCGTCTCACTGAGGAAAATGCTTGCCATATGCTGGGCGGCTGCCTTATTTTTCGTTTTAATCAGTTTTTGAATGGCAATACGTCGTGTCCAGGTGTCTTGTCCACTATGTTTTGCGCAACGGAGGAGGAATTCTGCTACGAAGGGACTGGAGGTTGGCGGAAGAATTTCCTGCAAATATCGGGGGCGGATTTGCTCATTCCCCCGGGTTTTTTCGGCAAAGAAAAGGCGGTTTGCGCGGGCAATAGCAATTCCTGGAGCATTGGCCCAAAGGATTTGATGCGCTTTGAGGCGCAGATCAGTTTGTGTATTCCGGTCGTCGAGTGAGTCCGCAAGGGTAACGCCTTGATTCGAGAGAAACGGGCCAGAGATGCTGAGGAGAGCCGTGGCCGTAAGCGGGGAAGCGTGTTGCCGTTTTTCAATCCAGGTTACCCATGGAAGTTCAGGCGCAAGAGGGAGCAGGGAAAGGGCTTTTGCCATCCGCTCGATTTCTTCCTTCGCCTGTCGACCTTCTGCGGCAGTCAGGGGCTGATTAAGACGAGATTCTGCAGCCTCGGCGCGGGCCAGGAGGGCCTCAGGACCTTTTAATGCTCCTAAGTCCAATGCTTCTAGGACCTCTGCCGTGAGGGGCGCAGAAGGGGCCGGAGTGCATCTTGTTTGAAGAATGAGAAAACTCAAACTCAAGCTAAAAATAACCGGAAGGATGGTGTGCATGAATGCAGAGGAATGGAGAGGTTTGCTAGACTGGAGGGGAGTGATGACTCCATGAGCATGAACAGAATACGGCCTTTTTTTGCATTTTCCGCACTCTTCCTTTTTGGATGCGTGCCGGTTGGAGACGGTTCCTCTTCTGGCGGTGGGGAGGGTGATTTCCAGCTACACGTCTGTAGCCTTGGGTGTACTTCTGCAGGGACCTGTGCGATTCAACAAATGAGTGTGAATAGTGATTTAGTGTTTACTTTTTCTGATGACGTAGACCCTAATTCCGTTTCCTTTTCTAGTTTCAATATTTTAAGCGTGGAAAGTGGCACCGCACCGGCGGGGGAATTCCTGGTGGACGGCCGCGACGTTATTTTCCGCCCTGCTTTGTTAGATAACGCGTCCTCCACAACTTTTGGCTTTGAATTGGATCAAGCCTACCGCTTCACGATAACTTCCGCGGCATCTTCGTCCACGGTGATTCGTTCAATCACGGGTGATCCAAACCAATCAGCAATTGGTTGCGTGGTTGTAGCCAGTAGCATCCAGGATTTTATTGCAGGGAATCCTTATGCCGTGGTTTCTCCCTCTGAGCTTGCCCCGCCAACATCGACCGAGTTCCAAATTGAAATCACCTTCAATGACATCATCCCACAGTCTTTGTTGATTGATGAGGATGGGAAGAGTGAAACGGTGCTTGTTGAAGTTGTTCTTGAAGATGCGCAAGGATTGCAGACTGAACTGCCCATGACGGGGTCTTTTGAAATGGTGCATGATTTAGATGTAAAGTCAACACTCTTAACCTTTACGCCAGATTCGGCCTTCCCTATTTCTGCAGGTGGCACACGATGGGCACAGGTTCGCATTATTCAAGGAATTCAAGACATTGCAGGGAATCCTCTCCAGAATCCTGGCAACTTTGTCATCCCTCTTCTGGATGGCGATGTTTCTTCCGAAACTTTCACAGAGTCTTTCACTGAGGAAGGTATGGAAGATCCAGCAGGAAGTACCGCAGGACTTTGGGACACTGCATCCGGTTACTTAGACAGTGGTTTAGACCCTGTCACCCAATTCCATTATGGTGGCGGATCGGGTGTCCTTG
>JAPKBM010000023.1 GCA_026421205.1 Planctomycetota bacterium
GCGAGCACTTCTTTGGTGCTGGGCATGGCTTCGCGCTTAAAGTAACCGCCAGGGATTTTCCCTGCGGCATAACCCTTTTCTCTGTAGTCCACGGTGAGTGGGAAGAAAGGGAGAGGCTTGGGACCGCCATCCACCGCGGTGGACATCACGACAGTTTCCCCGTAGGTCGCAATCACACAGGCATTCGCCTGCTTTGCAATCCAACCGGTTTCCAAGGTAAGAGTCCGGCCGCCGATTTCTCGGCTCACCGATTGAACATTTTTGTTTTTTGAGAGAGTCATTTTTTTGTTTTTCTATGCATTCCGCAGTTTGTGCAGGCACGCCCATTCCCTTCCTGGGAATTACAGGCTCATGCCTCAAGGGCCGTCGGTGGCCTAGTGCCGGAGATTCAACTTGCTGACCAATTTTTGGTAGCGGTCGAAGTTTTTCCGGCGAAGGAAACGCAAGTGCTTTCTGCGACTTGCCACGAGTGCCAAAAGGCCTCGGGTAGTCGCTTGGTCCTTGCGGTGAATTTTGAGGTGCTCGGTCAGGTTTGTGATCCGCGTGGTCAAAATGGCCACTTGTACCTCGGAAGAGCCGGTATCGCCCTCATTACGGGCGTATTCAGCGATGATTTTTGCTTTTTCTGATTCTGTGACAGACATAATTTACTCCTGATGAGCTGCCGGTGGAGCCGGAATTGGCCCACTGCGCCACAATTTCTAGACCAGGTAGTCCGGAAAAAGGGACAGAACAGTATAACGAGAAATAGCGTTAGGGAACCGTCAAGGCTGAGGAATCTTCGTCCCAGCCCCAAGATTCCGCTTGGCGCGCAATTTCGGAGAAGAAAAACCCTGTGGTGAGGTCCATCTCCAGCCAGTCCCAAGCCTCAGCCCGGACAGACCACTGGGTGCCGGGAACCTCGGAAAGGGGTCCGAACTCGTCCTCCACCTGATCCAATTGCGGCAGGGTCAGGGTTCCTGTAGCAGCTGCCCCATCAAACACCCAAATATCCCAAGCCCAAAAAGTGACGTTGAATGTACTGTCATACTCACCAAGTTCAAAGCGGTAGGCCCCGGTGGCGCCATTCAGACCTGTTACGTCATCAAAACTTAGGTCGTACGCATCTCCTGATGGCACCAAACCCGTTACAGTAGGGAAAGGCTCAGTGATGTCCGAAGTATTCCAGTCTGCCGAAAGAGGCACGCGAACCCAACCGTTTCCTCGGTTTTCCTGAATCTGCACAAATCCAAGTGGGTCCTGCGTGGGATTCACCCCCATTTCATAAGAATGAACAAAGAGTGCTTCCGAACGGAGATGGACTCCCGTTCCTGTTGGGAAACCCAGTAACGAATGGCCCATCAATCCAGGGAGTGAACTCACAGGAAAAGTGTCCAAAGAATTTCGGCCACCCGAAAGGAAATCTTCCGTAAAGCCGCCAAAAGTCTCCCAGTCCTCGAAGACTGTTTGACTCCCGCGCAAATTGTTCATGATGGGATCCTGAGAGAAGGTCCAATCCGGGGAAGAACTGGAGACGGCACGCGTCGACGCTGGTTCAAGAATTCGGCGAGGGTCCATCGAAAACCCCTCGTCATACAGCATGTTGTTTGCTAAATCCAAAAAAGCAGAAGACCAAGCTGGCCGATGAGAAGCAATCTGAATGCTTTCTCCAAAGCCGGAGGTGCTTGGCAAATCGGATTCTCCGGAGAACGGCGCAAAATCTGACGCGTCTTCATTCAATAAAGCACCATGCCCTAATAAAACATCGCCCTCAGTTCCCAAACCATTCAAATCAAACGTGGGAGAAATGGCCGTTCCAGTCATGGACGTCCGACGCATTGGGATCGATGCAAAACCTGTGGGCAAATCCACCAGCGTTGTGGTGCGATAACCCGCCCGCACTAAGGTGATGGTTTCGGTAGAGGTCCAGTTTCCCAAGATATGTTCGCGCCGTGTGACGGTCACGGGGTCGTCATTGCGATGAACACCAAAAGAGATTTCATGTAAAGTTTCCGCATCCACCGCACGGATTACTAAATCACTGAAGGCAGCGTCGGCCTCGACAAATCCGGCAAACTCAACCTCAAGCCCAGAAACTTCAAGCCCTACATTGCCGACGGCATCCGTCAAGGAAAGGGAAAATGGCATGGGGGCAAATGGGTCTGAGCGGCCCCAAAAGCTGACGTCGGCGGCCGCAAGGGACGGGCCGAGAAACCAACCAGAGTCATAAGGATGGCCTGCACGGACGGGCGCGGAAAGCAGAGGGTCGGTAATGCCATCTTCATTGATGTCGCCAAATGCAGTCAAGACAACTTCCGCGATGGGCTCGGTAGCCATTCCAAACGGGCGGAAATCCGCCATGTCGGTTCGAAAGGTCGCTTCACCAAAAGTAATGAAAGGAGGGCCCATTCCCTGAGAACTCAAGAAAGGGAGCGCGGTATCCTGAACAGGGGTATCAAAGACCCAATTGTCATCTCGCGTGACCATGCGAATACTGCTTCGCTCTGCGTTCAGACCGACGAAAGCGCCGATCGCCAAATCACCATCCGGGACATCAAGATCCAGCAAGGAACCTAAATCGAAAGTGACTTCATAGCGATTTTCAGCCTCAAGGTCGTCATCGAAACTCAATCCCGTCAAGTCTTGAGCTTCCGAGACTACGCCGGTGGTCAAAGAAGATGCGCGCGCTTCAGAGATTTTTGCCACTCCAACAAAGGGGTCCTCCCTTGACGTTCCTAGAGTAATGCCCAAGACAAAGGCGGACAAGTTGAGTTGGTTGACGTCGGCGCCAAAATCATCGGTAGGGATTTGTTTTGTATCAACCGCACTCGGCCGCAAAAAAGTTTGGGTGGACCAAGACAAGGCGGTCGGCAATTCCGTCAAATCTTCTTGCAGGAAATCACGAAGTGAATCGATTAAGTGAAAACTGAAAGTAGATTCACGTGAGAAACCACCCTCCTCATCCTCACTCGGCAAAGGGAATTGCCAAATTTGGTTCTCGCGAACTTCCGTAGCCTCTTGGAACTGAGTCCCGACTGGCTCCTGTGTAGTACCACCATAAAAAGGGTATACCTTAAGATTGGCGACCACATCGTCCGGCCGCATAGGAGTTGAAAATGCAATGACCGGTATGGTGTCTGCCTGATGTCGCATCCCTGCCGGCGGAAATGCTGCGACGACTTCGGCAGGCGGGGTAATCAGAGCAGACGTGGTTTGAAACGTCCCCAACACCAACTCATCCTGATCAGTCACCAAAGCGCCCGAAAGGTCACGAGCCAAGAAGGTGACAAACACCTCATAACGAGTGTTCAACAAGAGAGGGTTGTCAGGAGAAATTGCCACGCAACGCGCATGAGACAAGGAGTCCACCTGCGCAGACACTTTGACCGAAGAGCCGACCACGCGCAGGCCAAACGAAGTTGCCGAAACCGAGGCTGGGTTCAAACTTTCATTGAACCAAAGCATGACGGGCGCATATAGATTGACATCCGACGTCATCTGTCCGCCAGGTTCCATCATGACCACTTGCGGGGACCCATCTTCCACCACGGCATGATCAAACCAAGCAATGGGCGGCGAAGGTTCATGCCTGTTCGAGCCACCGGAGCCATCATCATCGTCACCCCCTTCACCATCGTCGCCAGAATGGAAGCCGAGGTTGTCTGTGCCACAACTCAAGAAGACACCCTGACCCAGAAAAAGGGCCAGAGCTAAGAAAAGGATGCGGTTGCCGGGTCGGAGAGTGCTCATAAGACCCCCCTATAATGCCGTCGATGCGTCCAAGTTTCCGCTTTGTTTTGCTCTTGTTTCTCATGGCAGGCTTCCTATTGCCCGCCTGCCAGACAGAGCCTCAACCTGTTCCGGAGATAGCAAAGTCTGTTACGGGTCCGTCTGCCCCCACCACACCGGAGAATCCAACCCTGAAGGATTTTGAAGTCATGCGCCGTCGTATGGGCACGGACCTCAACAAACTTCTGGTCCTCATGAACCACCATGACCACCGCTTCCAAGAAAATACAGGTTATTGGCACCTTTACGGGGAAACGACCCTGGCCATGGCTGCCCAGGAAATAGGCAAAGGGCGCACGCAGGGCCTTGATTTTCTCTATGCGGATGCCGCCGACGCCTTCCGCACCGCCCTGGAGCTCCAACCCGAAAAGGTCTCCACTTGGTGGCTTTTGGCCTACACCTACCGCCAAGCCGGTGATTTTGACCGTGGTTGGGATGCCGCCGCCGCCGCACTCCCCCTGTTGACGTCGGAAAACGCTCAAGCAGGCGACATTCGGGAGGAAGTCGGCCGGATGGGACTGGCCTTGACGATTGAGGCTATCCAAGCTGGGTACACCGCCCCACCCGCTGCGGATCTTGCGGAAAATGCCCTCCGCGAAGGCCACGGCGCGCGCACTTTGGCTTCGTATGTGGTTCTTTCCGACCTCTTGGCCTGGCAAGGTAGAAAAGCTGATGCCCTAGAGCCCCTCGTGGACGCCTTAATTCAAGCGCCCACTTTTAAGGAGGCCCAAGGACGGCTCAAAAACCTAGCCACCCCGACGCAACTTTCCCGTGCATGGGACCGCGTGCGCGTGGCCCACCCAGGAAATGCCTTTGTGCTCTGGACTTTGGGAGCCGCACAATGGGGGCAACTCTGGGAGGCGCGCGCAATGCAAGATTTCCTCACCGCGTATGAGTCTTTGGACCGAGCTGAAGAGTGTTTTTTGACTGCCATGACACGCAATCCGGAGTACACCCAAAGCTGTAAGGACTGGCTCCACCTCATTCGCACCGCCCGTGGATGGACACTTTGGGAGGACTTGCGCACGGAAGACGCCGCACAAACCTTTCTCTCTGCCATGGAAGCGGATCCTTCCCGCGTGGAATTGGAACCCACGAAGAACAGTTTGAATCTGGGGATCTCGTCGGTGGTCGGCAATGCTTTCCGTGAAAACCGACTGGAAAAAGCTCGTGCAATTTTGGCACGCGTTTTTGCAGTGCACCAGAGCAATCCGGACTGGACGAATAATTACGGTTTCGTTTGCCGAGACCTCGGGGCGCAGGCTCTTGAAGCTGGAGACACCCTACGTGCTGGGAAACTTTTTTTGCAGTCTTGGACGGCCTATTCCAAAACGGTAGAGCTTGCTCCTCAAGACGTTCGCCTAGTCAATGATCGTGCTTTGATTGCGGTTTACTATCTCAATGACCACCATGATTTAGCCGAAGCCGAACTCCACCGCGCCATTCAAATGGGAGATTCTCAACTAGCGGCTATGGATGACACCCACTCACCTCAGCAACGCCAGGACTTGGATGAAGCCATCGGCGATGCTTGGGAAAATCTGGCTTATCTGGACGTATTCCGACGCTTACGGACGGATCGCGCCGAAAATCTTCTGAAAAATGCCAGCAAGCACTACCCTTTTGAAAAACGAAGTGGAGTGTTGCGTATCCAAGAAGCGCTGCGTCGCTAATCTTTTCCTCATGCTTGCCGCCCTCCTCCCTCTTCTCCTCTTTCAAAGTAGTGACCTCACGGCCACCGCAGCAAAAGCCCAAGCCTTTCTCGACAAGGGAGATGCCATGGCTGCCGTCAAAATCCTTGAAGACGCAGGAGCGGTTAATTCAAAAAACACCGATGCCCTCACTGTTTTAGGCGTGGCTCAACTGCGACGCACCGAAGCTCTGATTGCCGCCGGAAAACTGCGTGGTTTGCACATCAATGATGGCTTCCTCGAAGCCGCTTGGACTCTAGAAGCTGCCGTCAATGCAGGAGGTGCAGCCCCCCAGGCCTATGTGCAATGGTCCGAGGCCCTCCTCAACGGCGGGGACTACAAAAACGCTTTGAAAGCCACGGAAAATGGCTTGCGTGCGCACCCTGGAAATGAAGCCGTCCGACTTCAAAAGTCACGCATTCTTGTCACGGAAGCGGCGCGTTATGAAGGGCTGGGGAAAACGGAAAAACGAGACACGACTTGGAAAGAAGCGGAAGACCTTTTGCAAGACGCTGTCGAGTCCAACAAGAAATCCGTCACTCCTTGCGTCAAACTCGGTGAACTGAAACGCTTACAATTTGCAGCCACGCAAAATGCATCGGACGCGAAAGATGCACAAAAAGCATGGGGCATGGCGCTGAATCGAAATGCGGACGCCGTCAACCTTTCCTCCATGGTGCAGTGGCTTCGCTCAGATGCCATTCCCCTCTTAGATGGACTCATCAAGGAAAAGGGCGTTGATCCTACTTTAGTTTGGTATCAGGGCTATGCGGCATATTTAGAGTGGCCCCGCAATTGGGCTGACGTCCGCCGTTACTTTGAATTGGTTTTGGAACTCAACCCCCAACAAACGGATGTCTGGTATTTCCTCGCCGACGCCGCGATGACGGAAGGCGTTCGCTTGAATGATGCTGGGGAAGAGAAAAAAGCCAGCAATGCTTTTCTATACAGCGCAAAAGGCTGGGCAAATTACTTCAATGACTTCGGGCCTAACTACAGAGCCAGTGTGCAAGCAGGAACAGATCGGGGCAAACAAGTAGTGGAACAAATGAAATGGCTTGCCGGAAAGGCCATTGCCCGTCGGAAGTCCGAAAGCGCGCTCACACTTCTTTATTGGTCCAGCACCGTCATGCCCAAGGATGTGGAGGTTTGGAATAACATTGCCCTTTTGGAAAGAGATTTCGGAGACCCCTCTAAGGCCCTGCATGCCTATGAACGCGCCGGGGAATTATCCCCTGATGACCCGCAAATTCTGAATGACTGGGCCGTCATCTTGCATTATTACCTCAAGAAAGAGGATGAAAAAGCCCTGAAATTGTACGCCGATGCCATCCTGTTGGCCGAAGAATTGCTTGGCTCAGGCAACCTCCCAGTCGAGGACACAGCCCGAATTGAGACGGCCCTCCGGGATTCTCGCAATAATTTGAAAAGATTAAAGAAAGGCATCCGAAAGAACTGATGAATTTTAGTCAAGGGCTTCGCTAAGATTTTGCACCATGCAGATTCTCATCGGCGGTGAAGACGAGGTTGCTTTTCGCATTGCGGAAGCGCTAATGGATGAGCATGACGTCACGGTTCTGCTCCCCAAAGAAGCCATTTCATCTGGATTGGAACGCCTAGAAGTTCGAATTTTTCCAGGTAGCACTTCGTCAGGTTCAGATTTGGAAGCCGCCGGCGTTGCCGACGCCGACCACTTTTTGGCGTGCTCGCCGGTCGATGAAAGGAATTTGGTTGCCTGCGCAGCAGCCAAACGTTTGGGCGCCCGCCAGGTCACTTGCATCCTCCCCCGCCACAGTGTCCGAGAAACCGAAAACGAGGCTTCCAAGTTAGCTTTTTCCCTTGGGATTGACCGAGTCATCCTGCCGGCCGAAAAATTAGCCCAAGAAATTTTGCGCATCGTGTTGATTCCCGGCGCCCTCGATGTGGAAGCCTTCGAAGGTGGACGGGTTCGGTTAGTGAAAAAGGAAGTGAAGGAAGGGGTTCACATTGCAAGCGGGGATTTACGCACCATCGGCGTCCCGAAGGGAGTCGTTTTAGTCATGTGCCGACGAGGAGAGGAAATATTTATTCCCCAAGGAGATACCCACTTCCAACCTGGGGATCAAATTACCGCCATGGGTGATGCGAAAGGGATTAACCGTTTGTTAACCCGCTACCTCCGTGACCGCACCCGAACCGACCCCCGTCGTGCCACCATTGTTGGTGGCGGAGTGGTCGGCACTGCCGTTGCACGCGGATTGTTAGCCGCCAAATGGAACGTCAAACTTATTGAGGCTGATGAAAGCAGGGCCACGGATCTAGCCGCCGATCTGGACTGCATGGTGATTCATGGTGATGGCACCGATCTCTCCATCTTTGAAGAGGAACACATCGGCGAGGACCCCGTTTTAGTCGCCGTTACAAGCAACGATGAAAAGAATTTACTCATCTCCTTGCTCGCAAAGCAAGAAGGCGTAACACGCATTGTGACTCGAGCGGACAAAGCAACTAACGAACGATTATTCGAAAGAGCAGGAGTTGATGTTGTCCGTAGTGCACGAGGTGCGGCAATCAACTCTATTTTGCGTGCCATCAATGCTTCCGACAAGGACCTCATCGCCGAACTCGACCACGGAGATGTCAAGGTTCTACGCTTAGATGTACCGGATGAATTGAATCCAACACCACTCAAGGACATGCAGGCGCCGGTCTTTGCCATTATTGGTGCCGTGATGCGCGGTGGGAAAATTATCATCCCGCAAGGCTCCGACACCATCCAAGGCGGAGACAGCATTTTGGTTTTCTGCGCCAGCGAAGATGAAGAAACTGCGCGAGGCTTTTTCGATACCTTCCCTAGCCAGAAAAAAGAGTAGTGCGCATCTCTCGCGTCCTCGGAGTCATCGGCAAGTTGGTCTGCTTGTTTAGTTTCGGTTTCTCTGCGCCCCTGCTGTTAAGTCTATGGGACGGCTGGAAAAGCGGCACGGGCAATTACGCCGAAGCCATTCCATTCGGCGCCGCTTTTGCCATTACCTGGGTGTGTGGCTGGGCCATGACCCTCGGTTTCAAAAAAGGGCTGCAATTTCAACGCAGTGAGGCACTTGGTGTAGTTGCCGGCTCTTGGTTCATCATCGCCCATTTCGCAGCCATTCCCTATCTCTGGGAAGGAATGAGCTTTGCCAATGCGATCTTCGAATCCATGTCGGGCTTCACTAGCACAGGAGCCACCATCCTGATTGACTTTGATGCGCACAACAGAGCTTTCTTCTTGTGGCGCTCCATCACCCAATGGATTGGAGGGTTAGGCATCATTGCATTATTTGTGGTTATCTTGCCTCAATTAGGAATTGCAGGACGCCAACTCTTTTTTGCTGAATCATCGGAATCCCCAAACGAAATCATCAGTGCGAGAGTGAAAGAATCGGCTCGCAAACTTTGGATTTTATACTTAAGTCTCACCATTGGTGTAGTCGTTATGCTGATGGCGGTTTCAGGATGGTCCGTTTATGACTCTGTTTGCCACGCTTTAACCACCGTATCGGCAGGAGGTTTCTCCCCCAACCCACTTTCGATTGCTGGGTACGAAAGCCCTTCCGCCGAATGGATCCTTACATTTTTCATGCTCTTAGCAGGAGTGAGTTTCCCCTTGATTTGGGTCTCCATTTACCGGCGACCCTTGGACTGTCTAAGGGATGGAGAATTTCGTTTTTACTTCTTAGCGTGGGGGTCAACCGCACTCATCATGGCCTTTATTCTTTCTGGAAATGAGCTGACGTTAGAAAATTTACGACATGGCTTATTCCAATGTGCGAGCTTAATCAGTAGCACTGGCTATGCCTCTCATGATTACAACCTCTGGGGAAGTGGGCCTAAAGCATTGCTATTGCTCATTATGCTTGTTGGTGGATGCGCCGGTTCTGCCGCCGGCGGAGCAAAAGCAATTCGTAACTTATTGGTATTAAAATTCTTAGGGCGCGAAATAAAAAGGGTGCTTCATCCTCGAGCAATTTTACCCGTAAAACATAAAGGAAAAGAAATACCCGATCCTATCTTACGGGCAATGATTAGTTTGGTTTTGCTCTATTTGCTTGGATACTTCCTGATTGGTTGCATCTTAACCATGATGGGAATTCCTACAGAAACCGCCTTCTCCGCAGCCCTCGGGTGTTTGGGCAATATTGGGCCCGGTTTTGGAGAAGTTGGCCCAATGGGGAGCTACGGCAATCTCCCAGATGCAGCAAAATTATTATTAACTTTCGCAATGTGGATTGGGCGCATGGAGTTAGTCGCCGTCTTAGCACTATTTCACATGGATGTCCTCCGGCGATTGCGCTGGTCAGATGAAAGAGAAAAAGCCAGCAATGACAATGTCGCCTAAAACTCTTCCGTGTCCATGACTTGGATTAGCTTAAAACTTTGAGGGCTTTGCCCACTTTCACAAAAGCAGCGATGGCCTTGTCTAAATGGGCACCAGTATGGCCAGCACTAATTTGCACCCGGATGCGGGCTTGGCCCTTAGGAACCACCGGGAAACTAAAGCCAATGACATAAATTCCTTCGGCCAAAAGGGCTTTTGCAAAATCTCCGGCAAGACGAGCATCACCTAGCATGATTGGAACAATGGGGTGCACTCCATCCTTAATGGAAAATCCAGCTGCTGTCATTGCCTTACGAAAGAGCCGTGTGTTGACTTCCAAACGATCTCGTAAATCGGTGGTCTGAGAGAGTCGGTCAAAGGCAGCGATGGACGCAGCCACAATCGGCGGGGCGACCGAGTTAGAAAATAAATAGGGGCGCGACTTATTGCGAAGATAACTCACGATGGTTTTAGACGCACACGTGAACCCTCCACTCGCTCCGCCAAGGGCTTTGCCCAAGGTGGATGTCAAAATATGAACCCGGCCCATCACCCCACAATGCTCATGCGTGCCGCGCCCCGTCTTGCCCATAAAACCGGTGGAATGGCTGTCGTCTACATGAACGAAAGCACCGTATTGGTCTGCCAAGTCACAAATTGCACCAAGCTGTGCCAAATAACCATCCATGGAAAAGACGCCGTCGGTCGTAATCAAAATTCTCCGCGCGCCCTGCTCCGTCGCTTGCTTTAAACAAGACTCCAACTCTTCCATGTCATTATTGGCATACCGAAACCGCGCCGCCTTGCATAGGCGTACGCCGTCAATAATAGATGCGTGGTTCAGGGAGTCTGAAATCACAGCATCATCTTTTCCGAGTAAGGTTTCAAAAAGCCCTCCATTTGCGTCAAAACAAGATGTGTACAAAATCGTGTCTTCAAAACCCAAAAAGTGACTGATTTTTGCCTCCAACTCCTTATGAATATCCTGGGTTCCGCAAATAAAACGCACCGAAGACATCCCAAAACCACGCTCTTCTAAACAATCTTTCGCGGCCGCTATGAGACTCGGGTCATCAGAAAGACCCAAGTAATTATTAGCACAGAAGTTCACAACCTCCTCTCCTGTACTCACTTGAATATCCGCATTCTGAGGTGTCACGATGACACGCTCTTCTTTCCAAAGACCGTCTTCTTTGATTGCACGGAGCTCCTGCTCTAGACTGTCATCCCAGTTATTTTTAATTTTCATGATTCACAAGAAATCGGTGTTTTAGGGTTCCCCGCCGACGGCAACATGATCACCTTATGGGCTTCTCCCGCATCCAATAGGCGAATGCCTTCATGGAAACCTTCAAGGCCACAGCGATGGGTCACAATATGCTCCACCCGAAGACCTCTTTTCAAGAGGCCTAACATTTCTTGCCAAGTTGCAAACATTCGTCTGCCTAAAATCCCTTTCATCGTGAGGCCCTTGAAAATTACATTTTTCGAGAAATTAGCCAGCACAAGGTCGGCACCGGAAGGAAGCCCTAGCATCATCATTTCTCCACCTGGATAAAGTGCTTCCAATCCACTGTCAATGGCCGGCTTTGCACCGCTCATTTCAAGAACCACATCAACACCGCCCTTTGTGTGATCCCGCATCGCCTTCATCCACTCTTCCCCTTCTTCTGCCGGGTTATGGATATGAATGGGAGTCTGCCCGGAACAGCCTGCGGCCCACTTCCGCGCGCGTTCTAAATGAGTCGGAGAGACTTCGGTAATCGTCAAGGAAGATGCCCCTTCAAACTCCACCACCGCAGAAGCCATAGCACCAATGGCGCCATAACCAGAAAGCAATACGTGGCGTCCAGCAATGGAGCGTGCGGATTGCACAGTATGCACAGCATTTCCAAGCGCATCCAAAAACGCGCCAATCTCGGGGGGGACAGATTCGTCCAAAGCCACCAAATTGGAAGCGGGGACTACGACCGATTCCGCGAAGCATCCATCTTGGTGGATTCCTGCAATCACGGTTCGCTCACAAATGTGCTGGTTTCCAGCCTGGCATGCGCGACACTTCCCGCACACCAAATGCATTTCGGCAGAAACGTACTGCCCCGTTTCCCAGCCTCGAACGCCGTCCCCCAATGCTTGGATATGCCCGCAAAACTCATGGCCAATGACCACGGGCGGTTGAATCATGGAAGCAAGGGATGGGTCCCAATGGTAGATGTGGCGATCCGTTCCGCAAATCGCCGTGGCGGCAACGCGAACCAAGACCTCACCCGGTCCTGGAATAGGGACCGGCAAGTCAAGTTGTAGTTCGGCGGCTCCCGCTTCGGGACGGACCATTTGGATGGCGCGCATCAAAAAGGATTCTAACGCCCCCCCCGCTTAATCCTCAAAGGCGCGTGCCGAAAACACGGGCCCCGGCCGTGCACTGACCGCAAGGACCAACCCAAGAAACAAACCGCTCACAGCCATGGAAGTACCTCCGAAAGAAACCATCGGTAAAGGAAGGCCCGTCGTTGGCCAAAGCCCTGTGGAAACGCCCACATTCATCACAAGATGAACTGCAAAATGAATTCCTACACCGGAAATCACGAGCCGGGTAAAAGGGTCTCGATACCGCGAGGCCCGGACAAGCAATATCCAAGGAAGGCTTGCATAGAGAAACAAGAAAAAAGCCGCGCCGAAGAAACCATTTTCCTCTGCAATGACGGGGAAAATAAAATCATTATGCCGCTCAGGGAGCCTATCCAGGCGATTTTCGGGACCCATTGCCCAACCAAACCCATGCAGCCCGCCGCTGCCGACCGCTAATTTTGCGTGCCAAAGGTGATAACCAGCATCTGCTTTTTCCTCTAAGGTCAAAGCATCCTGCCGCCACCAAGTGTCCATCCGCTCTCTTTGATAATCCTGTAAATGTAAGAAAGCAAAAGGTGAAATCAAAGCTGGAAGAATCACGAGCCACCGCCACTGTTTCCACGGAAGACCTGCCAACCAAACCATACCAAGAAAAAGCGGCACAATGGTGAGGGCTGTGCCCAAGTCGGGCTCCGCCAAAATAAGGAAACCTGGCACCGCACAGAAAACTGCTGGCGCGAGAACCTCTTTGAGCCTTCTAGGCCGCGGATGATCCGCGAACCAACGCGACAAAAAAAGGATCAGGGCCATTTTTGCGAGTTCGCTCGGCTGAATCTTGAATCCACCCCACAAATCGATCCAACGCTTTGCATTGTTCGTTGCGCGCCCAGTAAGCAATACAAAGACGAGAAGGAATAAAACGAAGCCGTAAAATAGATACGCTTGATTTCGCCAGCGCTTTGCCGAATACGACGCTGCAATGCACAATGCGCCAAAAGAAGCCATCATCCGAATCACATGTCCTTTCGGAATAGCCTCTCCACCTGCAATGCTCCATTGCATCCAGAAGCCAAAAAAGAATAGAGCAGCGGCAGAAGGGAGAATTATCCACTCTGCCCGCAGAAGGAACTGCCATAAACGGCTCCATGCATTCCTTCTGCGCATCAGGGGGAATCCTCCTGATGTAAGAATGCAACTTCGGGCGATTGAAGAAAACGGTCCAAAACGAGGGTGGCTAATTCACCGCCATGAAGGTCAACATTTTCACAGAAAACTGCAAAGGCATATCTTGGTTTGTCCCATGGAAAATATCCTGCAAACCAAGCATGATTCTCCCCCCCACCAACCTGTGCGGTGCCCGTTTTTCCAGAAACACGATGTAAGGCTAGAGACGTTTCGGAATCCCATGCCGTTCCCCCTTGCTCTTCCACGACAGAACGCAATGCATCCATGAGCTTCACCCGTGAAGCACTTGAAAGATGAAAACGTTCAGTCTCAGGCAAAGCGGGCGCGCCACCGGCGCCCTCCAACACAAGGCGTGGGGTTGCCAACTTGCCTGTAGCTAACCAACCGTAGAAACGAGCCATTTGGAGTGGGCTTGCCGTGACATACCCTTGCCCAATTGCAAAATGCAGCGGCGCCAATGGACTAGCTGCTTTTCGAGGATGTGTAAGGGAGTTTGCCCCACGTTCCAGCCAAGCACCAGACCCCGTCGCAATCACTTCTTCTTCCTTCGGCTCTAAAACAGACAACTCGAGGCCCGACGGAAGACCAAAGCCCAATTGCCGCGCACGCGTCCAAAGAAGCCGGTACCCCAAATCTGCAGCCAATCGGTAAAAGTAAACATTGCATGACTTTTGAATCGCCTCTCTCATCAAAATTTTTCCGTGGCCGGAACGACTGTCACACCAAAGAGCTCGCGAGGACCCAGGGGGAGCCCAAGATCCAAGGCACTCTCTTTCTCGCTCCCACTCCTCAGGGTTTTCCGCCAGTGCGGCTGCCGCCGCAACTAATTTAAATGTGGAACCCGGATAAGGAGCTTGATGCCCAAGGAAACCTCCGCCTAAGGCTCGGTGCCGCAAGGGTCCAGCCTCACGTCGGCGTACCAAATCACCGAAACCCTGTTGGTATTCAGAGACTGTAAACGTTGGTGTCGTGGCTAAAACAGGCAAAGAGCCATCTCTCAAGTCCAGCAATGCAAAGCCAACGCGTCGATTCTCTAATGGTGCAAGCGCATCGGTTCTCCCTGCAACACGCAAACGATCCTGTGCCCAAGCATAGGCCTCCTCGACGGCCACCTCGGCCGCCCGAATCGCGCGAACATCCACAGATAATCGAATATCCCGCCCAGGACGCGGCGCGGAGAACTCCAATTCTTTCGGACGAAGATCCTCTTCTCCTGCATCCAAGAGTTGTAGAAATCCTCGTCGACCGCGTAAAATATTCTCATAGGCTGATTCCACGCCAGTTCGGCCTCGAGTTTCCCCAGGCCGAATGACTTGCTGGTAGAGGCGTTTTCGTACGGATTGAAAACGTATGCTTTGACTTTCCGTTCGCGTCAACATGCGCGCTAAGCCCCGATACTCTTCTCTTAAATCTTGGTACTCCTTTAAGTCTTCCGGGTTTGCTGACCGAACCAGACCAACCAAATGAGGTGCGCCTTGGTCGGGGTAAACTCGGCGAGGATTTTCTTCGAGATAAAGCCCGGCGTGAAGACGTGGTTTTCGAGCTAAACGATCTACCGCTAAAAAAGGAATGTCCCCAGAAAGGCGAACCACGCGATTTTGATGTACTTCCCGCACTAAGGCGCGACGCACACCGAATAAATCCGGCGAAGAAATAGTCTCAACATGCCGAAGGAGAGAGCCCAAATGAGCCCCCAAGGCCTGCGTATCCCCTCGAGCAGAAAGTGTTTCCTCCAGAGAAGGAAGATCGTTCGTCCATTTCCAACGCTGACTGAGTTGATCCAGAAAGAACATTTTCTTCTCCTGAGCATCGGGTCCTTCATCCATTAACCATTCGCGAACCTCAAAGGCGCTGGCCTCAAAACTTCGACCGGCCGCAACGCGCGCCGCGTGCAATCGGACCCGAGCCTCTAATTTCTTTCGCTCCTCTTCTAAACGAGCAAGCAAGCCCTCCGGCCAAGGATGATGCATCGCATCTTCCACGGACATAAGCATGCGGCGCTCTTTTTCTAAAGCCGCTTGAAAATGATGGGCAGCGGAAGGGAAGGCTTCGGAAAAAGACAACACGCCGTCCTCCATCCAATACAATGCTGCTTGCGCATCCGACACGTTTCCAAGGCGTCGCAAGTAAAAAAGGAAATCTCTTTTACTGGAATTCGTAAGCCCTACGAGGGCAGAAGGACGCAAGTTGAAGAGATCGTTTCCGAGACGTTCTCCATGGTCTAGGCATTGCGGAAGCCCACCGGGTGCTTTCCCCAACAACGCGTAGGCTTCTAGAATCTGAGCACTCGGTTGATTTCGACGGAAAGCTCGATATTCGAACATCAAATCATAGGCTTCTCGGTCTTCCGCCAAAATTACGCCCTGCCGGTCTGATATCCCCCCCCGTTGTGCCGGAATGGAGTGTCGGTGCAATCGAGAACGCAATGCTTCTTCCGACCACTGGCTTCCTTCCAGTATTTGCAGCTGAAAGAGTCGTGCGAAAAGCAAAAACAATAGAACGCTGAAAACAAAACGCATACGACTCAATCTCAATTGCCTCATGATCTCAAACCTCGACGCAAGGATGATGGCCGTGTAAAGAATGCCCAAAGAAGGCCAACACCGAGACAACGTGCCCAAAAGACTTCCATCGGAAAAGCCACTCCCCATTGAGCGGACACTAAGGCGTCCATACTAGTCGATGGAATGGCGGAAATCACACCAACGCTGAAACGAAGAAAAAACGAATGCGGACTGACTTGACGGTGGACCCAGCGGCGCAGAAGGATCGACAATCCGAAACCTGCCCAAGAGGAAAGGGGCGAGATGGCAGAAACACCTGCTCGAAATGCTCCAACCCAAAAGACAAGAATAGGCGGGAACCAAGGCGAACGGGAGCCGACCGCTGGGATGAATACGAACAAAAGAACGAGGCCAAAATCAGGTAAAAAAGAACCTGCGGGAAATGCGCGCAGAGCAGGTTGAAGTGCCACGAGAAAAAACGAAATGGGCAAGGCCACACGCCAACGTATATCGCGCCTCATTCCTTCTCTCCTTCCATAGATTGATGCACCGTTTCGGATCCACTCAAAACCTCAAAGGAACATGGAAGTGAAAATCCAAGCTGTAAGCCCCGGGGAACGCCATCACCACCCCGCGTGAAAGATGACACGAAACCTGTTACTGAAGACCGCATGGGAAATCCTTGCTCCGCCCAATCCTCTTGGGTGAGGCCCAAGGCCCAAAGGTAACGAGATCGTTGCGCTTTAATAGCTCCTAATGCAAATCCGTTCCATATTAACGCAGAGGCAAACTGGGGCTCCTCCTGAATCATCGACTGCCAGGGGCCTAATAGCACGGCATCTCCACGCAGTACCGGAAGGCACTTCGCGTGTCGGACTGAAGGTTCAGCTACCGTGGAATCACCGATCGCGCCCGCACCGACCCAAACTCGTCCCTCTACCGCCAAGGGCAAAGCAACGTCGGCCGACCATTCTCCAGCACCACGGGACTCATCTCCGCCTCGGAGGAGCACTCCAAGTAAGTATTTCTTTTTTGCTAAAGCGGGTGGGTCTTCTTCCGAAGCGCGCCAAAGGATGCGGTCGCCCGAGGCCGGATGGCCCGTAGGCTGAATCCAACGAATGAGTGGCAAGGCCTTTTGCCCTCGCCCCAAACAAACGCCAGAAACGGAAGAACCTTGGCGAAGAAGTTCAACCCCGGTCCTTGCACCCGGTGCAATCCACAATTCAACTTCCGCACGCTGTTCAAAAACTTTGCCGATACGTCCTACCCAATAGTTCCCAAAAACAACCGCTTGGCCCGAAGCCAAAGCAAAGTCCTCCCCAGCGGCCAACCAAAGTCTGCCTCGTTCCAAATCCGTTTCAACCACCGGAACTTCCAACCAAGCCAATCCGGAGACGGGGTCTGGGTAGCCCGTTTTCTGTTCCTCCTCCGCAAGGGAAACAGAGGGGAGTTCGGCAAGCCTCTCTACGTCCTTATCTTGAGAAATCAGTGGATTGGGATGCAGCCATTGAAACGCCCAAGCCCCGACATAGGCAACTGGAATCGCCACCGGAGCTACGATATTTCCGACGACAGTCTCCACAGACGGAGATGGAAACAACACGAGACCGAGGAACACAGTCCAACCCACAGCGCGAAGAGCCCCTTGGCGAGACCGCTCTGCGCTCCGCATGAGGAACACTAGGCCAGGTCGTCCGCCTCGGAGAGGAAGGAGCCGTAAAGGTCTAGATTTTCAAGGAAACCTGCCGTTCCACGCGCAACCGCTGTCAGAGGATCTTCATCAATCCGACAGGGAATTCCGGTGCCTTCTGCAATAAATTCCGAAAGACCCGGAAGGAGGGCACCACCGCCGACAACAACAATGCCCGACTCCAACAAGTCCGCGCCAATTTCCGGTGGAGCCGCCTCAAGACAATCCATAATGGTGCCTAGCACGGTACGCAATGGCTCTTGGAGCGCGTCTCTAATCTCATCACTATTGATAATGGCTTTCCTTGGCATTAAGGAAAGCGTGTCACGCCCAGCAACCTCCATAGTTTTCTCTTGCTCCATGGGAAAAGCGGAACCGATGGTCTTTTTGAGCAGCTCTGCCGTTTGAGGACCAATTTGCAAATTATGGCTTTTCCGTACAAAGGAAATAATCGCTTCGTCAAAATCATCTCCAGCGACCTTGACAGACTTCACAACCACGGGTCCGCCTAAGGACAAAATGGCGACTTCGGAAGTACCTCCACCGATGTCCACAATCATGGAACCTTGGGCTTCAGTGACCGGCATGGCAACACCCAAGGCTGCGGCCATAGGTTCATCCACCAAATATACTTTTCGTGCTCCGGCGCGCTCTGCAGAATTAATGACGGCGCGACGCTCCACCGTTGTGATGCCCGAAGGAACTGCGATGACCACCCGGGGTCGTTGGATCGAGCGTCCTTCATGTGCTTTTCTCAAGAAATACCGTAAAAGTTTTTCTGTGATTTCAAAATCCGCAATCACCCCGCCTTTGAGTGGGCGAACGGCTTCAATGTTTTTAGGTGTCTTGCCCAACATTTCGTAGGCTGCGGAGCCCACGCCCATTCCATCAAAAATCACCTCGTTGGTGCCTTTGTAGACCGCAACCACGGAAGGCTCATCCAGAAGAATGCCACGCGAGTGAGAGGCCACCAAGGTATTGGCCGTACCTAAGTCAATGCCAAGGTCTTCGGAAAAAGACAGAAAACGGCCGAAAATCCGATCAAACACAGTTTCAAGAAGATGAGGAATGGGAGACGCCTAATGGGCTCCAGCAGTATAGCCGAAGGGGGAAAAGAATTACTTCGCCGCCTGGTATTCGCCCTTGAAAAGCATGCCTTCTTCGTAATCTCGCCCTTTGACGAAATCTAAGGTAAAGAGTGCGCCAATCAACAAAAGCCCCGTCACGAGAAGCAAGACGCTCTCTAGGGGAGGCCCTGGCTTAATCACCTTAGGCTCTTTGAGCTTTTTCTCTTTCTTTGCCTTGGGGCCTTTGCCCTTTGACTTCTTGGGTGCCTTCTTTGCGGCTTTTTTTCTACGAGCTGCCATGATTTCTCCTACAGGCGAGTCACAACGGCGTCACCCGCAGAAATCTGAGCATTGCCATTCATCTGGATGGTGGCTGCAGCTTGGTGAGTGTTAACCGTTTCGACGTAAATCCGGCCTTTGTAAACCGCACCGTTGTACACGTCAAAGGTGTAGCCCGGCTTCACTTTATCTTGACTGCCTAAGTTAATGACAACCACAGGGGTGCCGTTATAGGTGGCATCCAACACTACACCAGAAAGATCCGGCTGAGCATTTAGACTCTTCAAGTCAACTTTGTACAGCTTGGCAACTTCAGCAAGCTTGGCCTCAGCTGTGTTGGCGCGGCCAATCTCGCGACCTAACGCGATAGACAGCTCATCATTCGTGCGTAGGGCATCATCCTTAGAACGCTCTGCAGAGGACTTTGCCTTCAACGCAGAGTCCCGATTGTCAATGGCATCGTCGCGGTCAGTGCGCAAGTTACGGCCTTCTTTATTCAGTTCGCCGATGCGCGCAGTATTCGCGCGATTCGTGCTTTCCAAATCACCCAGTTTGCCATCAATCCCCGCAAGACGTTCTCGCAAATCACCATTTTGATTCTGCTCCGTCTTCAGATCTTCGGCTAACGCATCACGGTCACTTTCTACCTGAGCCTTGGCAGCCGCCAAGCGGTCCTTGGCGCCTTCGGCGTTGGTCAGTTGAGATTGAAGCTCCGCAATGTGCTTATCCGTATCAACAATTTTTGTATCAAGTTGGGCCTGAAGGTCCTCTGCCTGGGTGCGAAAACTCTCACTGGTTCCAACAAGGGAAGCAGCGGAGCCCACAAAGAGGGCAGCGAGGGCGAGATTCAGGACGAGAAAAACCTTTCCTATAGGGCTCATGGATGAATGGCGAGCAGAATGCTGGGGGGGGATTATGGGAGGCAGTTGCCGGTACGAGGAGTATTAGACACTCTCCGAGGCGCGGTTTCACCCTCCTTGGTGCAAGAAAGGTTACTCGCGATGGAAGATGGGGTCAAGCAAAGCCCACAAAAGTCCAATGGCGGCCAGCAGAGGAAGCAAAAACCACCCCCACTGAAGATAGGGTGTGGAGTGTTGAGCAACGATCATGGGTAGGGAAACGGCGAGAAATCCAGCTTTCCCCCTCTCAATACTCTCTAGGAGCTTACCGGTCGGGCCGACGAGCACCGTTTGTCCTGTATTCGTGCCTCGAATGACAAAACGCCCCGTTTCAAGTGCTCGGTACTGGGTGGCGGCCACCATTTGGTCCATTTCTTCGCTGAGCCCGTACCAGTTTTCATTGGAAAGAACAAGAAAAGCCTCAGCACCACGCTTTGCTTGGCGTCGGAATACACCCTCGAAGACATTTTCCCAGCACACGGCCACTCCTAGGTCGTGACCATGAACCCGCAAGGGTCCTGGGCGATTCGGCTGGTCAAAATCTGGGAGAAGCCCGAAGGAGCCAAAAACGGATAAAGAAAGGGCGCCGGCACCCGGGAAAGCACCGCCAAGCGGAAGTTGCTCTCCGAAGGGCACTAACTCCATTTTTGCGGCATGGGCGGTCATTTGACCGCTTGGGTCAAAGGCAACGACCTCAGAAGTGCGCGGGCTCCAAATGCCACTTTCTTCAGAGACCCCTTGATAGAAATGGCATCCGACGACGAGCCAAGGGGGCGGTGTAGCCTGACCCGCAAAAACTTCTCGGGCAACTTCCGTTTGAAAATGATGAAGATGCTCCACAGGAACCACTTCATCCGGGCTGCCAGGCCAAGGGCGGCGCATGACACCCTCCGCATCCAAAGGCACCATTGGGAAAGGAAACATCGTCTCTGCCCATAAGACTAATTCAGCCGACGGATGCGCGGCGAGGGCCCGGGCAGTCCATTCCACTTGTCGTTCATAGATTTCAATTGCCGACGGCGGGCCACCCCCTTCTAATTCCCTCGCATGCTTTTCATCGACGCCGATGTTGGCCTGCACCGCTACCGTCCATAAGGAATCCCCACTTTGCATCGGCGCCCCTCTGGGGAACCCAAAGACAATGGCAAGAAATATCATTCCCAAAGCGAGGAATCGATTGCCAAGCCCTGAAGCGAATGCCTTCAATGGAAGAAGCCCAAGAAGGCAGCCGAAATAAAGGACCACCAATGCCCAGCCGCGCTCTCCGAGGACGTCGGCGGTGTTTTGCACCAACCACCAATGAGACAAACCCAATGAGTAGGATCCCCACGGTACGCCACCCATCGGCGCAATGGTCCGAAAGAATTCGACCGCCAGCAAGGCAAAAAACGCGGCGACAAAAAGGCTGCGTCGACGCCGGAGACGTCGGTAAAGCCAGCCCTCCAAAACCCACCAACCTCCTAAGTAAAACCCTACGCCAAGAGGAGGCGCCCAAGGGAGTTCTGGGGCAACTTGACCGAGAAAACGAAAGGCTAAGGAAAAGAAAGCCAAGCCACCCACGAGATCCCCCTTCCAGGTCCCTCCTTTTTCCCAATAGAGCATTCTCAAGACAGGAGCAAAGAAGATGAACCCTGCCCAACTCCACCCAGGAAGAGAAAGGGCGCGCACCCCCGCCGCAAGGAGAGGAAGGCTGTAGAGAAAAAGGCGGGAAGGAATCAACCGAGCGGGAGATAAGTAATGGCGTCTCCAACGTGCCGTTCAGCGCGTGGGGGAAGGAGAAGAAGGGCATTCGCGCCGGCAAGTGCAGACCAATCTCCGGATCCTGATTCTTCACACACACGAACGCCGATAAGGCCGTCTTCTTGCACGCTTGAAGTAGCCGGAAGATAGCGAGGCCGCTTTCGAGAGCTTGCAGGAGTGAGCAAAACGCCGGCTTGGGGTTGCGGGAGTTTTGGGGAATGTTGGCCTGATAATTGATTCAGAAGGGGTCGGCCAAAGATTTCCAACATCACAAAAGAGGAAATGGGATTCCCAGGAAGGCCCAATACAAATTGTTGATTGCGGCAACCGGCCCAGACCGGTTTTCCCGGTTGGACACTCACCCCATGAAATAGCTTCTCCACATGAAGGCTTGCGAACACCTCGGGAAGGTGGTCTTTTTGTCCCATGCTGACTCCGCCAATAGTGATGACAAGGTCCGCAATCGCCAGGGCATCGGCCACCGACGACTCCAAGGCTTCCGGGTCGTCCAAGACATGAGTCTGCTCCACGACAAACCCGCCGAAGGATTCGACCTGTAAGGCGACGCCCACCCGATTGGAATCACGCACTTCATGCAGCGCCGGAATGGTATCCCAAGGGACCACTTCATCTCCGGTGGACAGAATGACCACACGAGGCTTCGGAAACACTTGCACTTCTTTGGCTCCACAGCCTGCCGCTGCTGTGATGTCCGCCGATGTCATCCGCTGGCCGGCGTGCAAGATATCTTTCCCTTCCATGCCCATTTCTCCGGCTTGACGAATGTGACGCCCAGCCAAGGGCATTTCTTGGACGAACAAGGTGCCTTCGTGCACTTCGGTGCATTCCACAGGAACTACGGTGTCGGCTCCTGGAGGCACGGTCCCCCCGGTCATCACGGCAACTGCTTGGCCAACGCCAATCATGGGGACTTCAGCCGTTCCCGCGTAGACCGTTGACAAAAGTTCACGGGGGATTTCCTGATCCTCACTCCTTAAGGCAAATCCGTCCATCGCAGAGCGTGGCAAAGGTGGTTCCATACGATCCAAGGAAATGGCTTTTCCCAAGACTCGCCCAAGGCTGGCCAAGAGAGGGATGGGTTCCGCCGACCGAGGGGGCGTGGCCCGCATGAGCAATTGCGACAAAGCACTTTCACAGGAAACCAGAGGGTTTCCGCGATGTTGAGATTCACAGATATCTGAAGTCATGGGGCGCCGATTTGCCAAGAAGAAGCCATAATAAGAAGGCCCGCCGTTCGTAACCCAAGAACATGCTCCGCATCCCCCTCCTCCCCCTCCTCCTTCTTTGCGCCTGTGGCCAACCGTCGGAAGCTTCCACTGACGCCCCCCTGAACGTGGAAGAAACTGATGCCGTCGCTATCTTGGTTCGCACTGCCCCAGTGTTGATTCAGGATATAGAAGAATTTGTAGAAGCGGTTGCCAACACTCATTCATTGGACCAAGTGGATGTTTTCCCAGAACGCGTGGAGCCTATATTGGCTCTCCACGTCGAAGAAGGAGAGGTCGTTCAAAAAGGCCAAGTGCTTGCAGAATTGCGAAGGGACGTAGCGTCTCTTGCCTTGGATGAAGCCAAAACACGCATGGTAGAGGCGGAGAATGACGTAGAAAGGACACGACGGGATTACGGGCGGAATCAACAGCTGGCGGAAACCCAAGGGGGCACCTCTCTTTTGAGTGACCGTGACCTGGATGCGTCACGCCAAGCCATGATGACGGCAAAGTCGGCCTTGGAGACAGGCCGTGTTGCCGTCGGGCGGGCAGAATTAGATCTGAACCGTTGCACATTACGAGCCCCCATCTCTGGCACGGTCACCGCCCGTGAAATCTCCGTCGGCGGGATGACCAACATGGCCACACGGGCTTTCCAGATTGTTGACCTCTCCCAGCCAAGAGTCATCTTCTACCGACCTCAAAGAGAAATGGCCCTACTTCGTGTGGGCCAACTCTTGCTAGGAACCAGTGAAGCACTTCCTGGACAGGACATCACCGGAGCCATTGAGCGTATTTCACCCGTTGTCGATGCGGAAAGCGGAACGATAAAGGTGACGGCTTTGTTGGACAAAGAATTTGCCGGCATGCCCACCGGGATTTTGATGCGTCTTCGCATCATTTTGGACCGCCATGAAAACGCGCGCCTCATTCCTAAACGTGCGCTCATGCACGATGCCGATGGCATTCATTGCTTCGTCGTTCGCGAGGGAAAAGCCGTGCTGCTCACGGTAATACCGGGGTTCGAAGATAGTGAGTACATGGAAGACCTCGGTAGTGAATTACAACCGGATGACCCTATCGTGATTGTTGGCACGGACCGCCTTGAAGAAGGAGACTTGGTCGACATCTCCAACGAATCATGAGTGACGAATCCTCGGCATCCTCTCAAGGCGGCATCCTGAGTTTTGGAGTTCATCGGCCTGTCGGCACCCTCATGGTGGTGCTTGCGGCCGTGGTCTTTGGCGTCGTCTCACTCTCAAGGCTACCGGTGGATTTACTACCCGCCGTGGACTATCCCTCTTTGACCGTGCGCACGCAATACCCTGGAGCCGCGCCGGAAGATGTGGAAGAGCGCGTCACGGAAAAGCTAGAGGACTCTCTTTCCACGGTCGGCAAACTCGTCAGCATCCGTTCGAGTTCACGCGCCGAAGTCAGTGAAATATTTATGGAATTTGAGTGGGGTTCCAATCTCCCCTTCTTAGTTCAAGATGTCCGCGAACGCGTGGACCGCGTGTTTTTAGGGCAAGGCGTTGAGAAGCCACTCATTCTCCGTTATGACCCCAGTTTAGATCCAGTGCTTCGCGTGGCCGTGTTTGGCGGTGATGACCTCGTACGCCTCCGCGATATTGCTGAGCATGAAGTGGAACGAGAGCTGGAAGGCATCCCGGGCGTGGCGGCCGTGCGCGTGCGCGGTGGCTTAGAAGATGAAATTCAAGTTCAAGTTGACCCACAACGCTTGGCTTCCTTTCATCTTTCTGCTGAACTTATTCGAGATCGGCTTAAACAAGAAAACATCAATGTCCCTGGCGGATCTTTGGAAGAAGGGGCTACGGAATACGTCGTAAGGACTTTGAATGAATTTCGAACTTTGGAGGAAATGGAAGACCTTCCCATTGTGACCAAAGGCGATGCCATCATTAAACTCAAAGACTTGGCACGCGTTGTGCGCACGCATAAAGACCGTGACGTCATCTTGCGCGTTGACGGAAAAGAAGCCGTAGAGGTCGACATCTTCCGAGAAGCCGGGGCGAACATCGTGGATGTGGCCGCCGCCGTCCGAGAAAAGATTTTCCCGAAAGACCCGAAAAAACAATCCAAAAGCATCCAAGGAAGGCTTCCTGAAGATATTCAACTGACTCTTTTGAGTGACCAATCTGATTTCATCAGCAAAGCTATTCAAGAAGTTAAACAAGCCGCCTTGATTGGTGGGCTCTTGGCCGTCCTCGTTTGCTTTCTCTTCCTCCGACGTTTTGCGGTTACCGTCGTCATCGGCCTCTCCGTCCCCATCTCGGTCATCGCCTCGTTCGGCGCGATGCACGTCGGGGGTGTCACCATGAATGTGATGAGTTTGGGTGGTCTTGCTTTGGGCATCGGCATGCTGGTCGACAATGCCATTGTTGTTTTAGAGTCCATCACCCGATGCCGGGAAGAAGGGGATTCCCCGAAGGTTGCCGCCGTGCGCGGGGTCAGGGAAGTCGGGACCGCCGTCACCGCGTCCACTCTCACCACGATTGCGGTTTTTGCCCCCATTGTTTTTGTAGAGGGGCTTGCGGGGCAAACCTTTGGAGACCAAGCCATGACGGTGGTTTCGTCGCTTTTACTCTCTCTTGCGGTTGCCCTATTTTTCATTCCAGGCCTAGCCGCGCGTATCCCCCACAAAGAAGCATCCGGACCACGCTCCATCGTTTGGTTTCCGCGCATGCGCCAAGGCAAAGCATTCTTTCACGTGTTCAAAAAGGGGAAATCACGCTGGACTTGGCCCATCTCTTTGGTCGCCCTCGTTTTTGCATTCTGGCTTTTTCAAGAAAAGTCTCAAATCCTCGCTCCCTTCGCCGACGCCCTGAAGTCGGCCGGACGCGGTGGATGGAACCCGGTCCCCGAAGACCTTCAAAGCAAAGCGGTTCGTCTCAATTTCTTTAGCATTCTCCTTGCCGTCCCCGCCTTCTGGATGATCGGTGAACCCATTCTCCGCCTTTTCACAAAAGCATTCGCCGACTTTTTCGAGGCCGGTGTGTATCTCGCCCAACTCGTCCTTAAACTCCTCTTGGCGGTGCTTGGCGCCGTCTTATGGTTGCCCGGTCAAGCAGTCTCCACCACGCAAGCCTATCTTGAAAAGGTGTACCCCATTGTTCTGAAACGAGCACTCAGAGCACCGGCGTTCATTCTCCTCCTTGTCATTATTCTTGCAGGCGCGTCCTTGCAGACCGCAAAAACTTTAGGGAAAGAACTCCTCCCCGAAGTGCTCCAAAGTGAATTCCATGCGGAACTCTTTTTCTCTTCTGGATCTCCCTTAGAAGAAACAGACGCCCTTGCTCAATCGCTGGAAAGAAAACTGGCACAACTTTCTGAAGTACTGGAAACAGCCGTGATTAGTGGAGCGGATCGTGACTCCACTTCTACCCGAGAAGAAGGTCCACATACCGCTCGCATTCTTGTTCGGACAAATACCGAAGGAGATGCGCGTGCGACTGAATTGCGCGTAGAGAATGAAGTTCGCCAACTTCTAAAAAGAGAGCCCGCGTTGGCTCGTTTCCGCATTCGTAGGCCTACGCTCATGGCCATGAATGCACCCTTGGAAGTAGAGATTCTCGGGGATGTTTTAGACGATCTGCGCATCGTTGCACAGGATGTAGAGAACCGCATGGCACATTTACCCGGCATCGTGGATGTCCGAAGCTCTATGCGCCGCGGAACTCCGGAAGTTCGCGTTGAACTCGACCGAGAGCGTATTGCTCATCACGGTCTCACCGTCGCCACCATTGCCAATCGCCTTCGACTTGCAGTGGAAGGCGAAATTGCTTCTACTTTTCCAGGAAAAGATGAACGCATTGACATTCGGGTGCGTGGTGACCTCACGCGGATTCATCAAGTCGAACAACTCAGAGACTTGCCCATCAACCCCGAAGCCGACCGACCTGTTCCTCTGGGAGCTGTCTCCACGTTTCACATTGAAGATGGTCCCAGCGATATCCGCCACGTCGGTAACCAACGCGCCGCCGTTCTCAGTGCATCTCTTGCTGGGTTTGATCTAGGGAAAACGGCCGAGCAAGTGGAAAACCTTTTGTCTGAAACGAAATTGCCCCCAGGAATGGAGATACGCTTGGCGGGTCAAAAAGTGGAAATGGATCAAGCGCTTAGCTCGCTTGCATTTGCTCTCTTGCTCGCCATCTTCTTAGTGTACGCCGTCATGGCAGCCCAATTTGAATCACTTCTCCAACCCTTCCTCATTCTCTTCTCTGTTCCATTAGCAGGCGTTGGTGCCGTCCTAGCACTGGCAGCGACGAACACGCCTCTTTCGGTGATCGCCCTTTTGGGCGCGGTGGTTCTCGCAGGAATTGTGGTGAATAATGCTATTGTCCTAGTAGATCGCATCAATAAAAACCGTACGCGGGGCATGGAGCTGAACGAGGCCATCCTTGAAGCAGGGCATGCGCGGCTCCGCCCTATCCTCATGACTACGGCCACCACTGTTTTAGGCATGTTGCCATTGATGGGGTTTTTTGGTGTTGGCAATGCCGAGGGTGTCGAGCTCCGCGCGCCCATGGCTCTTGTCGTGATCGCAGGTCTTCTTACCTCGACACTCTTGACACTCATCGTCATTCCTACGGGGTATCGCCTCCTCGCGCGCATTCAACATGACACCGTCCGCTGATTCGGGGCATCCCTCATTAAGGCGTTTCTTTCGCGCTCTCAACCGACGCCCTGTTGCCGTCGGGATGCTTACTTTGGCATTGCTGGGCGCTGCGACCATTGCTGCTTGGCGCATCCCGATTGAGCTCATCCCCAAAGGATTTGCCGCTTCGACGATTAGTGTGACCGCCCCGTGGCAAGGTGCCAACCCCACGGAAATTGAGAACAAAATCATCCGGCCCTTGGAAGAGGAACTCCGCACAATTCGCGGGGTCAAAGACATTATTTCTGTGGCAACACCGGGCACGGCCATTGTCTCACTGACCTTTCCCGGCGACTTTGATATGGACCAGGCGCAAGCTGAAGTCTCGGACCGTATTGAACGTGTCCGGCCAAAACTGCCACGTGAAGTAGATCGAGTGCAAGCCCAACGTAGACAGGCTGACCAAATGCCCATTCTTTTCCTGGGTGTACTTTACCCACCGGAAGATTGGGACAACGCGCAAGATGTCATTGGAGAATCCCTAAAGAACCGTATTGAAGCCGTTGATGGCGTCGCATCGGTTTTCGTCCGCGGTATTTCACCCTCATCCATTCGTATTCTCCTCGACGAAGAACGGGTGGTTGCTAATCGTGTCGATATCGGTGAACTCTTGCGTGCTTTACAAGGAGACAACCTTTCTCAACCCGCTGGTGACTTAGAGGAGGGAGGAGATCGGCATATTATCCGTGTAGATTCTCGATTCAAGTCGATTCAAGAAATTGAAGAGTTTCCGGTTCGAGATGGACTCACCATCCAAGATATAGGCCGTGTTGCTAAAGTCCGCAGTGCTCCGGAATATCTATTTCGCATTAATGGACGCTATGCCATTAGCGTTGGAGTAAGCAAAGAAACGTCGGCCAATACGTTTGAGGTATGTAAGTCCGTGACGGATCTGGTAACGAAAGACCTGCCCAATGATGTTGCGCTAGGCAGTTATGACTATTCCATTTTCTGGAATCAAGG
>JAPKBM010000066.1 GCA_026421205.1 Planctomycetota bacterium
GTGCTACGAATGGGCCACGCGTAGGTGTTATATGGATTCGTCCCTTAAAAATAGGATCGTGGAAGAGAAGCGCAGGCCGGGACGGGAGATTTGTCCCGTTTTTGTCCCGTTGTGTGTCGTGACATGCGTCTAAATTGGTGTAGAATGATGAGCGGGGAGGCAAATGTCCGGTGGTGGTTTTCCTTTTTACGAATTACACACCGCCCCAATGGGTCTAGTAAACGCCCCTTCAAGACTGTCGAGGGTGACGGATCACTAACAAAGGAGAATAATGATGGACGCAGAACAAACATTGCCGGTGCTGATGCGGCAGTCGAAACTATGCCACACGCTGGGGCTGGGTGTGCGGGAGCTGCACAAACTGGTACGTGAGGGTAAGGTGCGACAAATCAAGATTGGCAAGTACGCCAAGTACTGCGTGGCCGAGGTGGCCGCAGCACTGGGATTGACTGCCCCGCCAACCCGGGTGGCCATGGTGTGGAATGCCGAACTGAAACAAAAAAGCGATGAGCTGATTCAGGCTCACTTGGAGAGGTTCAGGGTGGATCTGCAATCATCGCTCGAGCATCACCGTGGAGCCATCGAATCACGGCTATGCGGGATCCAAGACCAAATCGGCCGAGTAAACACAGGTGAACGCGGTTCTGCTCCGGCACGACCCCCGCGCGAGCAACAACAGCCGCGGCCGACACGAGGCGGAGCATATTAGGCGAACCTCTCGGGCACGCCGCCCGGGCCAATCCTATACCCGCAGGGTATTCCTTTTGCAGTATTGAACCGCAACTTGGGCCACCTACCTTTCTTTTTTGTGGCCAATGTGATGACTCCATGCTCGTGCATGCGACTGAGCCACATACGGAGAGTACGACTTGCCACGTTGAATGTTGACCGGCTGTGCGGTTCAGCAAAGAACCAGGGTTTTCGGGAGGAGTTCAGGTGGCAATAAAGTAGGTATGCCGTGATGTGGGTAGGCACACGAGTCCTGCCTAATTCCAATAGGAGGCCCAAATCGACTTGCGTGTACAGATACCCCGCGACGGTGAGGTGTTTACTTTCCATATTATAATTTATATAACAATTAGTAATGAGTTCGGCCGAATGTTGCCGTACTTGAATGCCCGAGTTGCGCCATAACCGAATCCCATTCGGTCTGCGCGGAGGGGCTGTCGAGATATCGTTCCCCGGGTCGCAGAATTTTGCTTTCGACTCGAATTGGTACCTGGGTGCCGAGATAACCGGCTGCTTCAATCATTATGGATTCAATTTGGATGACCGCATCGTTTTCGCATCCAAGCGGCACCTCAACTCCCACGGAGTCATGAAGCGGAAAGCAAACGTTATATCCTCGCTCGGTTAATTCGCAGCACACGATCCTCAGAATATCCGCGCCGTGGGCTTGGAGGGGGAAGTTCATAAACGAGCGTTCATTGGGCTCGGGCGGCACATTAATCGGCCAGCCAAATCTTGTATGGGTCGAGCCTCGCACCCATGTAGCGTTCAATTCTGCCTTGATCCACTCAAAATATCGTTGATGTGATTTTCGGAATTTGCGCATCAACGATGCAGCCTCCCCTTCTCCTACGCCCATCAAAGTGGCGGCGCTTTGTTTGCCCATTCCATAGCTGGCCGCGAGGGTCAGGATTTTAACGTTAGAACGCAGGTCGGCATGAGTTGCTTTTGTCGCTCCACGCTCACACAAATCCATGCGATGAGCGACATTGAGATAGAAATCACCTTCGTCGGCATAGGCACCGAGTATGGAATCATCGCCCGCCAAAACCCCCATTATCCACGGCTCCTCTGCCGTGTAATCGCTGACGATCAACGCACGCCCCGGTGGCGGAGTAACAAGCCCTCGCATCCACCCCGGGCAATTCATCACAAACCGATTCGTGCTTGGGGCATTCCGCGATGTTTTGGACACGAACGGGGACAACCAGGTTCGATTTCGGCCGTCACTGCCCACGGTCAGGCGCAATTCGCGGTTCTGGCTGCGGGTTCGCATCACATTGGCCAGCGTCTTTATCCTCGGGTACATCTTGCCCTGCCGCTTCCAGTAATCTAATTTGGTATTCAATCGCCCCCCCTTTGTGCGCTCCCATGGAATGCCAAGGCGTTGGATCAAGTTCTCGAAAGCATTGAAATTGAATCCACCATCGGGGAACACTCCGTACTGATCATGTGCATTTGCAGTTAAGGCCGCCAAAGCGTCGGGCCATCGCGAATGGAGAAGCTGGTACATCGAGTTATCGAGAGGGATACCGGTTGCCTGCATCTCCATCACGGCTTTCATGTACCTGCCCCACATTAAGCAACCTGGCAGTCCGTTTGGGAGCGTGAGGATGAGTGGCGCCATTTTCGGGAGGAGTTCGGCCAGGGCGATGACGTCTGTCTCGCAGTATTCCAGCAAGGCTTGCATCTCACTCATCGAATATGGCCCGCCCTGCATGGCTAAAGCCCGCAGTTCCTCCTTTTCATTCGCGGCAAGATGCTTAAGCCCATAATGATTCAGCCCGGCGACCAAGTTTGTCTTTACGCCAAACCCGTTGGTTATGGCCCTGTGGCATACCATTAGATCCAGCACATGAGCCGGCAGCTTCCAACTCAATGCAGCGTGACATGACAGTTCGGCTACAGCATTCCAACAAATGAAAAGGGCATTCGGACCGGTCGGATAAGGGGCGTTCTTCAGGCGGCGACACTCTTCACCGGTTAGGCGCCATCGGTTGTCAGATTGCAGATCATGCGCGACACAACAGGCTACTTCTTGGGGCGCCGGTTCTCCGTCATCGTGCCTGAACTCGAAGTCGAGACACACAAGGGCATCATATTTTTCAAACATGGAAATCCCCAAATTGGGGGGAGCATGCTCCCCCCGTTTTTGTCTACTCCAATCCTTTTAATTGCTTGATGATGGAGTGGTTCAGCGTGTCGATGACCCGCCCGTCAAAGGCCCGGCTCAATGTCTGGAGAAATGTTTCCTCCGGCCATTTGGGTTCTTCCTGAATTGCTTCCGCAGTGACACAGCGATATTCGCCCAGGGACCGCGAGCTGGTGGCCCGAACCCATTTTGATTGCGCAAGGTCCGTCGCTTTGTTTGCCGACTGTGTCCATGTGTCCGTTCCGCCCGACGAGATCAGCCAGACATGCAAGCCTCCTTCTCTGGTGATACACGTAACGGCACGTTTGGGTTTGATGGCTGATTCGTCCGGCAACTGTGCGGCTACGTTGGGTGCAACCAGATACACGGTTCGTTCTCCATCGTAGTCGGTATCGAGTGTGTAAATGACACCCGACAACTCTTTCCGTGTTCTGAAGAACTGTGTGTTCGGCGGCCGTGACAAACGAGGAACCCCCGGCACTTCGGTGGTTCGGATATCTCCCGCCCCATCATCGGGCAGGATCATACTTTCCCAATCATACCCACCTTGCTTTGCGGAATGGGTCGCCACTTCGTCCACTGGTGTCGTGGGCGAGGGCGACGCTTCATCCGGAACGTTTGCGTTCAGCTCCGGGTTGTTGTCATCCGGCTCCGGACTCGCAATTGCTCTTTTACTCATTGTCGCCTCCTTCGTTGATGCCATGCATGAGCGACTCTTGAACAATCCGCTCTAGGTCTTCCCTCCGAACGAAAGTCGTCCCTCCAACTTCGACAGTCGGAACAACGCCCTCCTTCCGCAATCCCCAGAAACGACTGCGACTGCACCCCAATTGCCGGGCCGCTTCATTCATATTGTACAAGAGCGGTTTAACCCGCCCTTCATATGGGTCGTACTTTTGTTTCCCCTGCGCCACCTCGGCCACAGTTTTTACCAATGTAGAAGGGACTTTGTTGTCTAAAATGCCATCTACGGCTTTCCTCTGATTACTGTTCATATCTATGCCTTTATGGTTCGCACAGAGCATTCTGTGCGGGCGGCAGCAATTGCCTCCATTAGAACAGGTTCGGGAGAATGTCACCCTCTGTAGCATGCGCGATTGCCTTATAAACCAGAGTTGAAACAACAATGTCACCCCTAGCGCGGGGGTGACATTTCATGGACATTTATGAAGGGGAATCGCCTAATCTGGACACTTCTGGAATGCTATCTGTCGGGGTTCTTAAAAGTGACCAGATTTTTTATGGTAGTGGTAAAAGATATAAATGCCGCAGTTTTTTTCAAAGGAACGATCCATCTATGGAGTGTGCGCTGTCCAACCCTCCATTTCTTGGCGATGTCTATTTTCTTTGCATGACCGCACTCGGCGCGCAATAAATCGTAAATGAGCGTTCGCCTGCCCTCATACTTTTGGGGAAACTTGTTCGCGTGCAGGAACCTATCCATGGCGGGGTCAGCCAGGATTTTGCGCGCGGCTTCTTGCAGAAAGCTTCTGGTCTTTTTTGTGAACGCTTGCTTTTGGACTCCCTCAAGGGTTGCTCCGAGGGCTATGTAATCAGATAAGGCGTTTTCTCGTTCACGAACGCCCTTCGCTTGCTTTGAGATACGAGATTCTGACTGAGATATTTTTTTTGTTGCCGAGGCAATTTGTTTACCAACTTTTTTGATTTCCTTTACTGAAGATTCTTGTGCGCGCATCGAAAGCTCTTCGCCGGTCATTTGGGATGGAGTGATGTTACGGATGCCGACGGTGATTGTATAACCACCGCCGGATTCGATTAATGCAAGCCATGGGGATTTAACCGTGTCATGGCGACCAAGGCTGTCCGCTCGCTCCATAGTGGCGAAACTCATCACAGTCAATTCCGCTAGTTCGTCGGATGCATCATCACCATTCTCTCCGGTTGCCGCCTGAGCTGCGGTTACTAGTTTGTGGATTTTCCGCCCCCACTTTGTCGAGGGCGCCGGAACTAAATAGCAATTGGCAGCCAAGACGGATTTGCAAACTGCTTTTATTCGCCCGTGGTTCCACGAGTCTCCTCCTAAGATAGGCACAACGCAGTGCAGCAAGAACACACGCCCGTCGCCGAAAACAACCCGAAGGGTGTCCTCATTGGGCGTCACACAGTCAACGACGATGTCTCCTTCATCCAGCCATTCTATCTTGTGACTCATTTATTTTACCGTCAACGGATTCAGTGCCTCCGCCGCAATTGCCAACTCGCCCATGTTGGCGTGTGTGTAGTCGAATGTTTGCGACAGTGACGCGTGCCCCATTGCTTTTTGGACCAGCATCGGGTTTGCCACAGCCTGCTGCATCAGCGAGTCGTAGGTGTGGCGAAAGGAGTGCCAGCCTTTGATGGCCACGGCGCGCGCGCGGCCTTCGACGGGTTTGCCGGTGGTTTCGATTCCCAAACGGGTGAGCAGGGTGCCGAGGCTCTTGGAAAAATCCTGGCGGGACTTATCGTACTCAGTTTTCAGGCCCGGCATTAGGCGCCCATCTTTTGTCGGGGCGCAGTATTGTTTGATGGCGGATTTCACCCATTGCGGAATTGGTACTCGAACAATTTTGGTTCCTCGCCAACGCGTTTTAAAGGGGGACGTTTCGATGATGTCGCCTTTGATTTGTTTGTGCTGGAGGAAGACCGCATCTTTCAGCCGCAGCCCTGTGCCTAGCATGATGAGGTTGAGCGCAAAGTACTCCCGCCGGTTTCGCCGGGCAATGGGCGGGAGTATGAGGTCGGGATTAACTACCTTTGGGTCCAGCACACCGAGAACTTTGGCAATGTCTTCCGGAGAAAAGGGTTCACGCTTGTCGGGCAGGCCCTCGGTCGCATCAGCCTGATGGTTGGACAGCTTTGAAGACGCTGTAGAAAATGGATTCATCGCTAACCCGTAGTCATCCGCAAATCGCGCGAAGACATTTTTGAGTAGTGCCAGGATTCGTAATTTGGAATGTCGGGTCAATTCTTGCCGGTCGAGATGGATTGCGAACTCGTTGGCGATGCGCTCGTCGATTTGATCTAAGCGCGCATCATCCATATCCCATTCGCACAGAAAATCCGTCCATCGTTTCCATCTGGCTTCGTCATCAACAGCGGTCGCTCGATTCATAGTGGAAGGCAAATCGGACCATCTTTTCCAGAGCGATGTCATAGAAGGAAGTTCATCGCGGCACGCGACGTTTAAACGCGCGCGGAGTTCGGCGCGCTTCTTTTTCGATTCATCCCGCGGCAGTCTGCCGAGCAAAGCAACCAGGTCATTGAATACTCCATCAACAGTCGAGGATCTGAGTATCTCGTCATACTTTACCGGGGCGAGCCTATTGGCTTCTCGCTTGTTAGTCGTCTCTAAGTTGACTTTCAA
>JAPKBM010000067.1 GCA_026421205.1 Planctomycetota bacterium
GTGGACAATATGCCCATTGCTATCGGTGGTACGCTAGCGCCAGATCCATCTTACACCTCAAGCCTTCTAGCTGAAACTATTATTGCAAGTACCGGCATGCGAACAATGAACCTAGGGGGTAATACTCCGATAACGAGTATCCTTGAAACAGTTGAAGAATTTGACGCTAAATTGGTTTGGGTGAGTGTTGTCCATCAATCAGACATGTACGCAATCAACGTGGCACTTGAAAATCTCTCTAACACTCTTCAAGAGAAAGGCGTCCGATGCATTATTGGTGGCCCGGCCCTGCAGTCTTCATCTACGAGCCATAGTTTCCTCGAAAAAAATAATGCCTCGCTCCACGAAGTTCATCAATTGGCATCTTCGATTGTTTCTTCAAACTAAAAATAACCGCATTACTCCTAGATGCTAAATAGAACGATGTTTCCTTCATACAGCTGGCAATCCTTTGACCGCCCAATTCGTTTGGGAGTTTCCCAATGTTTGCTCGGAGATCTTGTGCGCTATGATGGCGGACACGCACGTAGCCGATTCGTTTCTGACGAATTAGCGCCGTGGGTTGAGTTTGTGTCTGTCTGCCCTGAAGTCGAAATTGGCATGGGTACTCCGCGTCCCGCTATTCGAATTGTCGAAACGGATTCCGAGCTCCAGTTAATCGCGCCTTCCACAGGAGAAAACTTTACTTCAGCGATGCTCCGTTTCTCACGAAGTACGATAGCTAAATTACAGACGGAACAGTTGGACGGATTTGTCTTGAAGAAATCTTCGCCAACCTGTGGTACAGGTCGGTTGAAGGTTTATCGTGAAGACGTTGCTGTCCGCAAGGATGGCGTTGGGTTTTTTGCGGCGGAACTCATGAGATTATGGCCTAACTTGCCCATCGAAGACGAAGGTCGGCTGAATGACGGCCCCATCCGCGAAAACTTTATCGGGCGTATCTTCGCAAGAAGTTGTTGGCATGGGCTAATAGAGTCAGGCCTGAACAGGGGATCACTCGTCGAATTCCATACGGCCCACAAACTGTTATTACTGTCTCACTCTGAGCCTGGTTACCGCCGGCTTGGCAGAATCGTGGCCAGCCTAGGCACGGATGAAGACTCTACTGTCTTTGAAGAGTATGAATTGGTTTTCAGTGAGACTTTGCGGACAAAGCCGACACCAAAGGCGCATGTGAATGTAATGCAGCATGCCTTGGGGCATTTGAAAAGCCTGCTTTCCTCCGTGGAAAAACAAGAGATTTTGCGCTCTATAGAGGATTTCAAAAAGGGGCACCTTCCACTTCTGGTACCCCTAAATCTAATCACGTTTTGCGTGCGTGTACACCAAGTTGATTATTTGATGGGCCAAATCTATTTTGCGCCACATCCAAAAGAACTTATGCTCCGTAATCATGCATGATGAATATCTTCATCTTGGACCGAAATCCAGAGAAATGTGCTGCGTACCATTGCGATAAGCACGTCGTAAAGATGGTGCTAGAGAGCGCACAAATTCTTTGCTCGGTCCTTCATATGCGCGGCGAGAATGCCCCCTATAGACCTACCCACATAGCTCACCCATGCGTAAAATGGGCAAATGCGTCATTCTCCAATTTCTCTTGGCTGGTGCAGCTGTCGATTCATCTAAATGAAGAATACAAGTTTCGTTATGAGAAACTTATTAATCACAAATCCATCGAAGTGGTTAATTCTTGCGCCGAGTATCGTTTTGAAGATATCGGTCTTACCCCTTTTACGCAGTGCATGCCTGACCGTTATCGGTTCCAGAACAACCCTGTCCGCGCTTATAGAGCTTACTACAAGGGTGACAAACGTAGTATTGCAACTTGGAGGCGTCGAGGTGCTCCCTCGTGGTACCGTGTAAACAGTGAAGCTTAAACATCGCGTTTTGGTGACTGGGGCGTCAGGCTTCCTCGGAGCATCAGTGCTTGAAGTATTGTCAAAGAAACCTTTAGAGGTGATTGCTTTAGGGCATTCGGCCAACACCGCAAGCGAGGCAAATGAAAAGGGAAACGTGACCTGGCGATTTGCAGACATATGCGACAAAGATGCTTTACGCGACACCCTAGAAGGTTGCGACACAGTCATTCATTTAGTGGGGCTATTAACAGAGTGCCCTAAAAAAGGGATCACCCATCAACGAGTGGTCATTGAAGGAAGTCGGTGCTTGGCTGAGGCGTGCGCTGATTCTGGCGTGAGAAAAATAATTTATGTTTCCGCTGCCGGAACGAATAGTCAATCACAGTCGGTGTATCATCAATCGAAATGGAAGGCAGAATCGATTGTGAAATCTAGTGGCTTGGCATGGACGATCTTTCGCCCCTCATTACTTTTCTTTAGTCGTGTGGCGAAGGACTACCCTGGCTGTCGGAAAGACTTCGTAGCAACGATCGTTCAGCAGTTTAGTTGGCTTCCATTTGTTGCGCTTCCGGGCTCAGGCGATTCACTTTGCCAGCCATTGTGTGTTACGGACTTATCGGAAGCCATTGTGAACGCGATAGAGTCTGGTGACCACGAGGTGGTCGATGCGGGTGGTCCAGAAAAATACTCTTACACGTGTCTTTTCCAAGACATTTCTCGCGCTAATTTCAAACTAAAATACGTGCTCCATTTGCCTATGTGGCTTATGAAGTTTTTGGCAAAAGAAGTTTTCACTAAGATGACCAGTCCACCATTAAGTTATGATCAATTACTAATGCTCGAGGATGATAATTTAGCGCACCCGCTATCTGATCACTCCCTGTTCGAAGGTGATCTGTCTCGGTGGTAATTTTATTGATTTTTCTAATTGCGGTTGCATATCAGGCTAGGATTTCCTGAAGTACCCGGCGCTTAATTAGAGCGCCATCCCTATGAGTAAACAAAAATATGCTGCGGAGAATTTCAGGTGTACAACCTCACTCAATTCCTTTGACTCGACAACCAGGACTGCTTTCTTGAAAAACTCTAGGGAAGCCGTGCATTATGTTTGGTCTTTCAACTTGGGATCTACCCCTCTCCCTGGTTGACCGGGCATATTTTCAGAATTAGCCAATCCCCGGATTGTCTGTTTTGATTTTTCCACCGCCGGCCACTTCACCTCATTCCAGTCTTTGGTCCGACCCAATGCTCTTGGGTTAACAACTTATGCGGAATGCGTACAGCTTTCCAACGGGGTCACTTCTGGTGTGCAACGTTTGACGTCCTGACATCCAGACGCCTAAGTGTAAGGCAACCACTCGCCAACAATGCATGCGCCCGATCCAACTCCGGCCCCATATATCGGTCCTTCTTCAAAGGGGGAATACTCCGGCGCAGGCAAGCATAAGCCGCTTCTGCCCCCACGCCTGCATTAACGCCACGGTTAAACTCGCGCGCTTGACATGCCGCATGCCACTCAATGGCTAATACACGTTCGGTATTCGTCACGGCCTCGCGCAATTTCCTTGCCGCGGAATTCGCCATGGAGACATGATCTTCTTGATCCGCGCTGGTCGTCACCGAATCTGCGCTTGCTGGATGCGCCAAGATTTTATTTTCGCTGACCAATGCGGCAGCAACCACTTGCGGAATCATCAGCCCTGAATTCAAACCCGGCGCTGGCGTTAAAAAAGCAGGGAGCCCGGACATCGCCGGATGAATCAACGTGGCCACCCGGCGCTCTGAAATGTTCCCCCACGCACAACACGCATTGACCGCCGCGTCCATTGGCATTGCAATGGGTTGACCATGGAAGTTACCAGCAGAAATGGAATCTCCTTGTCCGGAAAATATAATGGGATTGTCCGTGGCGGAATTCGCCTCAATCACAAGCGCTTTCTCCAAGACCGCCAAGGCGTCTTTTGCGGCACCATGAACCTGCGGCATACAACGAAACGAGTACGGATCTTGTACGCGGTCACAATCTTTGTGCGCCTTCGCCACCTCAGAGCCCTTTAACAACCGACGTAAATTTGCCGATGTTTCCTTAGCGCCCGGATGAGGCCGGACCTTTGTCACCCGCGCATCAAACGGCCGATGGCTTCCCTGGACTGCCTCAACCGAGAGTGCGCCGATCACATCGGCGCTTTCCGACAACACTCGCATTCGTGCCCATGCGCATAGTCCAATGGCATTGCTCACTTGAACGCCATTGATGAGAGCCAAACCCTCTTTGGCCGCCAACTCGATTGGCGCCAAGCCAATTTTTTTCAAAGCACGTGCCGACGACATCTGCTTGCCATCGGGTGAAATGAGTTCTCCCACTCCAATCAAAGGCAAAGCCAAGTGCGCAAGCGGCGCCAAATCACCACAAGCCCCCACGCTTCCTTTTTCCGGAACGCGTGGCAGCCATCCACTTTGAAACAGCTTCATCATCCATCGAATCACTGCAGGGCGAACACCACTGACGCCGCGACACAAAGAATGCATGCGTAACAAGAGTGCTAAACGCTTTTCATTGGCCGACAAATCTGATCCGCACCCGGCCGCATGAGACAACAAGAGATTTTTTTGCAACGTACCAGAATCTTGCGCATCAATTTTCTCTTTCGCCAAGGCGCCGAAACCCGTATTCACGCCGTAGACCGGTCGGCCTGCCTTCACAATGGACTCAACCGTAGCTCGGGATTCCTTGACCCGCCGCAAAGCATCGCGGCCAAATTTAATGCGCACCGACTCCCCACGAGCTACCGCAAGTAAATCGTCGACAGAAAGGTCTTCACCGAGTTGGAGTTGCCGCATTGTCCCATTTTACGTGGGTTCGTCGGCCAATGGAGAATTCTGGCTCATGAATCAGCACCAAATCTCCACGACGCACCGTCACTTCGTAATATCCCGCCAACAAAGCGTCCAACTGCAGGGCCTTCGTGGCCTTGGCCGACGCGCCATCCAAGAACCACTCCACCGGCGGTAAATCCAACGTCTTCCCAAAATCCAATTGCAGAGAAGCAGCACGGTTTTCGGGCCAAAGCTGGATTTCCAACTTCTCATACGCGCGTTTGATGGACTGTCGAAAAGGTTGATGCCCAGGTGCTGTCACCGTCAAAACCAAAGCCCCTGTCCCTTTGGGATGATCCCCCACCGCAAAAGTAAAAGCACCGTTGGAATTCGTGGAAACTTCCCGACGTAAAGCGGCGGGCATCGGTAGTCGAGATAAGGATGGAGCATGCGACAAGGCGGGATACAACGTTTTCAACAACGCAACCGGATTGGCGGACTCCAACACAACCTGGGCACCGCGGAGAAAGAATCCGTCGGCGTCTTTTACTTTTCCCGCAACTTTCCCAACGCCCTGTTTAACAATAAAAGAAATTGTGGTGCTTGTGCGAGGGTCTGGACGAACGGCGCGTACACGAGGTTCGCCAACCCCACCGGGATGAAAAACACGAACATCCATCAACTGGTTCGTTGGCAAATCCTTCAGCAAAAAATGCCCGTCGGAAGAAACCTCCACGGCCTGCCATGTTTCCCAAATAACCTGATATGGCTGAATCGCTGCAGTGCGCGGTGCAACCGTAATCACCGGAAGGGGGCTGCCGGGCCAAGACTTCACATGGCCACGCAACACCCCACCCTTTCTTAATGGTGGAAGTTCCACATCTTTTTGCGGAGATGCATATAGGTTCAACTCTTGCCGCACCGGCACCAGGCCATCGGCACGCACGCCAATCAAAACGCGAGGACCAGACGCTACCCCGTGAAACCAAACGCGGCCATCCTCATCGGTTTCTTCTTGTTGCAAGCCACCATCCACGAAAACTTGGGCACCAGGAAGCGCTTCATTTTTTGAATCCCGCACTAAAACCGAAAATGAAATCGGCGGGCCCAAAATAAAACTCCGCCGCGTAGTGCCGATGGGTTTCACTCGATGAACACGCAAGGCCTTCATTGACTTATGTTCCAGCTGAAAAAAGTGTGCGCCGGGAAGAATGTCGGGGAATAAGAAAGAACCGTCCCCCCGAGTCACCGCGCTCCACCCATCTTGCGGACCGCCCACAATCACAAGCCGCGCCCCGGCCAAAGGTTCTTGCGCGGGTGTCTTCACAAAACCCTCCAACCGTCCTCCTTGCTTGGGGGCAATTCGCTCTTCCTGCTGGCCACCCAAATAACGCAACTCGACTTGAACGGGACCCTCACCGGGTAATAGATATTCCGACGGATCCACGGTGGCCACAGCCGGCGTTTTTTCTTGCGAACCCGGCTCCTCCTCAAAAGTATGGGTCGTTTGTGCGGGCCCA
>JAPKBM010000068.1 GCA_026421205.1 Planctomycetota bacterium
AGAGCCGCAATAAGACTTTTCGGGTAGTCTTAAGGAATGATTTTGGCCCTCCTTTGCGCAATTCCAACTCCCCAGCAACCCACCGCACCTCCCATACCGCAACCGGAGACTGCGCCATTTCAATTATGGACCAGTTCCGCCTTCCCTCAAGGCTTTGATTTCGGAGAAGCCGTCGGTATGTCCCTTGGTGATTGGAATGCGGATGGGTGGGTAGACGTCTTTGCTTTCTCTTCCGGCCATCTCTGGAAAAATGAGGGGGGCCAAAATTGGTCTTTTGCCAATGACTTGGATTCCGTACTTCCTGCAGCCTCGGTGCGTTATGGAGCAGCATTCGGTGATTTCAACGCCGATGGACTCCCTGACATCGTGACGGAACCTCGCAAAGGAGGGGGTGATTCCTGCCTTCATCTATTACGAAATGAAGGGGGAAGCCTATTTCACGACATCGCCGGAGACCCAACCTTATTGAACTGGCAACCTTGCGGCGCGCTTGCGGAAACAGCCCTCTGGGGAGATGTGGATGCCGACGGAGATTTGGATTTATTCTTTCCTACCTATCAAGCAAGTAAAGGAAGTATTGATAATCGGTTTTTGCAAAACCTTGGCCCCGTCGGCCCCCAAGGGCAGACCGCTTTCTTTGAAGATGGTCCGGGCTTCGGTGTCTCTATTCCGTCAGGAGCTTCCAACCCTGAAGGTGCTCAGTTTTTAGACCTTGACCATGATGGTGATTTAGATCTCTTTTCCAATGGCCACCTTTACCTTAATCAATCAGCATTCGGTCAGCCACTCTTTGAATGGCTGAAATCCGGAGTATCCGGCATTCGAAAACGAGGCGTGATTGATGAAGGCTCCGTTTTAACGGATTACGATTTAGACGGAGACTTTGATCTCTTGCAAAACTACACCTCCGGCCGAGGGTTTCGGATCTGGAGGAATCAAGGGGATGGAACGTTTGAAGAAACCCTGGAGTCACTCATAGAGAACCATACGGCGGGCGCCAGCTTTGGCATTGGTGTGTGTGACTTCGACTTAGATGGAGACGAAGATTTCATCGGTCTCGATATCATTCGAGAAAATATTGCAGCACAGGGTGGCTCTGGATTTCGCATCGTCCCTAACCCGATTCCAGCTCAATTCACAACCGGTGGCGTGCCCGGATGGGCTGACTGGGACCGTGATGGAGATTCCGATCTTTTCTTGGCCAATGGCGCCTATGGCACTTGGCTTTTTGAAAATACAACCTACCAAGAAGACACGCCGAGTCGTGAACGTCGGCAATTGAGAGTGCGGGCAGTCAAAGGAAGTCCAGGTGTTCCGCGAGGATTAGAAACAGAATATGGAACCGTCATTGAGTGTGTTCCGCGCAACCAATCAACATCAGCTCGATGGGTCCGAACCGTTTCCAGTTCTGGAGGATATATCAATCAAAACGAATACGATGTAACGTTTGCCTTTCCAAATCACTTCGGGATTACGGAAACGACGAAAGATATTCGCTTTGATCTCTTTGCGGATTTCCCATCTATTCCGTCTGAGGGATTTCACCGCGTCGACGCACGAGTTAATCCAGTACTTTCCAATTTACGGCTCGCCAATCTTGGCAACAACCGCACGCTCACCCTTGAGAGAGAGGGTGTCGTCCATCTACAAGGACTGTCGCTAGCACCGCAACCCCCGGTTTCTCCCACGCTTCAAACGACTGGGGTCGGGCTGGCTCAGGCAAGGCAAGCGATTCCTTTGCCGGATATGAAAACGACAACAGAAAAAGATTGGTTTGTTGGCATTGAAATCGAGGTGGATCCAGGCGTAAATCCCTTAGAAGTCGTGGAAATCTGGCTGGATGGAGCACCCATGGCGCGCAACCAGGAGGAGCCCAATGCATTCATCTGGGACATCACGCAACCAGCACAAGCTCATCTCCTTCTTGGGGGACAAGTCAAACTTCAAAACCGTGGAGACAATGACCGCATTGCGCGTCCTGTTATGTGGCGACTCCAGCCTGGTCATCGGTACCGAATTGTGGCGCGCGTCTCTCGTTGGAGAGAAACTTCCCTCAACGCACCCATCCCTCAGGGAGCGTTTTCCCTTGAAGGCGGGCTGTACTTCAATAACCCAAATCCCAAGGTAGCCCAAGCAGTGCTTGCTGCCAATTTGGATCTTCAAAAGACATCCGTTGCTCTGCGTCTTGCGGAAGCTGGCGCTGACTGGAGGGACCTAGGTCACGGGTCTTTCGCATTGCAAGCCATCGGTCCCCCCATCCCAAGGGGCACCATTCAGCTCAGTCTTCAAGGGGTAACGCCTACCGCCGACGTGACCCTCATCTTGGGCCGTCATGCTGGATGCATGGAGTACACCGGTGGCCGCGCCATCAGTCCCTCAATTGACCAGGTCCTTTCCGCAGGGAAAACCGATGCGCTCGGGAATCTTACGCAAACTGTTTTACTCCCCTTTGATCTTAAGCCCGGAGACCCTATCTTCCTTCAAGCACTCATAGACGACCCCAGTGCGCCCTTTGGGAAATGGCTTACCCACGCGCTAGTGGCCCGAGCTCGGTGGAACTAAGTTCTGGTAGTACATCTCCAAAGCTTTGTTACCAATTCCAGCAAAGAGCTGCGCCATCCCGGCAAAGTCCCTTTGGCGCTGGATTAAACGCAGTCCAAAAGAAAATTGCGAAAGTGAAGTAAGGCGAGGGTCTAACGTTTTTGCCATGCCGGCGTCTCGGAGTAACATTTTCATCGGCACTTTACCTTGGTAAATGGCAACAAGATTTCCATTTGGGTCCAAGAGTAAACTCGTTGGCAAGGGTGTGCCCTTGTATTGCCCAATCACTTCTCCCAAAAAAATCTCCAATACAGACATGAAAGAAGCGTCGGTATATCCGGCGCCATCAGAAAATCCAAACTTTGAAATCATCTCGATCACCTTGCCACGCTGGTCCTCCGCATCCGTATTTAAAGTGATTATCTTCAATCCAACTTTTTCCAACTTCTTTTTGTTCTTTTGAAACGAAGCTAATTCCTTGAGGCAAGTGGCGCAAGTCATCCCCCAAAGGTTAATAAGCACGGGATATCCAGCCAAATCAGCAACGCGGCGGGAAGGGTTGTCAAAGGCAGGAAGCAATACGGGGGCCATCGGAATGCGCTCAATCAGTGGAATTCGAACGGGCATTTTTCCATCTGGTTGGATGTCAACTGGATTTGCTTGAGTAAAAGCTATCTGACTTGGACGAGGAATCACTTGCAACGCCTCTTCCCCTTCTACAATTTTTATAAACTGCCCTGCGGATACGCCCAACCATTGCTGCGTCTTGCCGCTTGGCCAGCGAACCTTTAGCAGACCCACTTCGGTTGACTGAGCTAAACCAAAGTGCAAACGCTTGGAAGATTGTGCAAGATAACCTTCACCGGCGCGCACCGTTTGCCGAAGTTTCCGCCCGCCGACCTCCAAGAAGACCGTCGCCCCAATTGCATCTCGATTACTTTCAGTGCCCACAAGTTTCACCGTCAAAGCATTCGCCGATGAGTCTGCGAGGTTCCGCAACAAACGAACGCGTGGGGCCGTGCGGCTTTTGAGGACAATATCTAATCGGCCGTCTCCATCCCAATCTAAAGTAGCCACTGCGCGTCCGTCCCCCTTGTAATCTGCCGTGCTTAAGGACGAGATATCGGCGAAACGATTTTCTCCGCAATTCAAAAATACACGATTCGGCTCTCGTCCACTCCAAGAAGCTCCCTCATTCACCACGAGATTTTGAATGGAAGACCAAGCATTTTTGTAATCATCCGTGGGTATTGCGTTGTTGGGAGACTGCGACGTCACGCGTCGCCAAAAGAAACTTCACAAATCATCCGGATCTTTATTCGTTACAAAACCATTCGGAACATAAATATCCTCAAGGCCATCGTTGTTAATGTCCATAAATCGGGCGCCCCATGCCCAACCACCAACAGCAACCCTGGCGTCCATCGTGACATCGGAATACGTGCCATCCTCATTGCGAATCATCAGGGAGTTCCCGCGTGCATGACGCTCATAATGCTTATGAACATCTTGATTCTCACCTGACATGAATTTAGCCGACTGCGGAACAATACGTTGACCAGCAGCACTAAACATATTGCTCACGTACAGATCAAGATCCCCGTCGAGGTCGGTATCCGCCACCGTAATCCCCATGCCGGCAGCCAAGTCCTCTGCATGAAGTTCTGTGGCACGGTCTACAAAAACTCCACCTTCGTTGATAAAAAAATTGTTCTTCCCGAAATCATTCGTCACATAAAGGTCCATATCTCCATCATCATCAAAATCTTCCCAAAGTGATGCCAGGCTAAATTTCCCGTTGTTCATCGAAAATCCAGCCGCTTCGGTTGCATCAATAAATTGGCGGTTGCCTTCATTGCGCCAAAAAATATTAGATGCTCCATTGTCGGCATCATGGTATGGCGTAGGAACGCCACCAATCAAACCATTAGCGACATAACGCGCCGCATAGAGATCCAGGTCTCCATCACCATCGGCATCGGCGCTACTAATTGAGTAAATGTCTTCGGATCCGGGCCCATTAAGCGGAGTCAAGTCAGTGAACAATCCACTGCCGTTATTCCAAGCAATGAGCAAATTTGCGCCAACGGAAAAGGCTAAATCCTGATCCTTGTCATTGTCCAAATCAACAAACAAAGCGGATCGAGTGTTGTCCAAAAACCCTGTCTTTGAAAACTTTGTGGAATCCATTACGGTTCCATCTTTTTTGTGCGTGTAGAGTCGATTCGGCAACCCCCCTTGTTGACAAATGTAAATATCTTCACGGCCATCGCCATCCGCATCGCCAATGGCAATCCCTTGGGCGCCAATAAACGAATTGCCAATCAATCGGTCTGTCTTGTATTGATACTCTCCGGTGCCGCGAAGAATCTCGGCTTTGAAAAATGGAATGCCGCTCAAAGTTGCCCCCGTGACATCACCAAAGATTCGCCCCGACCCTCGGATTTCTTCGTAGAACAAGACGCGAACTTCCTGAATGGCCACGTCATCGTCTGAGGCACCAATCACCCAATCTACGTCCCACTCCATATTCGTTTGTAAAATTGCGGCACCCTGATGCGCAGACAAATGAAGAACCACGCGCGTCGTAAAATGTTTATCTCCTCGCAGCCAAACTTGCGTTAGTTTCAAAGAAGGGTGCAAGTCATCGGTCTCTTTATAAAAAGACAACATTCCCTGAGCCGCCGACGCGGTTGCCTGTCCTTGCATGGCCAAGATAGATTTTGACGTAGCCCGATGTACTTGGATTGCTCCGTCGTCGAAGAGAAGTTCTAGTTCCGCAGGCCGAATTCCTTGAATACCCGTAAAAGACGGGTGCACATAAGCCTCCACACGAGGCGAGTCCTCCAAAAGTGCTTGGAAGAACGGCAGTATTACCGGCTTTGCACTGCTATGGAGGACTTCGGTTCTCCATTGGTCAAAGCCCGGGTCTCTCCGTTTGGCGTTGTCCGCGGCCCACTCTGGGAGTTCCGTGGTCCGTTCCGGCAGGAGAATGGAGGGGGCTGGCTCTTGAGGCTCTGGTTGGAGCGCAAATGGAACGGCAGCCAAGAAGAAAAAAGGGCCTCCTAAGCAGAACATGATGGAGTGCAGAATAGCAAAACGCGCCGACCTCAAAGAAGCCTGCGCGTTTCACGAGAAAAGGGTTAGCTATCGTCGCCAGAATCCGCGACAGGAAATTGAACATCACGGTCTTTGACCGTCTTCCGACGATCCTTTGCAGCACTGGCGATGGCAGCATCGCAAATCTGACGAACAAGATTGGACAATTCACCGGGGACAGCGCCTGCACAATTCATGCCAGCCGTATCTTTGATGTATTGTTTGACTTTAGAGGTCACAACAAGGACTTCACTCATAACGTTCTCCAATAGAGGTTGCCCAAAGGGCGGGAAAGTAGCGGAACTACTGTTTCAACGAGTCTAGGGGGAGTAGAGAGACCTGTGGTAGAAAAAAAAGGGCTTTTCTCCACTCTTTTAGAATTCCCCCCCCCTCTGGAAAAATATGAGTTCGGAGTC
>JAPKBM010000024.1 GCA_026421205.1 Planctomycetota bacterium
GGCCAAGGTCAATGTAGAACTGTGCGCGGTGTCATCAGAAATGGACATTCAAGCAGAGCAATTAATGGGTAGCCTCATGGAAATGGGCAGTCTGGAAAGCAACTTCCAAGCATATGCCGCCAGCATGGAGCCGACGTCGGCGGAAACCATCCGTGAAAGCCTGCGACAGGACATCCTAAGCCCCGTTTTTCAGCTCTCCGGAGGGGATGCCGTCGGCAGTGCCGTCTTGGTCTACCAAGGCACGGATGAGGATGGCCCGCACTATCTGGCCCTCTCTTGCTACCACGTCGTCCGGGATATCTTGGCGAGCAGTGGCCCCATGGAAGAAGTTCTCCGCAACCCCGTAGATTGCCTCCTTGAAACGGCTTCGGGAGAATCTGTCAAAATCGATGGCAGGATGGTGGCAGAAAACATTGCCGCCGACTTGGCTTTGATTCGTCTGAATACTGACTTGGACCTTGGAAAAATTGCGCAATTGGCTCCCCGTCAACGGGCGAAACAGGTGAAAACCTTTGACCCGGTCTACACGGTCGGTTGTCCTCTTGGCACAGCTTCTCAAGCCACGCATGGTGAGGTCACGCGCACTCAATGGGATGTGGACTCCCAACCTTATTGGATGGTGTCCAGCCCCGCCTACTTCGGCAACTCGGGCGGCGGCGTTTTCCTTGAGGACACGCATGAATTGATTGGTATTTTCGCCAAGATCTACACGCACGGCTCCTACCGGCCTCAAGTCATCACGCACATGGGCTTGGCCGTTCCTCTAGAGATCATCCATGACTGGGCGGAAGCATGTGGCTACGGGCATATCTTGCCTCAAAGTGAAGGGAAACTCTCCGCAAGAGAAGCTTCTCACCTTTAAGCTAGCCAGTTTGGGGAGGTATAGACTGTGTAGACAGTCATGCTTCGCTTCACCCTCTGTCTTCTCACTTTCACAACCCTGTTGCTCAGCGCACTCCCTGCGCCAACATCACCGACGCCTCTTGCACCGTCCTTTTTTCTAGAAGAAGAGGACCCGTTCACCGACGCCCGCCGCTTGCTGGTTTCCGGTGACCTTGCAGGTGCAAGAGAAACCGCACTTCGAGTTCTAGGAAGCCACTCCTATTCTGTGGACGGCTATGATTTGATGCGGAAAATTGCAAAGGAAGCGGAAGACGAAGTTGGGCAATTACGCTGGGGAAAGTGGGCTTTTTGGAATCGAAAGTACACGGGGAAGACGACCGAGGCACTAAAAAACTCGGCGGGTTTAGAGACCATTTGGGAAGGCTGGAATCAAGACGATCTCATTTTGGAAACGTGGGAAAATTCCGTCGTTAACGCTGCAAAAAAAGCGAGTAGCAAAAAATACTTCCGACTTGCGGGCCATCTGATGGATCGGCTTTTGGCGCTGAATCCATCGGACAAGAAACTAGACAAATCTTATGCAAAACTAGCCGATAAAGCAGGCCAAGAATTATCGGGCGGTGCCTTTGCCGCAGCTAGTATCCGTCGGAAATCCGCAAAATGGTTGGCCAAAGAAAATGCGAAACATGAGCATTGGGAAAACCCCTTTGAGCGGAAGACGCAACACTACAACCTTTACACGAACATCTCCTGGGAGTTTGCCGAGACTGCCGCATCAGCAATGGATCAGGTGAATGAGTTTTATCGGTCCGTGTACGACTACAAGAAAAAAGCGAAGGCAAAAATTTACGCCATGCGAAAGCGGTCGGACTTTGACCGAATGACCTTAAAAGTTTTAGGGCGCTCCATGCCAAGTCGAGGCGTCGGCGGTTATTGGGTGGATGGCCTGAAAACAGTGGTTGCCTATGACCGTTCATATGATGAAGAAGGGTACACCATGGATTCTTTATGGAAAACCCTGTTCCATGAAGCGAGTCATCAATTCATGAGCTTGCTGACGAAGAGTCGGCACCAGCCCCCTTGTTGGTTGAATGAAGGTACTTCTTGTTATTTTGAAGGTTGTGTCATCAAAGCCGACGGGACCATTGTGAAGAATGCGCCGGCCGCGCAACGGTTACGTAGTTGGTACAATTTGGAGAGAAGTCCGAATCGGCATTCCCTTGAGGAGCTCATTGCCCACCCAAGAAATGTCTCTGCGGCCGATGGCTCTTGGTCTTATGAAGGGCACTACTACCCCTATGGATGGGCTTTGGTCTACTTCTTACTCAACTACGAAGAAAATGACCGGCGGGTTTATGGCGTGGCTTACACCGACGATGGCCGTATTCATGATGACTATAAAGAAGTTCGAAAAGCCGGGAAATTGGTGTACAAGGATGCTTATTTGAAATACCTCGCGCATTTTGCGGAGCGTGGCTGTGAAGGTGATCGGTATTACGCCTTTGAAATTGCGAAACAATATTTCGTGGAAGATATCAACGATCCCGACGTGCAAGATTGGGATGCCTTTGAAAAGCGCTGGAGGAAGTTCAATGAATCCCTCTACGCAGAGCAAGAAATGATGGGAATTGAGTTCGCCGACGTCCTCCAAGCGCGGTGTCGTGGGTACATCCTTGCTGACGATTATGAACGAGCAAGAATTACTGCGGAGCAAGCGGATGAGAAAAGAGCTCAGGATTCAGAGACATACCGATTACTTGCGCTTTCCAATGCGGGGGAAGGACGCGAGGCAGACAGCGTATATTGGATGATTCGTCATTGGGAAAAAGTTTGGCCGGCTGGGAAAACAGAAGAGGCCGAAGAAGCGGAAGCTTGGCTCAAGGAAAATGGCGGAAAGGATTACCTCAAGCACTATGTGGAGCCAACGAAACTTGCAATTTCTCAACTCGAAACTTCGTGTGGAGATGCCTTAGATGCCGGTTTCCCTGTCATGGCAATGTTGTTCGCAACCCATGGCATGGAAGTTCTTCAAATGAATGTGGCCGCTCTTCAAGAGCATATCCAAAAGACCCAAAATGCGGATGATGAACCAACGGCTGCCGATCTTTCGGAAGCCGACCTTCGCATGTGGCAGAATGCTTACGCCAAAGGCCCAGAGAGTAATCGCCAGTACATTACACCCAGTCTCACAACAGATCTAGTCACCTTCGGAGAAGACGGCATGCTCATCAATAATCCGGAAGGCCGTGCTCGGCCCGGCTATGAGCTCACGAATATTCAAAGCCTTCGTGATTTGACCCCCCCCTACGACATTCGGGGAAGCGTGCAAGTCGATGGATCCTGGGCGCTTTTAAATTTTGGACTTAATCTTCGACAAATCCCGAAGGCCGCTATTTTGTTTGGACCCAATCCGAATAACCGAGAAGAAGATGTCGCAAGATTTGATTTGGTCAAGTTCAAAACCGATGTCAATGCGGGGACCGCCCTCAAAATTCACGATCAAGTCGGGGGCGTTCGCTTTCCACATAAGGAAAAGATTGAATTCGAAATTTCCGTCCACGAAGATGGAAAGGCCAACATCACTATCAACGGAACGAACTCTCTTGCACTTCCGGAAGATTTTGACTTTGAAACTCTTTCTGGGTCCTTAGCCATTGACGTAGATGACAACACCATTGCTCTTTGGAACCACATTGAAATCCGACCCAGCCGACCTTTCTGGCCGGTCCCTTAGATTTTCCACGTGATGTCTGCCGTGGGCTTGGCAAATCCCTTTCGCAATAACGCCCCCTCTAAATCCACCAGCCGCGCGGGACTGACGGTTTCTCCAAGACTCCGAAGCCTTTGCGCAAGAGATTGGCGTCGGAGATAGGACGGTAGATCCTTCCAAGGCCCTGCGGACTCCAAAAGTTCCTGGAGACACTCATTCCACTCTCCCGCCTCACCCGCTAACCGCAAAACAGCCAAAACGGGGTCCCCTGTCGAAATTTTTGCCAAGGCTGGCATGACTTCATGGCGAAGGCAATTCCGCGCCGCCACGGAAACGTCAGCATTGGTGGGATCCTCCAACCATCTTTGCCCCGACTCCACCAGTTCTTCGCGAATTTTCTGCCGACGGACCCCAAGAAGCGGACGGCGAATCCATAAGCCGGAATCCAATTGACGCTCTTTCGGGATTCCGGCCAAACCGCGAAGCCCGGTGCCCCGTAAAATCCGCAAGAGTACCGTTTCTGCCACATCATCCGCCTGATGGGCTAACAATACCACGCCTACACCTTGTGCCTGAGCCGCCTGCTCGAAAGCCTGATAACGCGCATTTCGCAAAGAGTTTTCTGTGGCGTCAGCGGAAATCACGGACAGAACCTCCGCGGGCAAACCCATCTCCTCGTACAGCGCAACCGCCTCTTGGGCGTCGGCCAAGGAACCAGCCCGATGGCCATGATCCACCACCCAAACACGAGCCTTCGGCGCGGAAATCCGGCCAGCCAAAATCTCTCTTGCGAGATAAGTGCTGTCTGCTCCTCCCGAGCAAGCCAAGGCTACCTTGTTGATGTCCACGGCTCTAGAATCTCTTCTTCCCCCCTTCTGGGGAAGCCCCATTCTGGGCTTTTCCTCCCCTAACCCAAAATAATCCCATGGCCATTCGTATTGCCATCAACGGTTTCGGCCGCATCGGTCGGAATGTTTTCCGCATCATGCAAAATAGCGACAACTTTGAAGTCGTCGCTATCAACGATCTCACGGACGCCAAAACTTTGGCGCACCTTCTTCGCTATGACTCCATGAGTGGCCGTTTTGACGGCACCGTGGAAGTCGGCGAGGGAGAAATGCTCGTCAACGGTAAGTCCGTGAAGACTTTGGCGGAGCGTGACCCCGCTCAACTCCCTTGGGGTAATCTCGGCATTGATTTTGTTGTGGAAGCCACTGGAATTTTTGCAACCCGCGAAGCATGCTCGAAGCACTTAGACGCCGGTGCAAAGAAGGTACTCCTTACGGTGCCACCCAAAGATGAAATTGACAACATGGTCGTTCTTGGTGTAAATGATGATTCACTCACCGCCGACCAACGTATTTTGTCCAACGCCAGTTGCACCACAAACTGTCTTGCGCCATTGGCCAAAGCTCTGCATGATTCTTTTGAAATCGAACGCGGTCTCATGACCACCGTGCACGCGTACACCAACGATCAATCCATTCTGGATCTTCCCCACGGAGATCTTCGTCGCGCACGCGCGGCCGCCGTCAACATCATTCCTACAAGCACCGGTGCCGCACGAGCCGTCGGTAAAGTTCTTCCTGCGCTCAACGGAAAACTAGACGGCATGAGTATGCGCGTCCCTGTTCCTGTTGGCTCCGTGGTTGACCTTGTTGCGGTGCTCGGCAAAAAAGTAACCGTAGAAGACGTCAACGCTTGCATAAAAGCCGCTGCCGACGGCCCTATGAAAGGAGTGTTGGAATACAGTGAAGATCCACTGGTCTCCTCAGACATCTTAGGCAACCCACACTCCTCCATCTTTGATGCACAATCCACCATGGTGCTTGGCGCCAACATGGTAAAAGTGGTTTCTTGGTATGACAACGAGTGGGGTTACTCCAACCGCGTTTGTGATTTGATTGCGCGCTCCTGCGCCCTCTAACGAACGCGTTATGACACAAGGTCTCGCCGACGTTGACTTTTCTGGAAAACGTGCCTTCGTGCGCGTGGACTTCAATGTCCCCCTGGAGGACGGCGTCATTGGTGATGACACGCGCATTGCCGCGGCTCTGCCCACGATTCAGCACATCCTGAACGCCGGTGGGGCGGTCATTTGCGCCTCGCATTTAGGCCGGCCCGGCGGTGAAATTGTGGAAGAACTTCGTATGGCTCCCGTGGCCGCACGCCTCCAGGAACTCCTTGGTGAAGAGATTGCGGTCAAAGCATGCCCCGAAGTCGTTGGAGAAATAGCGGATGCCATGGCGTCAGCTTGCAAACCTGGGGAGGTCCTTCTTCTTGAAAACCTTCGCTTTGAACCGGGGGAAACAAAAAATGATGCGAGCCTGGCAGAAAAGCTTGCTTCCTACGCCGACGTGTTTGTTCAAGATGCTTTCGGCACTTGCCACCGCTCCCATGCCTCCACTGTGGGCGTACCCGCGCGCCTTCAACCCGCTGTTGCGGGTCTTTTGGTAGACAAGGAATTGAAAGCCTTTGAAAAAGCCATGGGTAATCCGGCCAAACCTGTTTTAGCCATCGTGGGTGGTGCCAAAGTATCCGACAAAATGCTCTTGCTGGAAAACCTGATTGAAAAGGTAAACACCATCTTAATTGGCGGCGGCATGGCCTACACTTTTTTGAAAGCGCTCAACCAAGGCGTCGGCAAATCACTCGTAGAAGAAGATCGTGTGGAAACCGCCAAGCGAGTTTGGGAAAAGGCCAAACAAAATGGGGTGGATATCCTTCTTCCCGTAGATCACCTTGCCGCCAAATCTTTTGAACCAAACACGGACGTCAAAGTTGTCAATGGTGATGTTCCAGAGCAACGTATGGGCTTGGACATTGGCCCGGTCACGCGCGAGGCCTACACCGCCGCCATTCGAAACGCCGGCACCGTGGTCTGGAATGGCCCCATGGGTGTTTTTGAAATGGATGCCTTTAGCCACGGGACGTCGGCCATTGCACTTGCTTTAGCAGAAAGTAATTGCGTCAGTATTGTCGGGGGTGGTGATTCCGTAGCCGCTATTAAACGAAACGGAGTACAAGACCGCATGACGCACATTTCTACCGGAGGTGGCGCGTTTTTGGAATTGCTCGAAGGAAAAGCCTTGCCCGGAATTACTGCTCTACAGGCCTAAGCAATTCTTCGCGAATTTCTTCACGAAGTCCTTCTTGTAGTTCTTCGGCCTTATCTAAACCGTCGCGAGCGCCGTCGCGAATGAACGCATTGGTTTCTTTGCCACCCACAAAAAAGTAAGAGCCAATCACCAAAACAGCCAAGATCAAAACAAGGCCAATAAACACTTTGAGCGTGCGCCGCAAAACCCAGAGCCCCACGGCCAGCACCAACAGACAGGCCACGGCACCTTTGGCTGGATTGTTCCCAGCCCAGGTCATGAAATCCAACAGAAGAGGTGGAAGATTCGAACTCACGGCAAAAGTATAGTTTCCGCATGCCTCCCGTGCGCATCGCCCCCTCTCTTCTCGCCTGTGACTTCTCCCGCCTAGAGCAAGAACTGGCCCGCGCGGAAGCGGCCGGCGCTGACTGGCACCATGTCGATGTCATGGACGGCCATTTCGTCCCCAACCTCACCTTCGGCCCCCCCATTATCAAGGACATCAAACGCAGGGCAAATATCCCGCTTGACGTCCACTTGATGATTGAAAACCCGGCCGAATGGGCGCAAAAGTACGCCGACGTCGGCGCCGACATCCTCACCTTTCACTATGAAGCCGCCCAGGACAACTTTGAGGAAACTCTGGCTGCTTTTAAGGCCACCGGCTGTCGCGTCGGCGTGGCCGTCAACCCGCCTTGTGGTGTAGAGCCCCTCCGGCCACACCTCGCTGAGCTGGACATGGTTTTAGTCATGACGGTTCACGCGGGCTTCGGGGGCCAGAGTTTTATGCCCGAAACCCTCAGTAAGGTCCGCCAGCTCCGCGACTGGGGCTGGACGGGAGATCTCCAGATTGACGGCGGGGTCAACGCACAAACCTCCGTCCTCTGCAAGGAAGCCGGCGCCGACGTCCTCGTGGCCGGCTCCTATCTTTTTGGGGCGGAAAACATGGCTGAAGCCATCCTTCCGCTAAAATAGAAACATGGCTTGGCGCCTCGGACGCAAAAAGAAAGACATGCCCGGCGGGCTTTGGAGCAAGTGCTCCTCCTGCGGAACCATGATCTACACCAAAGAGTTGGTTGCAAATCAAAACATTTGCACCAGCTGCGGATTCCATCACACCCTCAATGCGCAACGACGCATGGAGATCACGGCGGATCCGGGCACCTTCCAGGAATATTTTGCGGACCTCGCACCTCAAGACCGTCTTCAATTCGTTGACAGCATCCCCTACTCAGAAAAAATTGAGAAGGCACAAAAGAAAACAGGCAACGCCGACGCCTGCCTGACTGGCCTCTGTGAGGTCAAAGGACACGCCGTTGCCATCGCCATCATTGACTTTTCCTTTATGGGCGGATCCATGGGAGAAGTAGTCGGCGAAAAAATTACGCGAACGGTGGAACTCGCTCAGGAAAAAGGCCTCCCCGTTTTCATCTTCTCGGCATCGGGCGGGGCGCGCATGCATGAAGGCGCCATCTCTCTCATGCAAATGGCCAAGACTTGTGCGGTCTTGCAGCGTTTCCGTAAAAACGGCGGCTTCTCCGTATCCATCATGACCAACCCCACCACCGGCGGCGTCACGGCTTCGTTTGCCAGCGTGTGTGACATCATGATTGGCGAACCGCAGGCACTCATCGGCTTTGCGGGCCCGCGCGTGATTCAAAACACCATTCGCCAAGATTTGCCCGAAGGATTCCAGCGCTCTGAGTTTCTCCTGGAAAAAGGGCAGTTGGACATGATTGTTTCCCGCGAAGAGATGAGAGACCGGCTGAGCCTCCTGTTGGATTACGCAGCGGCCGGTAAAAAATAAGGGGAAAAGCGGGTCCCTGGGGCTTCAGGGTAGAAGGAAATCTTGCCGATAAAAGCAGACTCCTCCCCCAAAATGCCCCAAAATGAACCTGCACAATCGCTTCCGGTCGGCGGATAACCCCGATCAGGCAAAAATGGACTTCCTGGCCAATTTAAGCCATGAAATCCGCACGCCCATGAATGGCATTCTGGGCCTCTCCGACCTTTTAGTGGATTCGGAGCTCAACGCGGATCAAGATGATTTAGCGCGCACCATCCGAGACAGCGCAAAAAACCTCTTGGGAATTTTGGATGAAGTTTTGGACTGGTCCAAAATGGAAGCAGGCCGAATGGAATTGGAGTCCGTCGGCTTTGACCTTCCTGGACTCTTCGAAGGCACAGCAGATTTGTTCGCAGGAACCGCCAAGCAAAAGCAAGTAGCTCTTGTCTTGGAACTGGACCCAGCACTCCCCGCGCGAGCAACGGGAGACTCAGGTCGTCTCCGTCAGGTTGTGAATAATCTCTTGGGCAACGCGATGAAATTCACGGATCAAGGGGAAGTGGTCATGACCGTCACCACGGGCGGTGAGCAAGGAGAACTTCTTGTTTGTGAAATTTCCGACACCGGCGTGGGCATGAATGAAAAAGAAATGGGCCGTTTGTTCCAAGCGTTTTCTCAAGGGAACACTTCCACCACTCGACGCTTCGGCGGAACCGGTTTGGGATTGGCCATTGTGCATCAACTGCTTACGCTCATGGGTGGAGACATTAAGGTAGAAAGCCAACCTGGAAAAGGAAGTCAATTCCGCTTCTGGCTTCCCCTTGATATGGCCGACGCCCCCGAACCCGCGCGTCGGCACCCTCTCCTTGGAAAGAAGGCCTTGATTGTGGAGCCCCACGCGGCATCGGCGTGGACCCTCAAGCGCCGTCTTGAATTTCTTGGTGTACCCAGCAGTGTGGTGCAAGATGCGTCGTCCGCAAAGTTAGTACTTCAAAATCATGAAGCCGACGGCCAAAGTTTAGACTACTTGTTTTGCGCCTCCACCTTGGGTGGTTTGCAAGCAGAGGATTTGCTTCCCAGTGTGTTCAAAAGTTTGGCAAGCCCTCCCCAAGTGGCTCTGTGTTCTGGATTAGGAGAAACACAGAGTAATCAATACGCTGTCATTCAAAAACCTCTTCACAGAAACCAAATCCGTGATTTACTTCACGAATGGGGAGGGCAAAGCGTGGTAACAAAAGAAGAATCGAACTCCTCTTCCGCCGACGCCCCCCTGCACATTCTTCTTGCCGAAGATCATCCGGTAAACAGAAAATTGGCCATTCGTGTTTTGGAAAAGGCCGGACATACGGTGCAATGGGCAAGCAATGGATCCGCTGCATTAGCGATGGCAAAGGAAACTCAATACGACCTCATTTTGCTTGACATGCGAATGCCCATCATGAATGGCGTGGAAGTCGCGGAACGGTTTCGCGCTTGGGAAAAAGACTCGGAAAACCATACTCCAATCCTAGCGATGACGGCCAACGCTTTTGCCGAAGACCGCGAACTCTGCCTCAAAGCAGGCATGGATGATTATTTGGCAAAACCCGTCCGACCCCAGGAACTTCTTGCCCGCATTGCCAGCCTCAGCGCGGTGCTTGGCTCCAGCGTGCGTGCCGAATAAGGCTTTCTAGAACGCGCACATCCCGCGCTTCTAAGGGTAAGGAGGAAAGCCTCTGCAAAGTGTCCGCAAGTTCATCACGACGGTCTTGGTACTGACTTTCCAGCACTAAGTCTTGCACTTTTGAAAAGAGCCGTTGACGAGAATCTTGACTCGCCCAAGAAGGGGTGACTTCGGCGCCGTCGGGTGCGTGCAACAAGGTATCCAGTCTGGCATCCCCGGCTTGCCAAGCGAATAGGGCCACGGCTATAGCGTGCGACAAATTCATACTGCTCAACCCGTGAGTAGGAATGAAAACCAGGTTGGAGCACAACGCTACTTCGCTGGTCTCTAACCCGCGCGACTCACGGCCGAATACAAAAGCCACGCGGGCGTCGGCACCCCAAGCTTGGCGCCACTTAGAAAGCTGATGGGCGGATTGAGGTTGCCGATGCTCTCCGGCCCGTGCCGTAAAACCCACTACGTGAGTGGTGTCAGCAAGGGCGTCGGCCAAGGTATCCACTCGCTGGAGGGTTTCCCATTGCGGGCGAGCTGGAGCGCCTGTTTTTTCCGCCTCGGAGCCGTGTAAAACGCAGCCACCCACTTGAAACCATTCGCGCACCCCGAAATTGGCACATGCGCGGGCGGCAAAACCGACATTGGCCGGAGTCTCTGGCGCCACCAATACCACCTTGGGTCCCATCATGAAAGCATCCTAGTCAGGCCCCCAAAGACGGGCTATACTTCTCCGCTTAAATTCCTCGATAGCTCAGTTGGTAGAGCAGCTGACTGTTAATCAGCTTGTCACAGGTTCGAGCCCTGTTCGAGGAGCCAAACAGACCGCCTAGCCTTGCGCTGGGCGGTTTTTTTTATGGGCCATGAAGAGGGCGTTGGTTTTTTGAAAAATCACGATGAGCAGCTCAAATGCGACACTCCAGCGACCTCAAAGAACTCTGACGGCTTCAGCCTATAGTATTTTTCCTCCATCTCCTTGGACTGCTCGGCGTATGGCTTTGTCATGACTTCCTGTAGCTCTCGAACTAGAGAGTAGTTCCCCGCCGCCGCTTGCTTATACGCAGGCATAACAAACCATTCTCGCAAACTGTATTTTGGGTTGACCAGGTTCATCTGCCTGGAGATCTCCTCACGGGATCGCGGTGCAGTAGCGTTCCCCGCGTCCATGCTGGCAATGCCGATGAGTGATTTCCATTTAGTCAGCCACTCGGACCAGCGCTTGTCCATGGCTTCAGGGTCTGCCGCGTAGGTTGAGTGCATTGAAGCCATGGCGCTCTTCAAGTCCATGTAGAAGCTTTTTTTGAGTGGACCAATGTCGTCAGGTACTCCCGAAAGTTCACGGAAGAAGATGGTGTAATCAACAGGAGTTTGCACCATCAGCGTTTCAAGTTCACTGTACAGCTCCGCGTGAAAAGTACCGAGTCCGAGTTTGGCAGCCCACATCTTTTCCATTTGCGCTTGCATCATTTCCGAAAAGCCACTTCGAATCTCGTCGAGCTGTAGCAGAGATCCCTGATGCGACGCCAGTAACGGCAACAAGGCCGTACAAAACATGTGGAAGTTGTGTTCCGCTGCCACTGGTTGGTTCAAGAACGAGAAGTGATGTCCGCCACCCGTCCATGGCTGGTAGTGCGGGTTGAACACCTCGCAGAATCCGAATGGACCGTAGTCAAGTGTGAAGCCACCGACCGCGCAGTTGTCGCTGTTGAAGTTGCCCTGGCAGTAGCCGACGCGTACCCAGTTCGCCACCAGCGACGTAAGGCGGCTGCGGTACTCGCGCGCGAGCGCCACCACTTTTTCGGCAGTGCTTAGTTCCTTGTCGATAACGTCACCGTACTCTCGATCGATTAAGTGCAACACAATCTTTTGGAGTTCCTCCATCGCTATCGGGTTTTTCTTGTTGCGGGTGCGGCGACTGAAGAGTTCGAGTTGGCCAACCCGAATGAATGACGGTGCGACGCGTGTCGAGATGGCAACGGCCTCTGATATAAGCATGTCAGGATCTTTCGAGCGCGAGCCCTCGGAGTACCACGGCCGCTTGACCTTCTCTGTTTTCGAAACGTACAAACTCAGAGATCGTGACGTTGGCACTCCGAGCGCGTGCATGTGCTCCTGTGCCAGGAACTCGCGAACACTCGACCGCAGGACGGAGCGACCGTCCGCGCCGCGGCAGTATGGCGTCCGACCACCACCTTTCAGCTGCATTTCCCAGCGTCGACCATTAATAACGGCCTCAAGCACGGAAACTGCGCGACCGTCGCCGTATCCGTTACCGGTTTGGAAAGGGCACTGCTGGACGTATTCAGTGCCGAAAATGGAAAGTGCGTATCCACACGACCAACCGACCTTGCGCAGCGGCTCAGGAACGTGCGATATGTCGCCGGAGAACATGCGGACGAAGTCATCCAACTGTGCCATGCTGTCGGCGAAGCCAAGTTCGCGAAAAAAGTCTTTGCTGTGCGCGACGTACTCGGGGTCTTTGATTGGCGTGGGATTGACCGGGACATAGTGGCCCGTGAAGACTTGTCGCGGCGCGTGGTCGGCTCCATTTTCTTTCGCGTCAGGATCGCAATTGAGAATGTCCATGAGCGAGTAGTTTGCCAACTTTGCAAGATCATCGAGCGTCGCGACGGTTGGGGATGTTTCTTGGGACAATTGATTTGTCACTGTGCTACTCATAGGGCAGGTAAAACGCATGGGGCGCAAACACTCAGCCGAATTCTAATTTCAGTCCCTGAAACATCTTCGGATTTGGGAGAAATGGTGCGTATCGCATCTAGCCGACGCGACACGGGTAAACCTTTTAGAAGTATAGGTTTGTGTTGTTCAAGCTCTTGATACTGTGACATCGGTGACATCGGTGACATCATAATTGCAAAGTATACCCATCTCTCACCCAGCCTATGATGCCCCGCCGCCAGCGGCCAAGGGTTAGCTTGTTCCAACGGCTTAGAAATGCGTTTGGGACTTTAAACCTCGACGAAAGTCGCCAAAAGAGTTTCTAGTCTTCCCAGCCGTAAAAACCCTGGCCAGATTTTTTGCCGAGTTCGCCGCGGGCAACTTTGTCGCGGAGGATTTCTGGGGCGGCAAAACGCTGGTCGTTGAGTTCTTTGGCGAGGTGGTCGGCAATAGCTAGGCGCACGTCTAAGCCAACCCAATCGGTTAACTTCAGCGGGCCCATGGGGTGACGATAACCCAAAGTCATGGCGGCATCGATATCTTCGGCAGAGGCAACGCCTTCCTCCAACATGCGCATCGCTTCTAAACCAAGGACCAAACCTAAACGCGAAGAGGCAAAACCAGGGACATCCTTGACGACAATAGGATGCTTGCCGAGGCGTTTAGCTAGGTCACAAGCCAAGTCGATGGTTTGCGAGGAAGTTTTTTCTCCATGGACCACTTCTAAAAGCTTCATCAACGGAGGCGGGTTGAAAAAGTGCAACCCTAAATAACGGTCGGGGTAGGGCGCTGCCTCCGCTAAGTCCGTAATGGACAAGGAAGAAGTATTGGAGGCGTAAATCGTGTTAGGAGTCAAATGAGTGGCGTTTTCCTGAAGCACCTGTTTTTTCAATTCAGCATTCTCTGGGATGGCTTCAATCACCAAGTCCACTCCACTGACCGTAACCTCCAAATCACTGCACGGGGAAAGCAGGCTCATGACCTTGGCGGCGGATTCGGCGGTGATTTTCTCTTTGGCCACCCCTTTTTGGAGCATTGCCTCAATGGTGTGCATGCCTTTTTCGGCCAACTCTGGGGTGACATCAAACAGTCTCGTTTCTATGCCAGCTTGGGCTAAAACTTGGGCAATGCCTGCCCCCATAGTGCCAGCACCTAAGACAGCGGCGGTTTGAATGGATTCAGCGGTCATCGTCATGGGTTAAACAGAAAGGTTGCCTTCGGGGATAATTTGGATGGCTACGTTCTTGAATGCCGGTGTGCGGGATTCCGGGTCCACGAAACGAGGGTACAGAGCATTCGCTTCGGGGTAATACATCAATGCATTTCCTTGGCGAATGTCATAAGCACGCACCAAAATATTTTTGAGTTGAGAGACCTCGCTCTTCACCGTCACCCTTTGGTTTTCTTTGAGATTCTCGTGAGCCATGTCGTCAGCATTCATCAACAAGACGTCACGGCGTTCTTGTCCACGGTATAGGTCGGTCTCTTCATAAACGACCGTATTGAATTGCCCTTCTGAGCGAACGCTCATCAAGCGAAGGTTGGGCGCACCACCGGTGGTTCCCTTTTTCTTAGGGAGAGGGGTTGCATGCATTTGAGCACGCCCACCCGGCAATGAGAACTTTGGTTGGTGCAAGGTGCGGCCGGGGATAAAGAATTCCTCCTTCTTTTTCGCCTTTTCGTACACCGATGCATAACCAGCAATTTCCTGTGCCATTACTTTACGAATGGAATCATGGCTACGAAACGGCTCCCAATCTTCCTTTGGGAATACTAAGTCCGCCAAATCACAAACTACATCCACCTCACCGCGGGGACCTTCGTGGCGTGGCGCACCGCCCGAACTTACCCGAACATAATTAAACATGGATTCTTGAGTTGTCGTTTGCGCATCTTCATCGCGGACTTTCACAGGAAGAATCAAGGTTTCTTTACCAACGCCCCAGGCATGGCCTGTGTTGAGGGTTGTGCTGACCTGCACCACAAGATCAATACTCCCGAGTGCCTTCGTTGCCCATGCACTCTCCGGATTGCTTCCGTATAAATTGCCCCCCAAACACCACGCGAGTTGCATCTTGCCTTCGGCGGCCTTTTCCATGCATCCCAAAGTGTCTAAGCCACCTTTTCCAGGGACAACGCCGACGGATCCAATGCCTTGCACATTGGAATGACCTCTTAACGGAAGAAGGCCTGCGCCTTTTTTCCCGACCATCCCACGCAAGAGAGCAAGGTTGCCGATGGCCCGCACATTATTCACACCATGGGCGTGATGAGTGATGCCCATAGCCCAAGAGAAAACAGCATTCTTTGATTGCGCGTACTGGACAGCAACTTCCTTCATTTGAAAAATGGGGACGCCGGAATGCGCCTCTAACGTTTCCCAGGAACTTTGCTCTACGCTGCCCTTGAAATCATCAAAACCTTGGGTGTGGTTTTCCAAAAATGAGAGGTCTTCCTTTCCTAACTCCAACACTCCTTTCGCCACGCCCATCAGAAAGGCCAAATCACCGCCAATGTGGGGTTGCACATATTCACTGGCAATGGAAGACCCAAAAAGCAAACTTCGCCAGTCCGAAGGCACGCGGAACCGGGTTAAACCGAGTTCTTTTACGGGGTTGACCACAATCACCTTTCCGCCACGTCGGCGAATTTCAACCAGGTTTTTCAAGAGCCTTGGGTGATTGGAGGAGGGGTTGGCCCCAAGAAGCATTAAAAAATCACAGGTGTCTAGGTCTTCCAAAACCAGTGTTGCTGTGCCCGAACCCGTGACACTCTTGAGGCCAACGCTGGAAGCTTGATGGCAGTAATAAGAACAATTATTGACATGGGGAGTCCCCCATTGCCGTGCAAGCTTTTTCAAAAGATACGCGGCCTCATTGGAAGAGCGACCACTGCAGTAGAAAAATGCGTCGGTGGGGGGAACCGTGTGCATTTTTTTTGCGATTTTTTGGTACGCAGCTTCCCAAGAAATAGGTTCATAGTGAGAAGCACCCTCTGCAAGGAACATCGGCTCCACGAGTCGTCCGGCATGTTCCAATTCATAAGGCGTCATCGCCTTCATCTGTTGCACGGAGAAAGAAGAGAAGAAGGTCGCGGGCACGCGGCCTTGCATGTCGGCCACCATGGCCTGAATGGATTTTTTGCACACCTCAAAACGATGTCCGCTTTCATTCACCATGCCGCCTTTTTGCCCACCCATACCTAAGGCACATGTTTTGCACGTATTCGGCGAACGCAATGCCCGAATAAGTTTCCAAAACCCTCCGGCCTCACGTGCTTTCTGAAATGAATAATGAATCGCTCTCCACCCACCCGCAGCGTGGGGCTTTTTGATGGGGCGGAGGGAGGACATCGGCTTAGGAGTTTTGAGAGGTTCCCGAAGTAATCATTTGCGTGAGCATCGGGTCATCACCTTGAATGGCGGTGCGTTGAAGATACAACGAAAGCCCTCGAAGACCACCCAATTCTTCTCCGCCGCCAGCACGGCCTGGACCGCCATGGGCCAAACTGGGGAGAACTGTGCCTGGCCCCATAGAATGCTCCGCGACCTTGGCACTGGCAAAGTTTAAACGGCCGTGAAAGGGGCCAATGCCAAACATCATGGCTTCGGCGAAATCCCGATCATTGGAATAAACCGAAGTCACGAGTCCGCCTTCTCCTTTGCGCACTAAATCAATCGCATCTTGCGCTTCGCCGGAATAGGGCATCAACGTGGAAACCGGGCCAAACACCTCGCGCTCATGAACGGCGGTGGCCGCGTGGGGATCCAGCGCGCAGAGAAGAACCGGCGCATGAAAATATCCCTGCCCTTCTGTAATCTCCCTGAGTTCCCCCGGACCTTGCACGCCATGAACCAGTTCACAGCAAGTCAATAATTCGATGATTCCCTTTTGCACATCCTCCAATTGCGGTGCGGATGCAAGTGGACCCACCCGCACACCACGTACTTCAGGATTGCCGACGGCATTGCGATCCATTTCATCCGCCAAGGCAACCTTGATGGTTTCAAGGTGCTCTTCGGGCACAAAAATCCGACGGATTGCGGTGCATTTTTGCCCCGCCTTTTGAGTCATGTCGCGAGCCACTTCGGCCAGGAATAAATCCCAAACTGGGGACCCCGGCTTGATGTCCGGGCCCAAGACTGCTGCATTCAGGCTGTCTGCTTCTACGTTTACGCGCACCGATTTTTCCAAAACCGACGGCGTTGCCCGGATTCGTGCGGCCGTGGAAGCGGAGCCGGTAAAGGCCACCACATCTTGCCCCGTGCAATGGTTAAGTAAATCACCGGGAGAACCTGCAATCAAGGAAATGGCGCCATCGGGAAGAATTCCGTCTTCCACGAGACACTCCACCGCGCGCACCGTCAAGGCTGCTGTACTGGTGGCTGGTTTTGTCACGACGGGAACGCCCGCCAACAAAGAAACGGCTGCTTTTTCGGCAAACCCCCAAACTGGGAAGTTGTACGCGTTAATGTGAATAGCGGCTCCAGTGAGTGGAAGTTGCACGTGACGGCCCACAAAACGAGGGCTTCGAGAAAGACGAATGGGGTCGCCGTCCACGAAGAATTTCCCGTCACCGAGTTCTTCGCCCATCCGTGCGTATGCGGACAAGGTGCTGATTCCACCGTCCACGTCAAACTTTGCGTCACCGCGCGTATTGCCACAACTTTGTGTGCCCAAAGCTAACAACTCCTCACGGCGCGCATGCAAAGACTCCGCCATTTTTTGAAGCATGGCACCACGCTCTGCGAAGGTCATCGCCCGCAATGCCGGGCCTCCTTTTTCACGTGCATATTGCAATGCCGAAGAGAAGTCCAAGCCCTGCGTACTCGCGCGGGCAAACTCTACTCCTGTGGTTGGGTTCATCAGAGGGGTCCCCTCTCCTTCTCCGGCAACCCAGGTTCCGTTGATGTAGCTTTTTAACATGGCTTAACGTTGGTTGAAGCAAACGTAATCAAAATCTAATGGGTTCCCTTTGATTCCCTTTCTTGGCGGTGTAATCCAAGGGGCAAATTCACCCGGTTTCCGACAAGGAACCATGACTGATTTCACATAGTCCTTTTCTTCCTGAGAAGGAAGCCAGTCTGCCTTCTTCTTGGCAAAGTCGTCCGCTGTAATCACATTGCCCTTGGTGTCATAGTGAGCATCACCAAAAACGCCGACGGATCGATTGAATCGGTTAGAAGGCAAGTAAATGCGTTTTTCCATGCCCATCTTTTCAAGGTTCAGATTCCAGCGATTCAAGGCTTTTTCGCAATCCCGGCGATAGGAATCTGCCAACTCTAAATTCATGGCGCGACGAAGCGGTATTTCATGATTGGTCAACACACCATTCTCAGCCCACTGGAGTTCTTTGCATCCCTCAAGAGCGACATTATCGTCATAAGACTTCCCGTCTGTTTCCCCAAAACGGCCTTTCAGACTTGCTGCAAAGAAGTTGGCCGAGTTAGAACTGTCTTCACTGCCAAAAAGATCCTGCGAGGCTGAATACCATTCATTGATGTATTTTTGAATGATGCTCATCGGAATAGCGCCAAAATCACGGACATCGCGCCCATCATGCTCTAGCATTAACTCGGCGGTTTTCCTAATCGTCCGAGAAACCCCGGAATCTCCTACAAAGAGGTGATGAGCCTCTTCAGTCAGCATAAACCGCGTAGCTCGCGCCAAGGGATCAAATGCGCTTTCCGCCAAACCGCCTAATTGGAATTTCCCATCGCGGTCCGTAAACATGGTGAAGCAGAAGAACGCCAACCAATCATCAATCGGCTTGTTAAACGCCTCCAAGATTCGAGGGCTATCCTCACTGCCCGAACGGCGCACCAACATATCCTCCGCTTCTTCACGGCCATCACGGCCGAAGTATTCGTGCAAGAGATGTACCATGGCCCACAAATGACGGCCTTCTTCCACATTCACTTGAAAGAGATTGCGCATGTCATAAAGGCTTGGGGCGCTGTCACCCAAGAGTCGCTGCTGCTCCACGGAGGCGGGCTCCGTGTCACACTGAGTCACGATTAACCGACGCAACTCTTTCCGATACTCGCCCGGAACTTGATTCCATACCGGCTTCCCTTTGTTGTCTCCGAAGCCAATCGTTCGGTTGGGGTCGGAAGGCGTCAAAAAGATTCCCCAACGATAGTCCGGCATCTTGACGTAATCGTAATGAGCCCACCCGGAGGTGTCCACACTCACTGCGGTGCGCAAATAAATGTCATCCTGCTGATAACCTCGGGGGCCCATGTCGTTCCACCATTCCAGGAAAGCGGGCTGCCAGGCTACAAGAGCCTTTTGCAACTTTCGATTGCTCTCAAGGTCGACGTTGTTAGGGATACTTGAAGAAGAAATACTCATGAATCAGGTACGGTTGAAGTCAAAGACAGGGTTAACGGGTTGGCCGTAAAGAGTAATTGCCCCCTTCTCGCCGACGGCGTTCGGGCGCTGGAAAATCCAGTTTTGCCAAGCAGAAAGTCGGCCAAAGATTTTCGTTTCCATCGTTTCAGGTCCGGCGAAACGAAGGCTGGCCTCCATTCCAGTCAAAGAGTCCGGAGACAGACTCACGCGTTCTTCCACAGCAAGCCGCACTTCATCCTCCCAGTCAATTTCGTCGGCGGCCACGGTTACTAAGCCGAAGTCATCTGCGGTTTCCGTATCCATCATTTCGCGACGCTTGACCAGAGTCTCCACATGGGCTGGATCTCCGATGAAACGTGTTTGCAAGCGGGTCAAGCCATTGGCCATCGGGAAAGTCCCCGCATTCTGATTCGTTAATTGAACGGAAACGCCTTCTTCTTCAAGCATGTAAATGCGGTCGGCGGCTAGCGCAAACTCAAAAAGAGAACCAGCAAAACAGGAGCCTTCTTCAATTAATGCAAAAAAGCTTCGTGCGGTGCAATCCACGCGCTTGAAGACGCGCTTCATGAAAAGAGTGACCTCGCGGACGAACCAATCTTCTTTGTGAGCCTCCATCTGTTCATCCATGTCACGCACCACTTCAAGAGCGCCTTGTGTTTTAAAGAGTACCAAACCCACCTCGGGGTAATGAAAACGTAAGCGTAAGATTGCGTCATCCCATTCACGGAACGCGCGCAGGGGGAACCAGTCGGCGCCGAGGTCGGAAGCATTCTCTGGAATATTGGGCAAAGCATCCGGAACTTGCATGGACAAAGTGGCCACACGGTCTCTTTCATTCACCGTCAAGCTGACATGACGATATTGGAGGGTGTCCCCTTCCTGGACTGGGGTGAGCGCATCCATAGAAATTCCCTTTCGATTTGGATAGCCGCCATCCGCGAGTTCGCTCAAACGTTCATTGACCTTTTCATCGAACGTGGATGCAGGAAAAACGTCATCAACCAGGCCCCACTCTTTGGCCCTCTGTCCTTTGATGCCTTCGGCCAAAGTACTGAAGACGTCGGCACGATCCCGACGCACTTTTCGCTTATCCACCAAACGAGTGAGTCCTCCCGTTCCTGGAAGCACGCCCAAATAAGGCACTTCGGGCAAAGCAACGGCTGAGCGACGATCATCAATAAGATAAATCTCCTCACAAGCCATTGGAAGCTCATAGCCACCTCCAGAAGCAATGCCATTCAAGCCTGCAACATAGGTTTGGCCAGAGAATTCAGTGGCATCTTCCATGTAGAGGCGCGTTTCGTTGGTGTACTTACAAAAGTTCACTTTGAATCCATGCGCCGAAGAACCCAACATGAAAATATTTGCGCCAGAACTAAAGACGCCCTCTTGAGCACTCGTGACTAAGACCGACCCTACCTCAGGATGCTCAAAACGCAGCCTCTGGATGGCATCTGCCAACTCAATATCGACCCCAAGGTCATAGGAGTTCAACTTGAGTTGATAGCCTGGGCGCAAGCCATCTTCATGATTGTCAATCAAGATGCGCGCGATAGGACCCTCTACCTCTAAACGAAGATGGCGATACTGAGACGGATGCGTCTCAAAAGAAATCAGTGACTCTTGGGTGGCTGTTTCCATGGCATAGGTTAGGATAATAGTTCACTTTTTTAAAGAAAAACTTCAATCTATGCATTATATTGCATCAATGCTCCTCCCTGACCCCCGATTACGCGCTCTAGGCGCTCAAATACACCAAGCGCGGCGGGCTCGTGGCTTGTCCCGAAACGCTGCCGCAAAGGCTGCGGGACTCAGCGCTCGTTTTTTTGCACAGCTGGAAACAGGTGAAGGCAATATTTCTATCCGCCGGCTCATGGATGTCACGGATGCACTGAACTTGGAACTGCACTCCCTCTTCCCCCCATCGAACCATGCATCTTCGGCGGGAATTGCTCTCTGGGGCTTACGGGGTGCAGGGAAAACTACGCTGGGCCGATCCTTAGCAGAACACCTCCACCTCCCCTTTCTTGAACTCAATGATGTGATTCAGGAAATTGCTGCATTGGATCTTTCTGAAATCTTTGCCCTTCATAGTAGTGAATATTTCCAGCGCCTTACTTTAAGTGCACTCCAAGAAATCGCTCGTCGCACGGAGCCCGTTGTTCTCACGCTTCCAGGGGGATTAGTTCTTGATGAGTCGGCACGAATCCTTGCGCAAAAAAAATTCACTACGGTTTGGATTAAAGCAACACCACAGGAACACATGAATCGTGTGGTCTCGCAAGGTGACCAACGTCCGATTCAAGGCCGGGAAGCTCCCATGCGAGAACTCGAATCCATCTTGGCCGCAAGAAGCCCGCTCTATCGGCAGGCAAACCTCACCGTAGACACGCAAGGGCGCTCGATCAAAGAATCAGAAATGGACTTACAAAACCAACTCACGCGGCTTGGATTTCTTCCTCCCCAACGAAAGACTTAAAAAGACAATCCCGGCACCCAAGAACTGTGCCAAACCCGGGATGCCATCGCCCAATGGAATGCCAAGAACCATGGCAAAAATAACGCCGATGAAACCGATTTGGGTGGCTCGTGTTGCCGTGTGATGCTGAAGTCCATACGTCAGGCATATTTGGCCACCTTGCGCACCAAGCCCAAGAAGAAGAAGCCAAAGCCATGCAACGCCTGACGGCAAGAGAAAATCAGATCCTCCCCCTATCCACGCAAGGGGAAGGGAAATGAGGGGAAAAGCCATGACAATGACTAGCGGGTGCTCCACTCGAGAGAGAACCCGCACTAACGAATAGGCGACGGCGGAAAAAACAGCCGTCCCAAGGCCAAAACCTACGCCGACCCAGGTCACATCAGCGGAAAAACCTTTGATAAAAGCAATCCCGGCAACGCCTAGGAAGAGTGAGAAAATCTGAAGTCCTTTGAGGCGTTCTCCTAATAGCGCAACACCAATGACGGCGGCAAATAATGGAGTTGTGTTGTATATCGTCACTGCAGACCCCAATGGAATCCGGGAGATGCACTCGAAATAACAATAGAGCCCTCCGAAACCAAAAATAGCCCGTAGGAATAGCAACCCCGGCTGATGAGGACGCCAAGAAACTTTTGCGCGGCGCAAGGCCCAAGCCGTCAATACAACAGAAATGATGCTACGAAAAAAAACTTTTTCCAAAGCGGATATCTCCGGCAACATCTTTGCTGATGCCGCCATCACGGCAAAGGAAGCCGCAGAAGCAATCATCCACAAAGTCCCCGGGTGAAAGCGGGAAAGCATGGAGGGCAGGGTTGTGCGAGCCTTCAAGGGGAGAGAGTTTAGACTTTCCGCATGGAAGAACCCATCTACTCGCACCATCAACGTGCACTTTGGCTTTGGATTTTGGTTGGGCTGCTCCTGGGTGGCTGTGCTCTGCATTGGATGGCCTCCCATAACCTTTTCGTTCTCCTCTTCATTCCCTGCCTCGCGGCGCTTCTTGGAATTTTATTTTCGGGGCTCCGCACTCAAGTGAACTCGAGCCACCTCAAACTCAGTTTTGGCCTCGGCGTGATCCGAAAAACAATCCCTCGATCCAAAATTGTCCAAGCCGAAGCCGTCCGGAATTCTTGGTGGTACGGCTGGGGCATCCGCTTCACCCCTCATGGATGGATGTGGAATATCTCTGGTTTAAGTGCCATTCAATTAACCTATCTGAATGGGAAAACTTTCCGTATCGGCACTGATGACCCTGATGGGCTTCTTATTGCCCTATCAAAAGGAAAAGAGTGAAGCCTGAGATTCGTGAAGTCATTTAGAAATCTTGAACGGGTGCCGAACCTCAATTCCGTCGAAAAATAAATGACAAGATCATCCTTTCGCTCCGACAGAACAACGGCCAAGAGAACATAAACTTTTCCGGAATCGGTAAGGGATTTCGGAAGATGCGCCTCTATCTCCATGCCTGCTAGAGCTTGCATGAACGTCAACGTTGCCTCACTCCCCCCCCCTAGGTCACGTTCGCCCCGGGCCAGAAATAACCGCGCTGAGGCAGAGGGTCTCCACAGGCGGTCCATGGAATGCGCAGAAAACAAAGGGCAAGGATTCTCTTCACGTGCTACATTTAAGGTCATGTTTTTTGCCCCCATCTTCCTTTTCGCCCTCCAGCAACCAACGTACCCAGAAGGGGCTGGCGTACAAAAGTCTCTCACTGTTAGCGAAATCGCTTGGCTTGCAACTCAACCAAAAAGTGGGCCCCTCCGCGCAACGGCTCCTCCATTTGGCCCGGTGCACTGTACCGCAGAATATGAGCCCCAAGAAGGCATCCTCATGGCATGGGAAGGCACCAATGGACAAAATTTGATTCTGGCGCAAATGGCCGCGGAAATCACAACCGTTGGCAACGCCAAAGTTTGGTGCGTCGTGGACAACCAAAGTGAGGCCGCCTCTGCCTCAAACAGCATTGCCGCACAAGGCGCCGACATGAGTCGGGTAGAAACGGTTGTTGTCCAAACGGACAGCATTTGGATTCGGGATTACGGCCCACGATATATCTATGAAGGAGAAGTTCGCTCCATCATTGACCATAAATACAACCGGCCAAGAAATAAAGATAACGCATTCAACCGGTTCTTCAATGAGCATCGGGGACAAGCGCGATACAACCACGGACTCACGCACGGTGGTGGAAACTTTCACCTCAGTGCGCTGGAAGATGGCTATTTAACTGAGCTCATCTTGAATGAAAATAGTTCCCAAACTGCATCGGAAATCCAGTCGCTATTTTTAGATTTCCAGAACCTTGTAATTACATTACTGGACCCATTTCCAACGAGTGTTGACTCCACACAACACTTGGACATGTGGATGCAAATCGTGTCTGACCACAAAGTCATCATCAGCGACTGGCCCGCGCAATCTGGAAGCACGCAAGATCAAATTTGCGATGCCACCGCTACGATGATGGCCGCAAAGGGGTATCAGGTTTTCCGCATCCCGGCAAGAAAAACGAGTGGCGGGAATGGTGCCCATTACACGTACACCAACGCAGTGATGTGCAATGATCTTGTTCTGATTCCAGAATATTCCAATAGCGCTGTTTCCAGCTATAACAGCCAAGCATTTTCCACCTGGCAGGCTGCGTGCCCAAATAAAACTATCATCCCAATCAACTCTGATGCCGTCGTAACCTATGCAGGAGTTCTCCACTGCATCACAAGTCATGTACCCGCGCACCTCGGCGGAAACCGGCCTACGGCTTATTTAGTTTCCCCGAACGAGGGCTCCTTTGCTGCAGGAGACACGATAGATATCCAGTGGCTTTCGGATGACCGAGGCCTCGTTCAATTTGCCGACGTAGAAGTCTCTGCCGACGGTGGAACGACTTGGAATAGCATTGCTCAAAACCTTCCCGCCGCTAGTTCCCATTCCTGGACTGTCCCGAATCAACTCAATTCAAGCCAAGGCCTTGTCCGAGTTCTTGTGCAAAATGACCTCGGGGAAAATGGAAGTGATGCAAGTGATCAGTTTTTGACCTTCGGAAGTGGCAGTGGAAATCAAGCCGCTCTCATCCCCTACGGAACTGGAAAGTCGGGAAGTCAAGGAGTCCCTGCCTTGACAGCTTCGGCAAATCCTGTCCTGGGCACTTCCCTGCAACTTGAACTTTCCCAAGCACTTCCCCAAGGGCAGGGCTGGTTTCTCTACGGAACCGCAACCGATACCCTTCCGTTTGATGGAGCCACGGTGCTAGTTCAATACACAAAGACCTATCCGTTCCAAGCCGACGGCAACGGCATTGCTTCACTACCAGGGCAAGTCCCCAATCAATCCAACCTTGCGGGATTTAGCGTTTACTGGCAAGCCTGGATTCGAAATGACCCCATGGCAAGTGGTCAAGGATGGAGTTGTTCGAATGGACTAGAAATGCGCCTTGGGCATTAAGGTCACGGATATGCTGCAAAGATGCGGTCTAATAATCGCTCGCGGTGACCCTCGAACTTGTTGCACTCCCCAGCAAGAATCGCCACGACGATTTTGTCTTTTAGTGCAATAAAGAGTCTTTCGTTTTCGCCGCCTAAAGCATCAACCCTATCCTAAGAAATGGTTCCTGCCAATATTTCAGGACTTCTCTACCCAAACAGGGTATTTCTTCATCACGCCCTGGAACAAAGATGACTGTAAGAACTCCTCCAGCCAAGCATGCACAGAATTCCATCGTTGCGCGTCAAACCAAGCACGGTCCGCAAGCGCAAACTGCCGAACAAAGGGGCCAAGGGCCATTTGAAATTGCACATAATGGCTCTTGAAAAAATCCGGCGGACTTTCCAAAGACTGGTTTAAATCATAGAGAAATGCGCAAGCCAAGTTTCGGTGATCTTCGGCATTGACCCCTTCAAACCGAGTTGCATATTTGTAGCGATCCAGGTGATGTTTAAATTCCGTGTCACAACGTGCAGTCCAAATCTTAAATTCAGCACGCGCTGTTTCTGGATGAGCCCAGTGAAGGATTTCAAGACTCTCATCAAGAATTTGACCATGATCAAGGACGAGAACTGGCACAGTCCCCTTCGGCGAAACATCATAAATTGCTTGCGGTCGATTTTTCAAATCCACTTCCCGGTGCTCGTAGTCCTTTCCCATCAAAGCCATCCGCGCACGCATGGCGTACGGGCATCGGCGAAAGGAATAAAGAATCAAATCACCGCGAGGGCATGCTCCACGGATTCAGAAACCCCCTTCATCCAATGAGAAAAGGCGGCGGCCTCAGCTTGCTGTACGGCCTTGCAACGCACTTCCCAATCAGGGCAATGCGCCTCAAGAGATTGAATCATTTGGGCCAAATGCCGCTCCTCGTCTTTAAGAATTGCTGAAATCGAAAAAGACGCGCCCGTCTCCCGAAGGCAAGCCTCATAAACGGGGTAAAAGACTTCGGCGCGGAACTCAATCATTGCACTGGAGAGAAGATAGTTCATTTCTGTCTTCTGCGGATTCTTTATGTCCTCTAATGATTTCGCGCAGGCCGCATCCACGTCTTGTAAATATTGTTCTCCTGCATCGCCACCCAAAGTGTGTTCCGAAGAAAATGTCTTCACTTGCCCAGGGGACTCCGCCAAACCAATGGCGTACTTTTTCAACCGCAAGGCATGAGCCGACTCCTCCAGCATATGTTGCAATCCGTCGACGGTTAAAAAATCTGAATGGCGCGCTTTCACCATTTTTCGGACACCGACATACTCCATCCGTGCCAAGGTATTCAGGAGGCGTGCGTGTAAATCTCTATGCGAGACAATGCAATGGAGGAGCTCGGGGAGCCCTGACATGGGCTCCTGGGTTTTCATGGCGTGCAGAATTGTTTTCATTGTGAATGAGGCATTTTCTTTGGCTGAAATCCTCCAAAGCCAAATGCACTAGGATTCCATAGGCCAAACATCGTTGCCTTTAAACCATCTTCAGGTATCCCTCGCTCAAGGTCAAGGCACCACGCCGTGGAATTCATGAAAAGACGGCGAAGATCTCTGCTGGACCAGTCCTGTGCGGCACCCATGGTAGTCATGACAATCCGCTGAATCATCCCATTCCCTAGCGGCCTTTTTCGCGTCCAAGCGACAGGGTGCATTGGCTGATTTTTCGGGCCTTCTACCGCAGGAGCATCCGATGTCATCCCGTCCCGCACCGACCCGTGAAGCAAAATGGTGGCATCCTCCGGCAAAGAACGAATGGCGTAGAC
>JAPKBM010000025.1 GCA_026421205.1 Planctomycetota bacterium
GACGGCCACTTCTGTCCCTTTGCTGCAAGACGAATTGTGAATGGTCGGGGAGACAGGATTCGAACCTGCGACCCCCTGTTCCCAAAACAGGTGCGCTACCAGGCTGCGCCACTCCCCGAACCGAAACGGCGCATAGGATAGCGAAGCGGTCTTACTTCGTCTTCTGTTCCGCCATCAATTCTGCAACCCGCTTTTTCAGCGTGTCACCGCGTAAATCCTTGTAGCGGACTTTACCCTCGGCATCTAACAGGTAAGACGTTGGGTAGGCCCGTACGCCCCAGGCTTCGGGCACGCCGCCCTCACCACCACCATTGAAGATGGAATCCCAAGTCACACCCATTTCTTCGCACTGATTGCGGTAGTCCTCCGGATCATCATCCGTGTTGATACCCAAAATGGCGAAAGGCTGATCTTTGTAGAGCTTCACGAGCTCTTTTTTGTGGGGGATTTCCCCACGACAAGGGCCTCACCAAAATCCCCAGAAAACCACATAAGTGACTTTTCCGCGGTAATCCGCCAGGGACAGTCGATTGCCGTCCACATTTACGCCTTCAAAGTTGGGGGCTGTTCCGCCAATGCGGAGGCCTTCAATTTTATTGATCAAACCCTTTGCCTTAGAAACCGACGGCGACTCTGGATAGTTCTTCATTAAATCCTTCAAAAGTCCGATGGCCTTTTCTGACTTATCCTCTCCATCTAAAACACGGGCTTGGCAGAAGAGGCACTCTGCGCGCAGGTTCATATTTTCCGTTGCCTCGGAAACTTCATCGAAGAGAGTCAAGACCGCTTTCGCCCCCATGTCATAACTCATCATTTCCAGGTGAGGCAAGATTTCGAAGGCAAGGTTTGAGTTCCCGAATTCCTTCAAAAACATGTTCAACAGTCCCTTGGCGGCAGCTTCTGGGTTCTTCCAACGAATCCCAGACTGACCGAAGTTCTCCAAACACCAAATTTGCGCCTGCCCGCGGTCGTCGGCGGGGATCGTGGAGTCTTTCGCTAAGGCGCGGAATTCGGGGAAGAAATCACTCGCCGGCATGGGGATGAACTCCCACTCTCCAGATTCCTGCATGGCTTCCATTTTGGCAATCCACCCTGTCATGGCGGTTTCAAATTTTGCCGAAAGAGAAGCAAAAGTCACCACCGTAGCCGTGGCCGGTTCCGGGGTGGGGGCTGGGTCTTGGGCGGGCACCCAAGCGAGAGCAAAGAGGAGGAGGAGGGGAGACATCAGAGGAATATACTTCCCAAGGTGAAAAATGTTGGAAATAATTCTTCTGGAGTCCTCTTGCTTCATGGCTTGGCGGCCACGCGCTTGATTTTGACGCCTTTGGCCGCCGACCTTCGCCAGGCTGGCTTGGGGCCGGTGTTGAACTGGGGCTACTGGACTTGGCGGCCGGGTGGAATTCAGGCCATTGCACAACGAGTGACGCATCGGCTCCACACCGCATTTCCCGACGGCATCCCCCCGCTTCATCTCGTCGGCCATTCCATGGGAGGGTTGGTGCATCGCCAGCTCCTTGCGGACGGAGTGATTCCGTCAGGTGGAAAATATGTCAGTTTGGCCACCCCTCACTTTGGAGCCACGCGGGCGGGCCGCATGGGAGATTGGCTGATCTACCGACTGATTTACGGAAGTGCCGGGCAAGATCTCCGCCCCAATAGCCCCTTTCTTGCCGACCTCCCCCAGCCCCCTCACGCCCAATCCCTTTGCATCTACGGCGGGACGGGCACCGACCGAGGCCTGGCCCCCAGCCTTCCCGGAGACAATGACGGCACTGTAGAAAGTGCGTCGGCAGTCCTCCCTGACGTGGCCTCCCACCGTATCTTGGCGCAACACACGCAACTTCCATTAAGAAAAGAGACCCGAAGGGCTGTTGTAGCCTTCCTTCATGGGGAGGCGGAGGGGTAGAATCCGCGGGATGGAACCGCGTACCTTGAACGGACAGAGTGTGGGCATGGGGGTGGCTTTTGGCCGGGCCTTTGTCAGTCATGAAGGCATGGATGAAATTACATCCCGCCCTTTAAGAGATGAAGAGGTCGCTGGCGAGTTGGCTCGGCTGGATTCAGTGGCACGGGCTGCCCGAGTTTCTTTGGTGCACCAGCGGGATGATTTGGCCACACACTTCACCGAAGACCAGCGGCGGATTTTCGATGCGCATTTAAAAATCTTAGAAGACCCCGTGATTGAGTCCGACGTGCGGTCTCGGATTTCTAAAGAGCGCATGAACCTGGAAGGCGCCGTTCGTGATGTACTTGGCGTTTATGAGCAATTGTTCCAAGTGGTAGAAACCGAAGGACTGCGGAATAAGTTGTCCGATCTAAGAGACGTGGTGTTGCGCTTGCTGAAACATTGCCATCGCGAAAACCCGCAAGAAAAAAGTCAACGTATGGAAGGCGGCGTCTTGGTCGTGCCGGAACTTTCCGTGAGTGACCTCGCCGAAGCCTTGCAACAAGGCGCGGTGGCCATTGTTGCCGAAGATGGTTCTTTGGGCTCCCACGGCGCCATCTTGACGCGCGCCTCAGGCATCCCCGCGCTTTTGGGCGTGGAAGACATTACCGACCTCATCCAAGAAGGCGACACACTTTTGGTAGATGGGGACCACGGTCAATTGATTTTGAATCCACCCGACGAGATGGTCATGGCCGCAACCGGTCGGCCTCCGGAAGTGGAAGCTGAAGCCCTTCCGCCGGCGATATTGGCCGACGGAGAGACAATCCACTTAGAAGCCGCCGCCGCAAGCCCGCGAGAAACACGGCGTGCCGTCGGTATTGGGGTGAGCAGAGTGGGCTTGTACCGCACAGAACTTCCGGTTTTGCAACGAGCGGGCGCACCTCGGGAAGATTCGCTGACAAAGTTGTACGGTCAAGTGGTGCAATCTGCCGACATGGTGCGTTTTCGTTTGCCCGATCTAGAATCCACCGCCGGACTGGAAGCGCTTTACCCCGGTCCGGAGGCCAACCCCTCCTTGGGTCTGCGCGGTTGCCGTTTACTTTTTGAGCATCCCGACCTCATGCAGCGCCAAATTCGCGCGATGATGAAGGCTAGTGTCGGCAAGGAAGTCCGCATTGCCATTCCTTTTGTGAATGACACCGCCGACGTCCGCCGCGTGCGCGAAGCATGTGACAACCAGCGTGAGACATTACGCCTCGAAGGCTTGGATGTTTCTCACCCTGTGCAACTCGGGGTCGTTATTGAAACGCCGTCGGCGGCACTTTTAGGAAGAGAACTTTTGGCGGAGGCCGACTTCGCGTTGATTGGGCTGGACTCTTTATCCGAACTTCTCCTCGCCGCCGATGCCAGCCACCGGGATCCCGAAGTAGGTCTTCGGGCAACCAAGCCACACCCCGTGGTGTTGCGCGCCGTGCGTAAATTAGCCTCTCTTGCTAACGGGTTGAACACAGAGTTGTCGGTTTATGGAGAAGGGCTTGCCGACGGCGGCCCCCTGTTGCCGTTGTTGTTGGGTGTTGGAATCCGTCGGCTGATTGTTCGCCCCGAATCGTTACGGGAAGTGCACGCCAGGTTGGCAGAATTGGGTCTTGACGCCTGTGAGCGACAAGCTGAAGCTGCGTGCCATGCTTCGACGGCGGATGAGTTAGCCTGAAATCAGCGCGCCCTTGAGTGCCACGCGCGCGGACAAGACACTGCCGTTTTCTCCCCAAAGCCGTTTTACGTGGCGGGCTAATTTCATCTCTAAATCTTGAATCCGCCCGGTTTGAGTCAAGACCAATAACGCGGACCCTGCGCCGGAAAGTGTGGCCCCCAGTGCGCCATGACGAAGGGAAAAATCCAAAACAGACTGTGCCCCGGTCAAAAGTCGAAGCCGGGGTGCCACGTGCAATTCATCGTTCAAGCCGAGCTGAATGAGGTCGGCGTTTAAGGTGCGCAGGCCATCCAATAAAAGAGGAGACCGACGCGCTTGTGCGGCCGCGCGTGCAAAGGACACCGAAGACGGCAGAACTTCACGGGCGCGTTTGGTGGAAAGCGGGTAAGGCGGAATCACCACAAGGAAGCGCAAATTTTTGTGAAGCGTAACCCCATGATGGAGCCATTGGCCTTTGGACTTTTCCGCCGACCAATGCGCACCCCCTAAAAAAGAAGCCGTAGCATTTTCGGGGTGCCCTTCCAGGCCGATCGCTTCGGTGAGGAGGGCGTCGGTGGTGAGTGGACTGCCGACGAGGCGGTTTCCTAGGAGCAGTCCCGCGGCAAGTCCGGCACCGCTGGCACCTAGACCTCGGCCGGGGGGGAAAGAACCCTCGACAGTGATGGAACCCATCGGCATACGTTTCCCCGTCAAAATGCTTGCGCGCCGGAGGCCTCGGAGGACGGGGTCTTGGCCGATGGAGAGAGTGGATTCCGCAAGCGGGCCCTTGCGCGTGAGGCTTGTTTTGGCTGCGGGGGACCATGAAATCTTGATGGGAAGGTCCAAAGCCACGCTGAATGCGTCAAACCCGGTGCCCACATTGCTGGTAGAGCCAGGGACTTGAATGCGAAGCGGCTTGAGGGGTTGAGGGGCGGGGGCCATGGCGAGAATCTAACATTCGCTGAATGCCGCGCCAATTCGTATAATGTCGGGTCAAATTTTGCTTAAAACCATGTCAGAAACAGCAACACCCGTCGACCCAGGTCTCTCCAAAGAGGAACAGGCCCGTCTCCTCAATCTTCGTAACATCGGAATCATGGCGCATATTGACGCCGGAAAGACCACGGTTACGGAGCGTGTCCTCTATATCACTGGCCGTACCCACAATATTGGGGAGGTTCATGATGGTGCCGCCACCATGGATTACATGGAAGATGAGCAGAATAGAGGCATCACCATTACTTCGGCCGCCACGCAATGTGTGTGGAATGGAAAGACCATCAACTTGATTGATACTCCAGGTCACGTGGACTTCACCATTGAGGTGGAGCGGAGTCTTCGTGTGTTGGATGGTGCGGTTGCGGTGTTCGACGGTGTGGCCGGCGTAGAAGCCCAGTCGGAAACCGTTTGGCGTCAAGCAGACCGCTACGGTGTCCCTCGGATTTGTTTCATCAACAAGTTAGACCGCACAGGCGCAGATTTTGATCGTGCCTATGATTCCATCTTGCACCGCTTGCAATGCAATGGTGTGCGGATGCAAATCCCTTTGGGAATTGAAAAAGACTTCTACGGTCTTGTGGACTTAGTGGAAATGCAGGCATGGAAGTTCACGGAAGGAGACGGTCCTGGCATGGAGAAAATGGACATGCCTGCCGACGCGGCAGATATTGCTGCCGCTCGCCGTAATGAAATGATCGAGAAGCTGGTGGAAGTGGACGATGATTTGGTGGAACGCTTCTTAGATGGGGGTGAATTCACCGCCGACGAAATCAAAACCTGTGCGCGAAAGGCTACATTGCTGGGGCACGCCGTTCCTGTTTTGTGTGGCTCCGCGCTTCACGATAAAGGGGTTCACCCTTTGTTGGACGCCATTGTGGATTACTTGCCACACCCTTTGGACAAAGGTTCCATTGTGGGTAGTGACCCGAAGGATGAAGATACTGAGGTGCTTCGTTCCACAAATGCCGAAGGGCCGATGTCGGCGTTGGCGTTTAAAACTATTGCCGACCCGAACGGAGACTTGACTTTCCTTCGGATTTACTCCGGTACTATCACGCGTGGGGATCAGGTTTACAACCCGCGTACGCGCAAGAAAGAGCGCATCGGTCGTTTGATGTTTATGCACGCAGACAAAAGAGAGCCTGTCGAAATGGTGAAGGCTGGAAACATCTGTGCGGTGGTCGGACTCAAACAGAGCATCACCGGAGATACTGTGTGTGACCAAAAGGATCCTATTATTTTGGAATCCATGATGTTCCCAGAAGCTGTGATTTCCATGGCTTTGGAGCCGAAGTCCACCGGGGACCGAGACAAGCTGACCAAAGTGTTGGCGCAGCTGACTCGAGAAGACCCTTCTTTTCATGCCTGGACCGAAGAGGAAACGGATGAAACCGTGATTTCCGGTATGGGTGAATTGCACCTAGAAATCATCACCACACGGATTGGTCGTGACTTCAAAATCCCTGTGAATGTGGGCGCGCCTCGAGTGGCTTACCGCCAAACGCTGAAGTCGGACAAGGACATCGAAGCCAAGCAGATCAAACAGTCCGGTGGTTCTGGACAATACGCGGTGGTCAACGTGCGCTTCACTACCAAGTCTCCAGATTCTGAAGTGGAGGGTGATTATGAATTCATTAACTCCATCAAGAGTGGTTCGGTGCCTTCGCAGTACATTCCTGCTGTGAAGAAAGGCATCGCTGAGTCCATGGTGTCGGGTGGCCGCTTAGGTTTCCCTTACGTGGGCATTTGTGCGGAACTTCACTTTGGGAAATACCATGATGTGGACTCCAGTGAATTGGCCTTTAATTTGGCCGCACGCAGGGCTTTCCGTTCCGCGGTTGCCGAAAACTTCACGATTCTGGAACCCATGATGAAATTATCCGTGACTGCGCCGGAGGAAAATATCGGCGATATCATTGGAGATTTGAACACCCGACGGGTTGCCATTGATGAAATCACCATGGATGGTCTGTTGCGCGAAGTGACGGGCAAGGTGCCCATTGCGGAAATGTTCAATTACGCTTCCACCCTTCGTGGTATGACCAAGGGCCGTGGAAACTTCTCCATGGAGCCTTGTGGCTATGAGGCCGTGCCGAGCTACGTGCAGGAGAAAATCGTCAAAGACGCCAGCGCGGACGCTTAATCCGAATTCATCCAAACACCGCCTCCCAGAAAACGGGGGGCGGTGTTATTCTTTTTGCACTATGCCGTCCCCACGGAACGAAAGCAGTGACCGGCGCATCGCCGAATCCCTAGACCTCAAGCCTGGTGTGTACCGCCATCTCCGCGACTCTCTTCAAGAAGGAGAATTCCCGGTATGGCTCCGCACCGGAGACCCCCGCCTTGCGGGTCAATTCACCGACGCATTTGCATTTGAAATGCTGTGTGAGCGCATGCACGCACAAGAGGCGCTGGATCGCCGTCGGCACAACCTTGCCAGTCGTCTTGCAGAAAATGAAAAGACGAAGGAAGCTGAAATGGCAGAGTCCGCTCGGGATGAAGGTCGGCTAGAGGATTTAGGGTTTGTCTTAGATTCCGCCGACGCGCCGGAAGGTGTGGAAACCCCAGAGAAAGAAGAGCATGCAAAGTTTTTGGCTGGGCTTCGGGTGAATGCCGGTTTGGCCATGGCATTGCGGTCCGCATTTCGCCGAAGTGGAGAACTCAACATCACGGCGACGGGAAAAGAAGGCGTGGAAGTAAAGCCTTATCAAGACCTCGTGGATTTCAAAGGTTTGATATCTTCCTTTGCCCCTGCGCGTTATTTGTTGTTGCGGCGTGGAGAGCGCGCCCATGCGGTGCAAGTAGAGTTTTCGTTACCCAAGGAAGCGTTGGCGTCGGTTTTTGAAAAGGAATCCGGCTACCCCATTCAGGAGAGAGACTCTTACCGAAGCCTTTTTGATGGCTTTGTTCAAAATGAGCGTTTGCCTCGTTTCGTGCAAGAGGCGCGCGCGCAGTTAAAGCGGTCGGCAGAGACTGGTGCGTTACAACATGCTTGGGAAAATATTGAGTTTTCCGTAGACCGCGGCATCCATCCTGGTGGCGTGGCTGGCGTGGGGGTGATGAAGGGAAAAGTCCATTTGGCTTTCCTCAGCTCAGGCGGAGAATTGTTGAAGTCGGGTTCTATTCCGTCGAAAGGAGATAATTTAGCTGAGCGGATTTTGAAATTCTTTGGAGAAGAAGCGCCTACTTTGGTGGCCTTTCAAGGAGATACGCAGTCTCGCAATGCCGCACAGAAGTTGGTGAAAAAACTTCGGGTGGAGGACAAACAGGCACGGGCGGCCATGATTCCTGTGCCCGTTGTGAAAACCATGGTCCGCGAAGTGGCGCGCCGGGGCGCAGAGTCTTTGCTGGGCCACGATGAGCGCCAGGTCTATTTGCTAGCGGTTTTTGCGCACAATCCGCGTGCAGCGGTTTTGCATACCCCACACATTGCGCGCGCTTTTATCGCTTACCGCGGTGAGTTTAATTCCCGCCGTCTTGAGGAGTTTGAAACGACGTTCCTCCGCAATCTTTTGGTAGAGCATGGCGCCGATGTCAACCAAGCACCCGCCGACGTCCTCGGTTTGGTGCCCGGTGTTTCCCCAAGAGGCGTAGAGTTGGAACGCTCCACCGCACCGTTTCTATCCCTAGAGGATTTCCAAGACCGCATGGGGCTCAGTGAACCCGCTTGGCGTGCTGCGTCCGGTTTACTTCGGGTGAAAGCCGGTGTCGACATTCTGGATCGTCGCCCTTTGCAGCCGATGTACTACGGCGCACTCCGGCAAGTCTTGGACGGAAGTGACTTGTCTTTAGAGGCTGCTCTGAAGACGCCGCAAAAGCTGAGAGATTTGAACTGGGATCCCGTCTTGGAAAGCAGAGGGTGGAAACCGTCGGTGGTGCGTTTAATTGTGGACCGTCTCCAGCGCAGTATTCGAAAGCGGCGTGCGCCACGGCCCAAAGGAAAGGGTTTGGATATGTTGCAAGTCGGCGATGTGGTCAAAGGTAAGGTTACTTCTGTGGCTGCTTACGGCGCTTTTGTCAGCATCGGTGCCCGATGTGATGGACTCGTTCATGTCAGCCATCTTTCTGACGATTTCGTCAAAGACCCCAAAGAGGTGGTCAAGGTTGGGCAAGACGTTTCCGTGCGAATTCTTTCGGTGGACGTTGAGAAAAGTCGTTTCCGGTTAAGTATGAAGAGTGAGACGGCGTCACAAGATGCGCCGAAATCCTCTGCGAACTCTGCTCATCGCAGTACAAGACCCAAGGGGCGCCCCGGCGGAAATCGTGCGGGTGGCCCGGATGGTGGCCATGGCGGAAGAGATGACTTCGGCGGAGGTGGGGGCAAAGGTCGGGGCAAGAAAGAAAAGCTTGGACCGGATCCAAAGAAAGAGAAGAAAGAGGAATTTGACCCTACTAATCCGTTCTTCGTGTTCTTTCAGAACAAAGAGGACGGAGCGGAATCAAAGTGACTTCTCTAACGATTCCGACGTAAAACGCTTTTGTCTACGTTTACGGAATCCAGCTGAGAAAGCACTTCGGCAAGCCATCGTTTTCCGTCTACTCCGTAGCCCTTGGTGGGCTTGAGTTCCGGGATTACTTCACCCCACCAGGTGTTGAAGGCGTCCATGAGACGTTCCCGAGTTTGCTTTGCAGCTAAGGATGCTAAGGCCACGGGGAAGAAAGAGAGGTCCGCTTTTTCACTGAAGCGCAATTGCACCTTGCGAGTTCCAAAATTTAAGGTGTAGGTTGATCCTCCTGAAGTCTCCCCATGCGTCTCAATGGACTGAGGGTTGAGGGCGGCTTGTAATTTCTTCGCGTAGCGAGACCGAGCTCCATGGCGATCTAGTTCAATGCGCAATGGCGCGTCGGCGGTGCGGTCTAGGATGACACGCACACATTCCATGGTCACAGAAAAGAGTGCATCGCTTTTGTTCCGTGTTTCCTCAAGGAGTTGGTTCCATTCCCCTGCGGAAACGGCGCGTGCACCAAACCCGTCTAAAGTGCAGCCGGCCTCCAAGAGGTGTCTTCGGACCGCGCTGGCGTCTAAACGGCCACGGCCAGCGTCGGCTTGCGGACAGAAGGTGGTGGGGAGGCTTTGCAACCAGGGCGTTTTTTGGAACCAACGAGGATCACCCGATGGGGTGGCCGTAATCCAAGAATGCGTGTCCTTGATTTGGGGCTCGAGGATTTCTCGAAATGCAGCAACGGTTCGTTCCAGTCGCTCTCTTCCTCGGGGACCGCTGTGAACTTTTTTGGAATCGTTGACCCAGAGCCGTGTGTTACCGCGCCCCGGTTTTTTTGCGGCAACTGTTTCTAGACAATCCCAAAGGTTGGTTTCATGAGACGGTACGCGGAAAAGAGAATAGCCCACCACAAAAGGACCGACGAACGGCCCATAGCCGGCTTCATCCACACCTGCTAGAAAAGCCATTTCAGACTTTGAGGTCGGGGCGCTTTGATAAACGGAAGTACAGGACGACTGTGATGAGCAAGCAAACGCCGGCCACCATTTGAGAGGTGGACATCAACAAGTCTGGCCGCAAGCCTTCGGCGCCGTTGTGAAGTGCATCTCGGAAAGCTTGGATATCAATGAAACGGCCATAGAGGTCCACCATGTTTAAATCCCGAAGCCGCTCGCCGACTTCGGCAGGGGAAAGACCCGCTTTGAAAATGCCATCTCTTGCAGCGTCATCCCCGCGAAACATCTCCACCACGGAGCGCAATATGGCATAGCCTCCGAATAAAACCAAAGTGACTTGACCGTGAAAACGCTTGTTCTTCAAAAGCCATAAGCCAAGAAAGAAAAGAGCCAGCGCCTTGAGTGTCATATAGGGCTGGGTGGGGTGGACAGCAACACCAGCAAGTTCTGGCGCAAAGGCGGAGCCCATGGGCAAGGGGTCAGGAAAGGTAATAGCCCACGGGAGGTTGGTGGGGGCTCCGTAATCATCCCCTACGGCCAAGCACCCCAAGCGCCCAATGGCCTGGCCGAGGAAACCGGCTGTCAGCATATAGTCTGATGTGGCCAAAACATTCATACCTTGCGAACGTGCTTTCCGAATCCCCAAGGTCAGAGCTAAAATCAACCCGCCGTACATCACCAAACCACCTTCCCAGATGGCCAAGATGGAGAGAGGGTGTTGGCTAAAGTGTTTCCAGTTGACCAAGACAAAGGCCAGCCGAGCCCCCAAAATGACGCCAATCAATACGGACCAGCCGACCTCAGGCACTTTGAGCGGATCCTTTTCTGGATTCCCGCCGTATTTTGCAGCCAGTTTTTGGGCCACATGGATGCCCACCATAAAACCGGCGGCAACGAGGAGTCCAAAGCTACGAAGCGGGAAGGATTTCCCGAAGAGTTCAAGGGTAAAGATTTCTGGCCACACGCCTTCATTCTAAAGTGTCCACCCCCTCCACGCCGACGCCTCGTTTTCCGGAAGCCAAATCCATCTTTGTGGAGGGGCGTTACCGGAAATTGGTACGTGATTTGCCGCAAACCGTTTTCTTTTGCCCCAAGTGCAAGGGGCGTGGGGGATGTGAATATTGTGATGGCCTCGGCAAGCTCACGAAGGACTCCGTGCAGGAATTGATTGGACGGGTGGCCAACCCTCGGTTTAAGGCACGTCGGAATAAATTCCATGGCGCGGGCCGTGAGGACATGGACGTGCGCATGCTGGGGCGGGGACGACCGTTTGTGCTGGAGCTTTTGAAATCCAAGCGACATGAGGTGGATTTAGAAGAGATGGCTTCGGAGATTAATCGTCGTGCGGAAAACCGGATGGAGGTTTTGGGTTTAAAGTATTGCCAGAACTCGCGCGTGGCTGAAATTAAAGAGCGGCATTGCTCCAAGGAGTATCGCGCACGTTTAGATTTCCCTGCGGAGACGTCTTTGGAAGAGATGGAAAAAAAACTTCAATCCTTGCTTGTGCTGGGTCGGCTGGAACTGCAACAGCGAACTCCGCAACGCGTAGCCCATCGGCGAGGGGATCTCGTTCGGGAGCGCGGCCTTGAAATCACCGCAGCAGATCAAGAAGCCGACGGCCTTTGGGTCAGTCTTCGCGCCGACCACGGCACGTATATAAAAGAATTTATTTCCAGTGATGACGGACGCACGGTGCCTTCTTTGGCACAACTCTTAGAGACGGCGTGCACCTGCGGTTTGCTCGACGTGTTGGAAATCTTGGACGAGGGCGTTTAAATGCCCATGCCAGTAATAGTTCCGTCGCAGATGACGGTGCTATCGGCAATCAAGACTTGACCTTGCCATTTCATGTAGGCCCGTTTTTCGTTATAACGAATCATCTTTCCTGCAATCCAAATATCCGTTCCAGGACCGATGGACCCACGAAATCGCGCGTTTTCAATGCCGCTAAAGCCGATGAACCGTCCTTCTTCTAGATAATAATCCATGTGCGTATGAATGGAGGCGGCCTGGGCTATGGCTTCCAGCATTAAAATGCCAGGCATGATGGGCCGGCCTGGAATATGACCGCGAACCCAAAAATCATCTTCGGGGACGTGTCGGTGCGCGACGAGAAGGCGGGAGTCTGAATCCAAATGCAACACGGAATCCAAAAGGCGAAACTCAAAGCGGTGAGGGTTGTGAGCCTTGATGGCGTCGGTGTCCCAGATGACTTGGTCTTTGGGAAAGTCACGAGGGTTGATGAGGGGTTCAATCTGTGCCATGAGTTCGCGTCACCGTAGCAGGGCGGATGTCGGCGAGTTGAATCGCGCGGAAGACGAAGAATATAGCAACCAATTTTATCCAATTAGAAAGATTGAAGCCCCACCAAATACCGACGGGCCCCCAGCCGAGGTCGTGTGCGAGCCACCAGCAGAGGGGAATGCGGAGGAGTAGCCCGAAGGAGACGACTAGAGCCATCCAGAAGGTGCGTCCGGCGCCTGCAAGGGCTTGTTCCAACACAGCTTCGGCGGCGGTTGCGGTTTGTGTCCAAGCCACAATCATCAGATAAAGGGCGCCTTCGGCGAGAACGGCGGGATCTGCAGAGTAAATTCCCAAAAGAGTTTTGGGGATGAGGGCAAAAGCCAACGTAGCAAAGCAAGCAATGCCGATGGAGAATGTGAGTGACGCGCTGACGGACTGAAGAGCCAGTTCCCCTTCTCCGGCGCCGAGGCGTCGCCCTACCATGGAAGCGCACGCAGTCGCAGGTCCCATCAGGGCGCAATAGGAAATCGCTTCAAGGCCATTAAAGGCAATACCCATGCCCGCTAGGACGGGTTCGCCGAAGGGGGCAACACTCATGCGCACAACCCAGATGAAGGTTAAGGCGTAAATGGCGGTGTTCAGTCCAATCGGCCACCCAATTTTCAACATAGCGCGGGCTTCGGTAAATCGAAAATCAGGAAGTGAGAAAGGCAACATCCCGGTTTTTTTGTACAAGTAAATCATTTCGGCCAACCCGGCAATGCCGCGCGCCGCCAAGGTTGCCCAAGCGGCTCCGGCAATACCCATGGCGGGTACGGGGCCCCAGCCAAAGATGAGGAGCGGGTTAAGTACAAAATTCAGAAGCAGGGAGAGTCCGCCAAGAACCATGGGCACAAAAGTGTTCCCCATGCCAATCAATACTCCGTCCATGACGGGTTTGATCATCATGGCGGGGAGGCATAAAAAGAAAGGACGGATGTACGCTTTACTGAGTTCAGCAACTTCACCTTCTACGCCCAAAAGAGAAACGAAAAAGTCTAGGTTCTCATATTCCAGAAAACCAAGGATGGAAAAGCAGACCACGCAAAGAGGGAGGAGTGTGGAATAAACTTGCCGACGGCCCTGATCACTTTTTGCCCCTGTGTAATGGGCAATGCGAGCGAGCCCGCCGCTTTGAGCAGTGGTGATGAAGGTGAAATTAAAGATACCTAGGAAAATGGCGGCACCCATGGCGGCTTGCGCGGGAGAGCCTAGTTCTCGAATCCAAAATTGGTCATTGACGCGATAGAGTGAATGCAGAAAAAGAGAAAGTGTTGCGGGCCAGGCAAGCCGGAGTGTTTCACGCCAAATAGCGGAACGCGGCGCGGGAAACCCAAGAATACGCATGAAGCTCGTTCTTTAAGACTTTCTCTTAAGCGGAATGCTCAGAGTGACTTCTTCCTGTTCCACCACGGTGCATCGTTGTACTTTCCGATGCCAATTTCGTGTGAAAATGGAAATGCTGTAGTTCCCTGGAGGAAGATGACCAAAAAGGACTCTTCCTTCTTCCGGTATTTTTTCGCGTGCTGCATGGCCCAATGTGCCTTTTCCGCCGATGCGTTGCACTAGTACTTGCCCTTCGGAAACAGGCTCACGAGTTTCCTCTTCAAAAAGATGAAGGGATAATTGGCCCATCCAAGGAACTTCTAGCTCCACCCAACTTTCTTTGCCGAGGAGTTGCACTTCCACCGCTTGCCCGAGAGGGAAATCTCTGGCACCACATTGCACGCGATAAGCGTGCGGAGGCAAGCCCTTGAGGAAAAACTCACCGTTGGCATTAGTCGTGGTTTGGCTTCGGCGGGAAGAAAAACCAAGAATCTTTTCTAAAGGGTCGGCGTGAACGGAGATTTTCACCGCTGGGGAGCCGTCGGCGTAGGTGACGGTTCCGCGGAGGTAGCGCGCGGGCGTGAGTGGAAGAGTGACGCGTGGCGAGAGGTCTTTAGCCGAAATGGTGAGCGCCATGCCGACACGTTCAAACCCTGCGGGGTTCATTTCAAGACGCCAATTCCCAAGGGGGACATGACTAAATTGAAAACTTCGGGAGCCGGGCCTCACAAAAACTTTCTGAGCCTTTGCGGCGTTTCCTGCCTGAGGGATGAGGTCCAGCCGGAGCACGCTGGGAAACTCCACCCAACGTGGGGCACTGATGAGGCCGATGAGCGTGGCGCGCGTAGCTCCGGGCAGGACCTCTCGGATGAACTGCTCCCTCTGGATTTCTTTGGGGTCTCCTTGCGCAACTTCTGGCTCAGTGTTTGCATGGGTTTCCGTGGGCGTTGGCAGGAGGGGAGGCGGTTCGGCAGGCGTCGGGCTGGACCACCAAAGAAATGCTGCGGCCAGCACCCCAAAGACCCCAATGGCGCCGAGGGGGAAAAAACCAGATTCCTTCTTTGTTTGATGCATGGTCGAACCGCATAATCTTAGGTCATTCCATCATGAGACGCTTCCTCCTTCCTGTTCTTCTTCTCCTTCCTGCGGCATGGTTGGTCGCTTCCCCCGTTTCTGCGCAAGATTCCGGTCAAGGCCGGGTCATTGTGTTGGGCATGGACGGCATGGACGCTTCCATGGCCGATGCTTGGATGGAGGCCGGGGAGTTACCAAACTTCAAACGTCTTAAGGACGAAGGGACCTTTGCTCCGCTGATGCCAGGAAACCCTGCGCAGTCTCCCGTTTCGTGGGCCACGTTGAACACGGGGCGAAATCCCGGCAAACACGGCATTTTTGACTTTGTTCGAATCCAGCAAACAAGTAATGGACCGTTTCCTGGGGTTGGTTTTCAAACGGAAGGCACCATTTCAAGTGCGGATGCTGGATTGGCGGAAAGCCAGGCTTTGGTGCACTTTGCTCTTTATGGCTTTGGGGCTGGATTAGTTTTCTTTTTTCTTTTACGGAAGAAACTTCCTGTTGCGGTGGGTGGGCTCTTGGCTTGTGTGGCTGGCGGTGCCGCTTTCGGCTTTATGGAATCTTCCAAGTTGCCAGATACTTTTGCCACCTGGGAGGGTCTCATTCGCGCCGATGAATTTTGGGTGGACTTGGATAAGGCCGGCGTTCCCTTTCGCGGACAAGGCACCATTGTGTCTTACCCGGCTGACAAACTGGAGCACGGCTCGTTGATTACAGGCTTGGGTGCACCTGACGCCAAAGGCGGCCTGAACTCTTGGGGGGTTTACACCACCGCGGATCAGCGCGTTCGGGAGCGGAAAAAGTACAAGCCCACCGCAGCGGGGTCGTCGGCGGGATCAGGGAAGATCTTTCGAATGACCCAAAAGGACGGACTTTGGCATTCCGTGCTTCAAGGCCCAAAGGATCGAACGCTTGCGAAGCCGAAGTCCACGGAAGTGCCGTTGACTGTGAAGTGGTCGGTGGGGGACGAGGTGGCCCTTGTTTCCATCGGTGGTGCTTCGCAAGAAATCCAGGTGGGGACGTGGTCGGACTTCTTCAAGTTTGAATTTCCATGGAGTACGGGTTTCACGACCTCAGCCATGGTGCGTGTTTGGGCTGAGCTTGATGGGGAAGCCTTAGAACTTTTCACTTCTCCTTTGCAGATTGACCCCCGCCGTCCGTTACCGGGGACGCGGATGTGTTGGCCGGATCATTTTGCTGCCGACCTTGCTGCCGCCATTGGAGACTTTGAGACCTTAGGTTGGGCGTGTCAAACTCATGCGGTCAAAGATGCTGAGCTTTCCGACGCCGCTTTCTTGTCTGACATTGAATTTACTTTTGCTTGGCGAGAGCGCATGTTAAAAAATGCTTTGGAGTCCGACGATTGGAAAGTTCTCTTCCATTTCTTCGGGAGTCCCGATCGCGTGTGCCACATGATGATGCGTCACTATGATGACCGCCATCCGCAGTACAAAGACGAGTTGGCCACAAAAACTTATGACTTCTTCGGTCAGCCCGTTGCCGCAAAAGGCACACCGTTGGCGATTTACCAGCAAATGGACCAAGTGGTGGGCTGGATGCTTGATGGAGGCATGAAGCCGGATGACCGGTTGTTTGTCGTTTCCGACCACGGCTTTGATTCTTTCCGTCGGCAGGTGAATTTGAATAACTGGTTGGCTTCGGAAGGATTCTTGGGTGTGAGAACATCCAATCAATGGGGACTTCCTTTGACGACCACGGATATGAAGAAGATGCCCTATGCCATGCCTTTGGGTTACGTAGATTGGAAAAAGACGGAGGCCTATTCCATGGCCATTGGCAAAATCTATCTCAACCGGAAAGGAAGAGAAAACCAGGGCCAAGTAGCCGACGCCGATGCTGTTTCTAAGGTAGATGAAATCATTGCGCGGTTGATGGAACTTGAAGATCCGGACACGGGGGAAAAGATTGTGAAGCGTGCGTATAAAAGGGAAGAACTTTATTCCGGTCCTTACTGGAAGGAACGGGCGCATTCGGACCCTTCCAAACGTTCGGATGGGGCTGCAGAAATCACCATTGATTTCATTGAAGGTTACCGTGCATCTTGGAACGCCACCTCAGGCGGAATGAACTTCATTGATGTGGAAGATGAGACCGGTGCACTCGTTGCGGCCGGCGATGATGCGCACGGCATTGTTTATGACAACCTCAGCCTATGGTCCGGCGATCACTGTGGCGTGGACATTCACGCAGTTCAGGGTATTTTCTTCTCGAACCGCCCAACGCAGTTACCCGACGGCGCTCCCGGTTATGACGCCACTCATTTAGCTCCCACAGTGCTTTCTTTGACCGGGGTGCCCATCCCGAAAGATTACGACTCCCCGGCTCTGATCGTTCAGTAGCGTCGCTTAGTCGCCGACGTAGCCGAGTTCTGCCAAGGCTTCCAGGTTTCCGGAGCGCTTGGCCTCAATGCCGGCCATGACGGTGCGCATGGCTTCCATTTGGTCGGGGTGCAGTTCTTGATTCAATCCCACCAAACTTTCCGCAAGAGGTAAGTCTCCGGAGTTGATGCAGGCATTGGCCAAATCAATAAGAGTCTCGGTAGAGAGCGCGTCGGCGTGACTAGTTTTCAGGGAATCCAGTGCCTTTTGGGCGGAATCCGCCTCTGCAGAGCCTAATTGTGCCTTGAAAATCCCCATGAGGGCGTCGGCGGCCAAGGAGGCGTCGGTCGAAGCGAACTGAAAACCGGCAAGAGCCGTAGGGTAATCCTTGCTCGCGAGGGCCTGTTCCGCCACATCCATGGCAGATCCTGCGTCGGTGAAGGATGGCGTGGATTCTCCGCTACAGGCTGGAAGAAGGAGAAGGGTGGTCAGGAGAAGGAGAGTTTTCATGAAATCGACCTATTTTTTTAGGCGCGGCAAATCTTACCCTCAAAAACTTTCTTTTGGGGGTAAGAATAATCAGCATTCTATTCAAGGAGGGGGGTGCTCCAGCCGATGTTCCTCCTATGGGGTTAGGATTGTTAGGCAAGAGCCTCACCGCACTCCACTGAGACTCCAAATAGTCTCTAAAAAAGGCTCCAATCACACTCCAGATGGTTACACTGCCCTCCGAACTCCTGTTCAAACGCCCCATGCAAAAGGAATCTCGCGTCACAGTCAAAATCCCTCGTCCGCTTTACCGGCGGATTCAACAGGTGATTGTGAATACGGGTTTTTCCTCTCCAACGGACTTCATCGTTTACGTTTTACGTGATTTGATGGGAGAGGTGGAGGCAAGTGGCAAGGAGGAGTTTTCTCCTGACGAACTGCGCGCCATCAAGCAGAAACTCAAAAACCTCGGATACCTCTAGAAACTCATCATGATTACCCCACACGGCGGAACTCTCATCAACCGGCTCGTCGAAGGCGACGCAGCCGCCTCTCTCTTGGAAAAGGCTGCTGGCCTTCCCTCCATGACCCTCAACTCCCGTGAGATCTCAGATTTAGAGATGATTACGGTGGGTGCCATGAGTCCTTTGCAGGGTTTCATGGGCGAAGAGGATTACAACAACGTTTTGGAAAACATGCGCATGGCCGACGGCACCGCATGGCCTCTTCCGGTGGTCTTGGCCACGAAGGGCGACGATACTGCTCCTGAAGTGGGCACCACTCTTGCTTTGAAGAATGAGGATGGAACCATTTACGGCACCATGGACGTTACTTCGGTCTGGACCATGGACAAAGAGCGTGAGTTAGATTTGTGTTTTTCCGGATCCAATGAAAAGGCGGATCACAATCATCCAGCTTGGGGTTACATCGAAACCTTGGGCGCTTCTTACGTCGGTGGAACCATCACCGTGGCAACCTTGCCGAAGTACGAGAAGCACAATGATTACCGCCTCACTCCCACGCAAACTCGCGCGTCTTTTGAAGAGAAGGGTTGGGAAACGATTGCTGCGTTTCAAACCCGCAACCCCATCCACCGTGCTCACGAGTACCTCACGAAGTGTGCTTTAGAACAGACCGACGGTTTGCTTGTTCACCCCTTGGTTGGTGATACAAAAGCCGACGACATTCCTTCGGATATTCGGATGCAGTGCTACCACGCCTTGCTTGAGAAGTATTACCCGATGGATCGCACCATGTTGGGCGTGTACCCCCAGGCCATGCGCTACGGTGGCCCTCGCGAGGCAGTCTTGCATGCTGTTTGTCGCCAAAACTACGGCATCACGCATATCATCATCGGTCGTGACCATGCCGGTGTTGGGACTTACTACGGAACCTTTGATGCGCAAAGCATCTTTGACCAGTACAACCCTGGAGACCTTGAAATTCAAACGCTTCGGTTTGAGCACTCCTTCTTCTGCAAGTTGACGGGTGGCATGGCCACCACAAAGTCCAGCCCTGCAGGCCCAGAAGATAAAATCTTCCTCTCGGGCACGAAGGTTCGCGAAATGCTTTCTAACGGAGAGCGTCCCCCCGAAGAATTCTCACGTCCGGAAGTGGCAGACATTTTGATTGCCGCTTACGCACAACCCGCTACTGCCTAAGGCATCATTTGGAGCCGTCCTATGTTCGGACTTTTTGGGAAGAAACGAGATAAAAACCATCTCATCATCATTACGCTGGATTCCTGCCGTTATGACTCGTTCATGGCTGCGCAGCCTGAAAATATCGCCCGCCTTTGTGGGGGATTGCAGAATGTTGAGCGTCGCTTCTCTTACGCCGGCTGGACGGCTCCTTCCCACTACAACCTTCTGACGGGGCTTGTTCCTCATACAAGTCCGGAAGAGGTTTATGCTTCGGAATACTACAAAGAGGATCTTTATAAATTCAAAGATCGCCTTGGAGTGGATGAAGCAGGCTTTGAAGCCATGATTCCTCACCTTTGGTTACCTTCGTACCTCAAGGCAAGGGGCTATGAGAATAATGCTTTAGTCAGTCTTCCTGTGTTGAACCCGGCAACGGGCATCAATCGTGATTTTGACACCTTCAAACTCATGCCGAAGCACAACGACATGATGAAAATGTTGGATGACATCGAAGCGCACACCAAGAGCAAGGATTCCAAGGGCATCTATGGGAGTGTTCCTCAGTTCTACTTGATGAACGTCGGAGAAACGCACTACCCGTACGCCTTGCCGGATGAAGACAAGAATGATCTTCCTCATATATCAGGGGTTAACGGCATCTTCCGTAAGTTAGATGAGCAAATTGACACGGAAGGCACCTTGATTTCAGACAATGAGTCTGGAGACTTCATGGATATGGAGATGATCGAAAAGTGTCGCCAGCGCCAAATTGGCACGGTGAAGTATTTAGATGAGGTTGTGTTCCCACGCCTCTACGACATGGTTCCGAAAGATACGTGGATCATCGTCACCGCCGACCATGGCGAATTGTTTGGTGAGTCGGGCTACTTCGGCCACGGCCCCATCATGCATGAAAAATGTTTTGAGGTTCCTTTCCTTGAAGGAAAATTAAAGTAACCCCCTTTCCCCCTAGAAATAGAATAATGAGCAACCAAAAAGGTGCTGTCCTCTGGTTCACCGGCTTGTCCGGTTCCGGAAAATCAACTCTCTCCCGCATGCTAGAGCCAGAGCTTCGTAAGCGTGGCTGCAATGTGGAAATTCTTGACGGTGACGAGGTTCGCGAGAACTTGTCCAAAGGCTTGGGCTTCTCCAAAGAAGACCGTGACACCAACGTTCGCCGCATCGGCTATGTTGCCAAGCTGCTTTCTCGCAACGATGTGATCGTGATGACGGCCGCCATCTCTCCTTACGCTGAAGTCCGCGCTCAATGTCGCTCTATGGCAAGGAATTTTGTGGAGATATACACGGAATGTTCTATTGATGAGCTTTGCAAGCGTGACGTCAAAGGTCTTTACGCGAAGGCAATTTCAGGTGAAATCAAAAACTTCACCGGTATTTCTGACCCTTACGAGGCTCCCGAGAACCCTGAAATTCAGGTTAGCTCAGAGACCCAGGCTCCAGAGGATTCCCTCAAGGAGATTCTGGCTTACTTAGAGAGCAATGGCGTGATTCCTGCTGCAGAAATAGCAAACGCATGATTTTGCAGGGTGGGCGGAAAGGACATCCTTCCCTCTCACCCTGGACGCCGTCATAATCCAACCCTCCATGGAGCGGAAGCGCACCCAATACCTCTTGCCAGTGGCCATTTTGGCTGCTTTTTTCGCGGCACCCAACCCCGCATCCGCCTACATCGGGCCGGGTGCGGGTTTCGCTTTTTTGTCTGGTGGTATGGTCCTTGTAGGAGCATTGTTTCTGGCCATTGGCATTGTTGCTGCATACCCTGTCAAAATCTTTCTTCGGTTGTTAACCGGAAAAGGACGTATTAAAGGATCCACAAAGCGCCTTGTCATTATTGGCTTTGATGGCATGGATCCCCAACTGGCACAACGCTTTATGGATGAGGGCCGAATGCCCAACCTCAAAGCTTTGTCCGAAGAAGGTGGATTTTCACCTTTGCAAACGGCTTATCCATCCATGTCTCCAGTTGCTTGGTCATCTTTTTCTACTGGAGTGGATGCTTCGCGGCACAATATTTTCGACTTCATCACGCGGGACCCATGCACTTATCTCCCAATCCTTTCTAGCACAGAAATCACATCGGCGGAAAAGGCGTTGGTGAAAATCGGGAAGTTCCAATTTTTCAAAAAGACAACTGCCAACATTCGCCTGTTGCGAAAGGGGAAGCCTTGGTGGACGATTCTTGGAGAGAAGAAGATTTTCTCTAATATCATTCGTGTTCCGATTACATTCCCGCCGGAAAAATTCCACGGTGCATTGCTTTCGGGCATGTGCGTCCCTGACCTCAAAGGCACGCAGGGTTCCTTCACCTTTTGGACCACCGACGCTTCCTTGGGCGGTCCGGAAGCCGGTGGAGATGTCAACATTGTGGGCCGATCCGGCGACTTGATTCGCTGTTCCATTTCGGGTCCCGCGGATCCTTCCGGTACCGGTATGGGCCCTATGCGCATTCCTATGCAGGTGACGGTGCTGTCTGAGAAGCGCATTCGTCTTTCCATCGGCAAGAAAGGGAGTGAGCAAGTCATTGAGTTGGGCGTGAAGGAATACTCTGACTGGATGACCTTGGAATTTAAGTCGACGAAGGGGAAAGCCAAGGTCACGGGCATTGCGCGCTTTTATTGCATGGGAACAAGTCCTGAATTTGGCTTGTATATGACGCCGATTCAAATTGATCCGTCAAACCCTGCCATGCCTATTTCTCACCCTACGGTGTACTCCATTTACTTGGCGAAAAAGTTGGGGCCCTTTGCCACGCTGGGCTTGGCTGAAGATACGTGGGCTTTGAACGAAGGCGTGATTGATGAGGAGGCTTTTTGGAAACAGTCCCTGAACATCTGGCAAGAGCGTCGGGCGCAGTTGTTTGATGCTTTGGAAACTACCCGAAAGGGTTCGGTGGTTTGTGTCTTTGATGGTACAGACCGTGTTTCTCATATGTTCCATCGATTCCTGGATGAGTCTCATCCAGCGAACAAGGGGAAAGACACCGAGTGGGGCAAAGACAAGATTGCTGAGATTTATTCCATTGCAGATGATCTCGTTGCTGACGTGCGTCAGAAGTTGAATCCGAAGAAAGACCAGCTCATCATTATTTCAGACCATGGCTTTTGCCAATTTAAGCGAGGGCTAAATCTAAACTCATGGCTTCGAGATAACGGTTATCTTGTGTTGAAAAAAGACGCGCCTATGGACGAAGCGTCGGGTAAGCAAATCTCTAGAGATTGGCTGCGTGATGTGGATTGGACTCAAACGAAAGCATTCTCTTTGGGCTTGACTGGCATGTTCATCAATCGTAAAGCCAGGGAACGAGACGGCATCGTAGAAGAAGGTCAGCCTTTAGACGATTTGAAGGCAGAGATTAAGGCGAAATTGATGGCGTTGAAAGACCCTAAGACGGACGAACTTGTTTTCCGTGATGTTTTTGATGCAGCACAGATTTTCACGGGGCCTTACGTGTTTGAAGCTCCCGACCTTTTCATGGGCTACAAGCGGGGCTACCGAAATTCTTGGAATGGTGCCACCGGATCTTGTCCGGTCGAGGCTTTTTCCGATAACACGAAAGCTTGGTCGGGAGACCATTGCATCGACCCACGAGAGGTGCCGGGTGTGATTTTCACCGATCGCCCCATCAACACAGACACCCCCAACCTCATGGATTTGGCTCCGACGGCCTTACGTACTTTTGGACTTGAGCCGCCTGCATACATGCAAGGCCAGCCTTTGTTCGGCGAGCGAAAGCAGCAAAATAATGCTTAATACCCGTTGCTTCTTGACTCTACTCCTTGGTGCCCTTGCCGCATGTTCTGGCTCTGCTCCATCTTCCGAGCAGCGCGTGGTCGTCTTCGGCGTTGATGGTCTGGATCCCGAAATGCTTCTGGAGCGTATGGCCCAAGGCATGATGCCGAACTTTTCCAAGTTGGCGGAAACTTCCGCCGTGGTTCCCTTGGGGACTTCTTGGCCTCCACAGTCTCCGGTTGCTTGGTCCAATTTCATCACGGGCGTCAACCCAGGCAAACATGGTCTTTATGACTTCATTCATGTAGACCGCCACAATTATGGAGTGCTCTCCTCCATGAGTAACACGGAAGACGTCGGCATGGAAATGTCCTTGTTCGGGTACAAGTTGCCCTTGACGGGGGGAGGGCAAAAACTCACCCGTCAATTCCCCGCTTTTTGGGAAGTGCTTTCTGAAGCCGGGGTTCCGGTTTACGTGCATCGCATGCCAGCTAACTACCCTATGGGGGAAACCACGGCCATTACTTTTCCCGACATGGGCGCGCCAGACTTGGCGGGAGCGGCATCGGGCAAGGCGTTTTTATGGTCCGAGAGTGAAGCGCGCGCAGACAAAGATTCTGATTCTTACTACATCCGGAAAGTCAGCCTGAACCGGCGAAAAGTGAAAGACGGCCTCGGCTTGGCAAAGTTTTATGCTAACTTTTACGGTCCAGAAAATACCATGCTGGACCAAGATGACGCTATGGCGAAGCTTCATCATCAAGAAGAACTCAAGCATGCCGCCGAAGTCTCGGGAGATGTCGCCGCCGCGAAGTTGGCGGGCAATGCCATCGCAAAACTAACGGCCTCCATGGCTTCGGAGAGAGAAGTAGCCACGCCGTTCACCGGTTTTGTGGACACGCGGGAAACGGTAGCTCAATTTTCGGCGGACATCGCGGGCCGCATTGCCATTGCTCAGGAAGGGCAGTGGTCTGATTGGGTTCAAGTGGATTTTGAAATGATTCCTGGCTTGGTAACCTTGTCTGGTTGGACGCGTTTCTTGTTCAAGTCGGCAAACCCGGTTGAGGTTTACGCTTCTCCCATCCAGATTGACCCGTGGAATCCCGCCATGCCGGTCAGTACACCAGACACAGCGTCCGCAGATTTGGCCGACGCCATTGGTCCGTATTACACCCAAGGTTTCCCTGACGCGTACAAATCCTATAAGGCAGATCTTCTGACCACTTCTGAATTCGTTTCGCAGTCGGATACGGTCTTTGACGAACGCGGTTTAATGATGGAGTACGCATTGGATCAGTTGGATGCCACCGGGGGTATGCTCTTTTTCTATACGGGTTCTTTGGATTTGCGTTGTCACATGTTGTGGCATTGTCAGGATGAAAAGCATCCTCACCAAGAAGAACCGGGTGAGTATCAAGGACTGCCTTACGAGCAACAAATTGATCGCGTGTATCAACAGGTGGACACTATGTTGGGTCGCCTAGTAGAACGCCTTGACACTATGGAGGCTGACGGAAATCCCGTGAAGCTCATCGTGATGTCGGACCACGGGTTTGCACCGTTTCGTCGCAAGATGCACGTGAATGACTGGCTCGTTCAGGAGGGCTACCTTGTATTAAAAGATGGGAAGACCTCGGGCTCCGTTTCTGTGCACGCCAAACTTGCCGATGGTTCCGTGGACTGGAGTCAAGCCGATGTCGATTGGTCACAGTCAAAAGCCTACACTGTGGGCTTTAATGGGATTATTTTGAACCGCGTCGGTAGAGAACCCCAAGGCACGGTCACCGACCAAGAAGCGGACGCTCTTCTGGACGAAATGGCGAAAAAGTTAATGCAGCTTCAAGATGCCGACGGTACCCAGATTCTTTCACGCGTTTTACCAGCTTCGGTGGCCTATTCCGGTCCCATGCTGGACTCTGCGCCGGACCTTCAATTGGGCTTCAACGTGGGCTATGGGGCGTCGGATGAGTGCGCCATCGGTAGTGTCACAGGCGAAGGCGTCTTGGCTAACAATGATTCCCGTTGGTCCGGTTCTCATTTGATGGACCCCGACCTCGTCAAAGGAACGCTCGTCATTCGTGGACAATCTAAGGTGGGGCTCACGCCTTCCTTAGAGGACATCACGGCTACGCTCTACAATCTCTTCTCCGTGCAAGGACCAGCTGGTCTTGACGGGCAATCCCTCCTTAACCCTTAACCCTTAACCCTTAATCATGTTTGGTGGAAACAAAGTAAAACTTAATAAAGAAATTCTTGAACGCTGTAAGCAATGTGCCGATGCCGCAGGTTATTCTTCGGTGGATGAATTCGTAGAGCACATTCTTGAGAAAGAACTCAAGTCCATTGAAGGCGCCGGCACTTCGGATGAAGCCATCACAGAGTCCCTTCGCGGGCTTGGTTACATCAGCTAAAGAATTCGATGAAAGGAACTCTCACCGTCATTGCTGTTTGCGCGATCATTGCAGCCGTGAGTCTTTTTGCCCCATCTGCGGTGAATGCTTTCTTCAATGTTCTTGACCTTGGCCTTGGTTGGGCGGGTCCTTTTATTGTGGTTGTCTTGGTCAGCGCGCTAACTGGAGTGTTGTTCATTATGGCTTTCCCTCATGTCTCTGCTCAGGGAGCCATCGTGGCGGTCAAAGACAAGATCAAGTACAACTTATTGGGCATTCGGATTTTCCAAGACGATATGCCTACCGTCGGTAAAGGGGTTGCAGGTTCCATGGGTTGGAACTTTGCTTACATCGGCCTCAACATTCTTCCCATGATTGTCTTGGCCGTGCCCTTTATGGTGGTTTGGTTTCAGCTGAATGCGCTTTACGCGTATCAGCCTTTTGAAGTGGGTGAGCGCCAAATGGTGGTGGCGGAGTTGGCGCCCGGGGTCCAAGCCGTGGATGTTCAGTTACAGGCCGATGACGCCCTTCGCGTCGTGAGCCGAGCCAATCTGGGGGACAAGTTGGCATTTACCTTGGAAATGCCTCAAGAGGGTTCTCACACCATCTCGATGAGCCTCCAAGGAGAGACCGTAACGAAGTCCATTGAGGTCGGCACTTCTCCTAATCGGTTAGCCCGCGTGCGGACGTCGGACCCTTTTGGAGAATTTGCAGCAGCTCGTGATCCCATTGTTCTGTTCGCCGACCCTGTTCTTCCGACCTCCTCTTTTGTGCGTACTGTGACGGTGCCTTATTCATCTGCTCCCTTGGGTTTTCTCGGGGGAGGTGAAATCGACATCATGTTGATTTTCATTGTGGTCTCCATGGCAGTAGGTTTTGGTCTGAAGGGCGTATTTGGCGTAGAAATATAGTCTCATTCGCAGGTTTTTTGCTCTATCGTGAGGGGAGACACTGATGAACGAATTTACACCTGCGCCGAACGTCCCCGAAGTGCCTCTCTGCGAGACACTCCAATCCTTTGCGCGGGATTTCTTGGGTCCTATTTCCCAAGAACTTCTGGCTCAACCGGACGTCTTCGGAACTATCGAAAAATCAGTGGACATGGGTGTTCTTCCTGAAGACGCGGCACTGAGAGAAATTCATGCACGTATTACAGAA
>JAPKBM010000069.1 GCA_026421205.1 Planctomycetota bacterium
ATTGGAATCTGTGGGTTAGGGGGATTCTTCAGATTAGGTACAGAGGCGGATCAGAAAATTAGTCGTGGAGACAACTGTGTAATCTGTGTCGAGATATGTGAGCTCTCCCCGAAGACTTGGGTCTCACCGTGATTGATGATTTGCTTTCTCTCTTCATCCTGACAATCTTTCAGGGCTATTTGACAAGCCTGCAGCCGCTTTTATTGAAAGTGAAACGCATGCTGTGATGAATGGCGTACGAACCAATCAAGTCGGATCAATGCGCAGAATGAAGGGCTTCATAAACATACCGGCTAAGCGGGGGATTGGGCTGTTGGATATCATGCCGACTTTGTCGGTGGCGGCGGGACTGCTGGGAATCGAGCTGGCTCAAACTGCGCGTGCGGCGGGTCCAGACTTTTTACAGGACGGCGCGCCTTTTTTGAAGAAGTACTGCCTTGAGTGCCATAGCGGTGATGACCCGAAGGCGGAACTTTCTCTGGAGGGATACACGGACTCTGCATCTATCGTCAAAGGGCGGAAGACATTTGAAAAAGTGCTGCGGATGCTGGCTATCGGAGAGATGCCGCCGAAGAAAAAGCCACGCCCGACAGTGGTTGCAGTGGAGACGTTCACGGAGCACGTGAAGGCGGTTTGGGATTTTTCGGATCGCAACGCGAAACCGGATCCCGGCCGCGTGACCATGCGGCGACTCAATCGGGTAGAGTACCGTAACACGGTGCGCGATTTACTCGGGGTGGATTTCGATCCGACCGAAAGTTTTCCATCCGATGACATCGGACACGGGTTTGACAACATAGGAGATGTGCTCTCGTTATCGCCGGTGTTGATGGAACGATATCTCGATGCTGCGGGAACAATTTCACAACGGGTTATTTCAGCGAACCCGGGAAAACCTGCGGTACGATATCTTGCCGGGATATATCTCCAGCCGGGCGGAAGCACGACAAAGAATCGGTTTCGGCGAATGGATCCTTCTGCAAAGGATGCCAAGTTATCGGGACCTTTTACTGCGCCGGGTGGTTATTTGAAACTCACGGCGGATGCCGAGTTGTTTTATCGCGCAACGTTGTATGCGGAAACAAAGAGCAAGGAGCCGGTGAAGGTGGCGTTATACATACAAGGCGGTGGGGTAAAAGAGGGATCCAGTGCGCAGGAATTGGCGAAGGTATTCGGGGGCGAGCAGCCGCGGCTGAAGGGGGCAAAGATATTAAAGACATTTGAAATTACCGCACGTGATGCCAAAACCCCGCAAACCGTGGAGGTTCGCATTTCCCGGGTAGCGGTATCGAACGCTGGCATTGCATTAGTAAAACCAACCTCGGGCAAGCCACATGCGGTTTTGCACATTCGCCATCTTTGGACTGAGGGTCCGTTGGAGACACGCCCAAAATCGCAATTGATGCTGCTCGGCTCGAATTCGGACAAACCGAACACAGCACGTCAGCAGGAGATCATCACGCGCCTGTTGCAACGTGCGTACCGCCGTACGCCCACCAAGGCGGAAACCGATCGCGTGCTACAATTTGCAAACGCACAGATGGACGCAGGACTTAAATGGGAGGAGGCGATGCAAAAAGTGCTGCAGGTGGTGTTGTGCTCACCGAAGTTTCTCTTTCGTGTGGAAATGGACGACCGTCCATCTGCCCCCCAATCGCGGGCGATTAATGAATTCCACCTTGCCTCGCGCCTCTCCTATTTCCTCTGGAGCAGCATGCCCGATGACATGCTGCTTGACCTTGCTGCCAAACGCCAGCTCACCGCCAACCTCAGTGCACAGGTCAAGCGAATGCTGGCCGATGAACGGGCGGGCGAATTGGGACGTAACTTCGTGCAGCAATGGCTGCAGATTCAGCGACTCAAAACTGTCGCGCCGGATACCAAGTTGTTCCCTGCGTTTAATGAACCATTGCGGCAGGCCATGTTGCGGGAGACCGAATTATTCTTCGAGACGATTATGAAGGAAGACAGAAGTGTTCTGGATTTAATCGATTCAGACTTCACTTTTCTGAACGCGCCTTTGGCCAAGCATTACGGCATCACAAAAACAGGTGATGAAAAACCGAAAACATTGAAATTTAAGGGCGCTGATTTTCAGCGTGTTTTGCTTCCCGATCGAAAACGTGGCGGCTTACTCACCCAGGCGAGTGTCCTGACAGTAACCTCTAATCCAACCCGCACCTCACCGGTAAAGCGTGGCCGCTGGGTACTCGAACAGATTCTTGGCTCGCCCCCGCCACCCCCTCCTCCCAATGTCCCTGAATTGGAAGAGTCCCGGAAGGCATTAAGTGCCGACACCTTGCGAAAGCGCATGGAGATCCATCGCAAGAACCCCAGCTGCGCAAACTGCCATGCGAAGATGGATCCCATCGGGTTTGCGCTGGAAAACTACGACGCTATTGGAGGCTACCGTACACAGGATGGTGGACAGGATATTGATGCGGCGGGGGAGTTTGCCGACGGGACAAAATTTACCGGATCTGAAGATTTGAAGACGATCATCCGTCAAAAGAAGGAATTGTTTGTGCGCTGTCTTTCTGAGAAGATGTTGACGTATGCGTTAGGGCGTGGATTGTCATATTACGACCGCCCCGCAATAGAAAAAATCGCCAAGGGTTTGGCCAGTAATAACTACAAATTTTCCGTGTTGGTGAGGGAAATCGTCAAAAGCGAACCCTTCGGCATGCGACGCGGGTATAAACCAGAGGATTAAGTAATGACCCACTCAACCATTTCTCGTCGGAAAATGCTCAAGGGATTGGGCGTCACAATGTCCTTACCATGGCTCGAATCAATGGGCCCGTTGAACGCATGGGCCGACCAACCCGCGGATGGAAAACAGGACAAAGCTGTGCCTAACAGGATGGCGTTTCTGTACGTACCCAACGGTAAAAACATGGTCGACTGGACTCCCAAGAAAGAGGGTTCGGGCTATGATCTTCCGGCAATTTTAAAGCCACTCTCCAAGGTGCGGGGAAAATTACAGGTACTTACCGGACTCACTGCAGATAAGGCCCGGTCACACGGTAGTGGGGGAGGAGATCACGCACGTGCATTAGCCGCTTTCCTTACTGGCGCACATCCTAAGAAAACCGACGGCACGGATCTTCGAAACGGCATCTCTGTGGATCAAGCTGCAGCACAGGCGATGGGTAGCAAAGTGCGTTTATCGTCCTTGGAGTTGGGTGCCGAGGCCGGTGCAATGGCCGGCAACTGTGACTCGGGCTATAGTTGCGTTTATTCTTCTACCATGTCGTGGCGCTCAGCCACGCAGCCCTTACCCAAAGAGGTAAATCCAAAACTTGCCTTCGAACGACTCTTTGGTGGAGGAAACCGCACAGACCGCACTAAACGCAATGCCGCACGCAAGAGCATCCTCGATTTTGTAAGGGAAGATTCCAAGGACCTCAATCGCAAGCTCAGCGTGAACGACGTTCGTAAGCTTGACGAATATTTTACGGCCATTCGTGACATCGAGCTACGCATTGAGCGTGCTGCAAATTTGCCACCGGTACAAACGCCCGATTATCCTGCCCCTCAAGGCATCCCAGGCAACTACGAGGAGCACCTCCGCCTGATGTGCGATTTGATCGTACTGGCTTTTCAGGCGGATGTGACGCGTGTGGCCACCTTCGTGCTCGCCAATGAGGGCAGTAACAAACCCTACCCCTTCATCAAAGTATCCGAAGGGCACCACGACCTTTCACATCATGGCGGCAAAGCGGATAAAAAGGAAAAGATTCGCTCCATCAATATTTTCCACACGCAACAATTCGCCTACCTTCTCGAGAAGCTCGACAGCGTGAAGGAAGCCGAGGGCACCCTGCTCGATCACTCGATGATCGCCTACGGCAGTGCTAACTCCGATGGCAACGCACACAACCATGATGATCTGCCCATCTTGCTGGCTGGCGGAGGCTGCGGCACCTTAAAGCCCGGCCGACACGTGCGCTATGCTGACGAAACCCCGCTCGCCAACCTCTGGATTTCCATGCTCAACCGCATGGATATCAAAATCGCTCAACTAGGGGATAGCACTGGCGGGCTGAAGCGTTTGAGTTAAGTCTTCCACCATCCTGATTCAGAGAAGTTCAGAGAATTTGTCGTGGATTCAGTTGTGCGTTGGGTCGTAAAGATAAGTTGCTGAAGAATGCGCAAGAGTTGTTAAAGCAAATCTCAAGAAACATGATATTATGCCAACCTCTCGGACTACAATATAACCGCTGATGTACCGTCGAGAGCATCTCGTCGTATGCATACGCAAGCGGGAAAAGGGCAAATGATTTTATGACGGTTAACAAGTTTATTGGGTTTATATCGCTGAGTTTGTTTGGGAGTATTTTGCTCCAAGCTGGGGAGTTAAGAAACCCAAGTTTTGAAGAAGCCGGGGATTGGAAAATCGTAAAGCAGGGCGAGCGACTCCAAGCGGCGTTTGACGATATCGCGTCACAAGATGGCAAGAAGGGCTTCACCGTTTCACTACCCGACGCAACCAGAACGTCTGCCGAGGATTTTGCAGGTATCGCGCAGGTATTGGAACTTTCCAATCTGGAAAAAGGGATTTCTTTTTATGTCAAGGATGACTACACCGGCGATACCAAAGGGTATCACCGGATGCAGTTGCTGCTGGATCGGGAAGTGATCTGGGAAGCCGACGTTGCCGGCGGAGACACCCAGTGGAGAAAGGTTTCGTTGGACCTCACTCGTTATTTGGAACAACCAAAGTTCAAGCAAGTTGCTCGCAACAAGTACGAGCAAGACAAGAATTATAAAATCACGTTCCGAGTTTTTGAAAGGCGCGGCGTCAATCGATTTGGCATTCAGGCTTGGGCGGACAACTTTGCTTTGCTGAAAAAGACGCCGGCCGATCCACGAAACTGCGCAAAGAAAAAAGTCGCGCCGCTTCCCAAGGAATTATTGGTCTACTACGACGAGGACGACCGGCTAAGGCCGATTTCGACGCCGAAACACTTTGAGATTAAGCGCCAGCAAATCATCGATGGCATGTTGCTGGGCATGGGGAAGTTGCCCGAACGTCCTAAACGCGGCAGCATCAAAGACTTTAACATTCGCGTCCTCAACAATACGCAGCAGCGCGGCCGGTATGTCAAAAAGACTATCACCTTTGAAGCGGCTGAAGGTGAGATGATCCATGCGTTTCTTTACGAACCTCTAGACAAGCAGGCCGGGAAAAAACGGCCAGGCATTGTTGGCATGCATCCGACGGGAAATGCCGGCAAAGGTAGTTTTGAAAGTTGGCCTTTGTGTAATTTCCCCATCGAACTTGCCATGATGGGTTATGTCGTCATCGTGCCGGATTATCCTGGATTCGGCGATGCAAGACCCTACGATTTCGACACGGATCGTTACGACTCAGGAACGATTAAAGGCGTATTCAACCACATGACGTGCGTTGATTTGTTGCGAGCACATCCCGATGTCGACCCGAATAAGATTGGTACCATTGGGCATTCACTGGGTGGTCACAATGCCATGTTCCTGGCAGCCTTTGATGACCGAGTGAAAATAGCCGTCTCCAGTTGCGGATGGACGCCCTTCGAATACTACGAAACGAAGAAAGGCAGACTCAAGACTTGGGCGTTGCCGAGATACATGCCGCCCTTGGAGACGGTCTACCAATCAGACCACAAGAAGTTCCCGTTCGACT
>JAPKBM010000070.1 GCA_026421205.1 Planctomycetota bacterium
TCGTTTGTGTGTCTGCCGCTTCTCTACCAAAGTCTGCTGCTAATAGACCCTGTGCCCGTGCATCCCAAGGTCGCCAACGTACGGCAGACTGCAGAATGTCCGTACTTTTTTGCTCCTCAAAGGGGAGGCGTTTTGCAATCATTTGCTCCCCAAACCACTGGGCTGGAGCGGGGAGAAGGGCAAGAGCAGCAAGCGAAAGGGGGAAAAGGGAACTGCGACGTGGCTTTGGTGGAGCCTCAGGCACGGATTCATTTTTTCGCTGAGCGAGCAGGAAAATGAAAAGCGCCAAGCCGACGCCGTTGTCACTCAAAGGAGAGCGGACTAAAGCATGAAGTGCAAACGCAAAAAGAGCTGGGTTCGTCCACGACGCACGCTGAGGGTTTTGAAGTAGTTTCCAAATACCAAAAAGAAGAAGCGAAAAACCAAGCCAACCCAATTCCAATCCGCCCAAAAGAAATTCATTGTGGGGCGTTTTTGGCCGACGGGTTGCCGTATTTTTCCAATCCCCATGTGAAAGCCGGGCTTCTTCGGCGGGTCTCCAGGTGGGGTAATCTCTTTCAAAGCGGCCGAGGCCAATGCCGAGCGGGTGTGTAAGGAAATGGGTCAAGCCAGCTTCGTAAAGCAGGGCGCGCCCGTGAATGCTGGAGAGTGGAGCCTCCCCCGTTTCACCCGATTCTTGGGTGCTCCATGCCGGGGGAGAAAGCTCTCGATGGGCTTCGCCGGCGAAAAATGCGACAAGAATGAAAAGACTGCAATAAAACTGGGAACGACGTTGGAATAATGAACGACGAAAGAGGAGCAGAGAGAGGGGTAGGGCAATTCTTGCAGCAAGGATGCCAAAGTGGCCACAGAGGAAGGCTGCGGGTAGGAGTAAAACCGCTTTCTTCTTTGTGGCGAAGGGGACGGCCAGCGTCATCAAAAGAAAAGGCACCCAGATTTCCACGGCATGGTTTCTACCGGCGAGAGGGGCGGTAGCGGGTGAGGTCAGTAGCGGCTTGAGGTGGAGCGGGTCCCATCCGAAAACTTGAAAGAGGCTGAGCCAGGCAGCAAGGCCAAGCCCACCGATGACCCAGGGTGTTGAATTTTTGGTAGCTTTCGGCAAGGCAGCAAGAGCCGACAGAGCGAGGAGTGCCGAAAGAAATGGGGCGCGATCGGCCAGGCCCCCGAGGGTTTGAGGGATGGGGACCCAGAAAAGGGGAAGAATGCCGACTGCCATCCCACCGAGAATCCAAGAAGTGCCGGGAAGGGGTTGCCATCCTTGGTGTCGGGGAATGACAAGCAGGAGTGTGGCCGCGATAACGGCCAAGAGAGCTCCGTCAAGTCGGGCGTCATCTAGAACAAAAGGAAACCATGCGGCCAAAGGAACGAGAACCCACGCGGCGGCAAGGATTTTTTTCATGAGCGTGGGCTTAACAAAGCCTGAATGAATTCTTTGGGTTGAAAAATTTCCCAATCATTGACACCTTCGCCGAGGCCGACAAAGAGAACCGGAAGTCGTGTTTCCCGGCCGACGGCTAAAACGGCTCCTCCTTTGGCAGTACCGTCTAATTTGGAAAGAACAACTCCCGTGAGCGGGACACATTCGCCGAAAAGCTTGGCTTGTCGGACAGCATTTTGACCCGTCGTTGCGTCGAGGACGAGCAAACTATGATGAGGAGCGCCTGGGATTTTCCGGTTGAATACACGAGATATTTTGTCCAGTTCTGCCATTAGGTTTTTTTGCGTATGCAAACGGCCCGCCGTGTCAAAGACCAGAAAATCTACGTTTTGTGAAAGTGCTGCCACCGCGGCATCGTGGGCGACAGCCGCAGGGTCTCCATTTTTTTCCCCTTGAATTAAGGGGACATTCAGGCGCTCACACCAAGTACTCAGTTGTTCTACAGCGGCGGCCCGGAAAGTGTCTCCCGCAGCAACCAAGACAGACTGACCCCGAGACTGAAGCCAAAAAACCAATTTAGCGACACTGGTTGTTTTTCCAGATCCATTGACTCCTGTCATCAAGATGACGGTTGGCCCCGCCTCCTGTTTCCTAAGTAGTGGGTCCCCCGGGTCAAGAACCACGACTTCCAACTCATTCTGTAGCCATGTTTGAAGTGCTTGAGGATTTAATAATGTTCCGTCAGCGAAGGCAGTTTCGGCCTTTTCAAGGAGTTCTTGGGAATAAGGGCCGACGTCGGCGGTGTAAAGAATTTCTTCTAATGCTTCAAGGGCTTCTGGAACGGTCGTGTCACCGCTCAGTTGGCGCACAGCATGTTGGATGCGATTGCGCGTGCGGCCAAGCCCCGAGCGAATCTTACCTAGCATTGTTTATTCTTCCGTAGTCCGCTTAAAAGGGAGGTGCCGGTGGGAACGAGAAGGCTTTGGCGAAGCCACCGTGTCCTCTTCCTGGATGGTCACTCGCTTGTCACCGTCCTCGTCTGGCAGGGAGAAACGTGCGGACGGGGGCGGGGGAACGCCATCACATTTTGCTCGAGCTTCCCCAATCAGAACCCGGGCTCGGTCAAGGATTCCGTTGACAAATCCACCAGATTGTGTGGTGGAGAATTTCTTTGCCATATCAATGGCTTCATTAATCACGACTTTAAACGGGGTTTCTGGCTGGTAGAGAAGTTCCCAAACAGCAATGCGGAGAACATTGCGGTCAATGTAAGCCATCCGTTCAATGCGCCAATTTTGCGCAATATTTTCGATCCAACGATTAAGGTCATTATTGGATTGCAAAATCCCCGTGCAAAGGAGTTTGGTGTACTCTTGCACTTGTTTGTTGTCCAATTGCTGATCTTCGTCCGCTTCGGAGGCAAGTTTTGTGTGATGCTCAAGGAAAGAGTCAAGTTCCGCCAAAGCAGACTGGCCTTGAAGTTCCACGGAATAAAGGAACTGTAATGCAAGCTCGCGGGCTTGAGTGCGTCGGCGTACGGGAAGAGTGGTCATGCGAGTTCCTGGAGGATAGCGACCATTTCCATGGCGGTGCTTGCAGCTTCGGCGCCTTTGTTGGAAGTAGGTGTAGTTTTTTCCGTGCGACCTTCTTCGAGGACATCGGAACCGGATAAAATTTGCCTGTTTGCCCGATGCTGTGCCTGGGCGAGGGTGTCTGTTGTTAGGACACCGAAGACTACGGGGAGGCCATATTTCCGAGCTGTTTCTTCAATGCCCCGTGCGCATTCTCCTGCAACAAAGTCGAAGTGGGGCGTTTCACCGCGAATCACACATCCGAGAGCCAAAATAGCAGCGTAATTGTTGGATTGGGCTAAGCGATCACAAAGCAAAGGGAGTTCAAAGGCCCCAGGAACAGAAAAAACGTCTAAGGCATCCGGTGACAGGCCCGCTTCTTGAAAGGTCTGCAAGGCACCGTCTTGAAGTGCTTGTGTGACGTCCGTGTTAAACCGAGAAACGACCACCGCATAGCGGGGGGAAGGCGGGGACGAGTCTTTAAGGAGCGCAGTCATTACAGGGGCAACACATTGTCGCCGTGCCGACGGAAACGGGCAAGCCTTTGCTAGGCTTTTCGCAGAGCTTTTGATGACGTCGATCGACTCATGAAATCGCCAAGATCCTGAAGGATGGTGTATAGGAGTGGCACTGTCCACAATGTGAAGAAGGTGGTGAAGGCCAAACCACCCGCTACCCCCACGGCCAAGCCCTGGAAGTTGAAACCTTCTCCAGAGGGTTCGGAGAGCGCAATCGGTAAAAGCCCGCAAACAGTCGTCAGTGCGGTCATGATGACGGGGCGTAGCCGATCTTTGACGGCTTGAACGACAGCTAGATTTCTTGGCTGGCCTCGATGTTCCAGGCGAAGAATGCGGTCAACGAGCACAATGCCGTTGTTTACAACAATACCAGCAAGCACAATCATGCCGACGGCCCCCAAGATATCCATGGGAACACCAAAGATCTTAAAAGCCCATTTTGCGCCGACGACAGCAAACGCGATTGTGGGCAAGATGGAAAAGGGAAGCGCGATAGAATCGAAAAGCAGGCCCATAAGGAGAAAGACAAGAGCAATGGCCAAGGCAAATGCCGTCTTGAGTTCATCCATGTCTTGGTTGAAGTCTTCCCATCCACCAAGCTGTTCCCAATGGTAACCCTCTGGGAGGTCTACGCTGTCCATGAGTTTTTTTGCCGCCCCATAACTTTTCTTCATGTCGTCATTGGTGGTTTTTAAACCAATGAGGGCAACGGTCTTTCCATTGCGTCGGGAAATCATTCCTGGCCCGCGTGCGTGCTCAAACTTCGCAAGAGAGGAGAGGGGAAGGGATGCCTTTCCCGTCCAAATACTCATATCCGTCAGATCTTTTTTTGATGGATTCGAGTCTTCGTCATATTCTAATATTAATGGAATATCATTCCGAGAGGTTTGGAAACGAGAAACCATGAAGCCTCGTAGTCCCCATTCGATATTCCCCAAGAGCGCTTGGCTGTCCAGGCCGATGCGGGCCATTTGAGTTCTGTCAAATGATACGTGAATTTCTCTCGCAAGATTCTCGGGTTCAGCCACATCTTTGAAGTCCGCGCTGGCGACGGCTCGTTCCCGGATGAGTTTGGCAAGTTCATTAACCACTTGGCTGTCAGGGCCTTTCAATTGAAGGCGTGTCCATTTGTCCCCCCCCTCCGTATTCTGTTTATTGAAGCTCTCACCAAAGTGATAGTTCACAGCGGCACGTTTTGGAAGAAGCTCTTCGAGTCGTGCGAAAAGCGCCTCTTTTTCTTCTGGACCCGGCATGACCTCTGGCCAAAGGTAGAGGTTGCCGCGCTTACGGTTGAAGTCAATACCGATATCCGGGATTTGCATCTCTTCTCTGATATCTGATGTGAGGGCGGCTTCCATGGCAATGACATCTTTTTCAACTTCGCCAAGGGTTCGGTTGGGGGAGACATCAAAACGAACCGTAAGCTGGCTTCCCATGCTTATTTGGCCGGCGAAGCCACTTCCAGAATCAGCGAGGCCGGAGGACGCAAGGAAGAGTGCTGCCAGAGTGAGTGCCCGAAAACGTCGAGTTAAGCTCCATGCAACAAGCGCCGGAAAAAAACGATGAATTGCAGCAAGAACTTTCCCTTCTCGGGGTGGAGATGAACCGGCGTCATCCCCATGCATGTGCTTGGATGCAACTGGGACAATAATAATGGCTAGGAGAAGGGCTGCCAACAAAGAAATGCATAGGGGAATACCAATGGCCGAGCTCATGATGCGCGCATTGCGGTCTTCCGACATGAAAATCAGAGGAAGGAAAACGACTACCGTAGTCAGCGTTGCGGTGACCACAGCCAGCATGACTTCGGAAGGCCCGTTGGTACAAGCGTCATCCAAGGACGCCCCGCGCTCTCGTCGTGAAAAAATGCTTTCAACAATCACAACCGAATTGTCCACTAACATTCCGATGGAAATAGTAATCCCCATCATAGAGAGCATGTTGAAGCTGTCTCCTGTGAAGTAGAGCCACGCTAATGTTAGTAATACACTGAAAGGGATGGAGACCGCAATCAATAAGGTGTAGCGAAGGCGCCGAAGAAACATCCAAAGAACACCCACGGCAATGAGACCGCCGAGGGCTGCATCTTTTACAAGGCTCTCTAGTGTGGCCTGGATATTCTCAC
>JAPKBM010000006.1 GCA_026421205.1 Planctomycetota bacterium
CCCAAATTGGTCATAGGCTTGGCGCTTTTGAGCGTCAGATAAAATGGAGTAGGCTTCGGCACCTTCTTTAAAGTGTTCGTCTGCGCCGTCTTCTTTATTCCGATCTGGGTGGTATTTCAGCGCAAGTTTTCGATAGGCTGATTTGACTTCGGCGTCGCTCGCATTACGAGCGACGCCGAGAACCTCGTAGAAATCTCTTTGGCTCAAGAGTTAGGCAATGGCCCCTTCGGTCAAGGCACCGCCCTTGGATGGAAGATCCGTAACCAAGCTATTCGTCGTTAATAAGAGACCTGCGATGGAGCCTGCATTTTGAAGAGCGGAGCGGACAACTTTTGCAGGATCTAAAATCCCAGCCTTGCCCATGTCCACATATTCACCGCGAAGAGCGTCAAATCCAGCCCAGCCCGTTTGTTCTAAGACCTCCTCGACAATAAGACTTCCGTCGTGGCCCGCATTTTCGGCAATCAAACGCGTGGGAGCACGCAAGGCTTTGGCGACCAAGTCAACGCCTAGCTTTTCATCACCTTCGGCCGCCTCTAAGGCTGCATCCATGGTAGGAAGACAGCGAAGAAGGGCTATGCCTCCACCTGGAACAACGCCTTCTTCCACTGCAGCACGAGTGGCGTGAAGTGCATCTTCCACACGGTGGCGACGTGATTTCATTTCGGCTTCCGTGACGCCGCCCACATGGATGACGGCCACCCCACCGGAAAGTTTTGCCAAACGTTCGTTAAGCTTTTCTTTGTCGTAATCACTGGTGGAGCGCTCAATTTCTGCCTCAATTTGACGGATACGGTCGCCGATTCCTTCTTTGCCTCCAGCGCCGCCCACCAAAATTGTGCGGTCTTTCTCAACGGTGACTTTCTTCAAGGCACCGAGGTCTTCGAGCTCAAGAGTTTCCAGCGTGTCGCCCGTTTCTTCCATGACGGCTTTTGCGCCCGTAAGCACTGCCAAATCTTGGAGCATCGCTTTGCGACGGTCTCCAAACCCAGGAGCTTTTACGGCAACCACTTTCATGATTCCACGAATGCGGTTAACCACTAAAGCTGCAAGTGCTTCGGCTTCCACATCCTCGGCAATGAGTAGCAAAGCTTTTCCAGTTTGGGCAATTTTCTCAAGCACCGGAAGAAGTTCCATCAAGTTACTGATTTTCTTCTCATGAATCAGCACAACCACGTCTTCGTACTCCGCTGTCATGTTGTTCGTATCTGTGATGAAGTAGGGGGAGATGTAGCCTTTGTCAAAGGACATGCCGTCTACATAATCAAGGTAGGTGTCTACTCCTTGGGCTTCCTCCACCGTGATAACTCCTTTGTTTCCAGCTTTTTCTACAGCTTCTGCGAAAAGATCCCCAATGGCCGTATCTTGGTTAGAGGAAATGGTGCCGACCTGAGCAATGTCTTCTTTACCTTCTACGGCGCGAGACAATTCACTCAAATGAGCAACGGCAGCGGCAACGCCAGCATCAATGCCATTGCGTAACGCGGCTGGACTGGCACCGGCGGCCATGTACTTCAAGCCATTGCGGACAATGTCGGCAGCCAAAACGGTGGCCGTGGTCGTGCCGTCTCCGGCTTGGTCATTCGTCTTTGAAGCGACCTCTCTCATGAGCTTGGCACCCATGTTGAGAAATGGATCTTCTAGGTCGATCTCTTTCGCCACGGAAACACCGTCTTTGGTGACCACGGGGCCTCCAAAAGACTTTTCCAGAATCACATTGCGCCCTGCTGGACCCAAGGTGACGGTGACTGCTTTTGCCAAGGTTTCAATGCCCTCGTAAAGTTTTTCCCGAGCCTTGTCATCAAAAAGAATTTGCTTAGCCATGATAATTAGGAGTTAGCGATTTTTGCGAGGATTTCGTCGGCGCGAAGAATTTTGTACTCCTCACCATTCATTTCAACTTTGCTTCCGGCGTACTGAGCGAAGATGACTTCTTCGCCGACGGCAACCGGCATGTCTATGCGTGACCCATCTTTGCTTTGTTGCCCTGGTCCAGCTGCAACGACAACTCCACGGTTGGGGCGTTCTTGAGCAGAATCAGGAAGGACAATGCCGCTGGCGCTGACTGATTCAGCTTCTACAGGGCGAATGAGGACACGGTCCTCAATGGGGGTAAATGCGATGTTACTCATGATTAAAAGTCTCCTCCCATGTTGTCCTGGTTATCTTCTGCATCCGTGGGGGAGTCCACGATGAGGCAGTCCGTAGTCATTAAGACTGCGGCCACAGAAACCGCATTTTCCAAGGCGGTCCGTGTTACTTTCAATGGGTCGACCACACCCATGGTGTAGAGATCCCCGTATTCTCCGGTCAATGCGTTGTAGCCGTATTCAAAGGAGTCGTCTTTCAAGATGCGTCGCATGATGAGAGAGCCGTCTTCGCCGGAATTCTCCGCAATCGTTTTAACGGGAAGCTGAAGGGCGGCAAGCAAGATGTTTTTCCCGATGACTTCCTCTTCCGTGAGGTCCAATCTATCGGTGGCCTGACTCGCCCGTAATAAAGCGACTCCACCACCGGGCAAAAGACCTTCGGCAATCGCGGCTTGCGTCGCGTGCTTGGCATCCTCGAAGCGATGCTTTCGCTCTTTGACCTCCACTTCCGTGGCTCCGCCGACGGAAATTTGTGCAATGCCTCCAGCAATCTTTGCCAAACGCTCTTCCATCTTTTCGCGATCATAGTCTGAAGTCGTTTCTTCAATTTGGCGGCGAATGAATCCGGCGCGCGCGGCGATCTCGTCGGCCTTGCCGTGGCCTTCTACGACGGTCGTATTGGACGAGTCCACAATCATGCGGTTGGCCGAGCCAAACATGGCTTCGGTGACTTCCGTGAGTTCAATTCCGTCATCTTTCATGAGAGCTTGGGCGCCAGTCACGACGGCAAGGTCTCGGAGTATTTCTTTCCGGCGATCTCCATAGCCGGGAGCTTTCACGGCGCAGACATCTAGAATGCCACGCATTTTGTTGATGACCAAGGCTGCAAGGGCTTCGCCTTCCACGTCTTCGGCTATGATTAGCAAAGGCCGTTTTGTTTCTTTGGAGATTTCCAAAGCCGGAAGCAACGATTGCACCGAACTGATTTTATCTTCATGAATTAAAATCAAGGGCTTCTCCATGATGCATTCCAGCGTTTCCATGTCCGACGCAAAGTTTGGAGAGAGGAATCCACGATCAAACTGCATTCCAGTAACCACTTTCACTTCGGTATCCAAACTTTTCCCGTCTTCAATGGTGATGACACCGTCGTTGCCTACTTTCTCAAAGGCGTCCGCCAGCATTTGGCCGATGGCCTTGTCGTTATTGGAAGCAATGGTGGCGACGGCCAAGATGGCGGCGTTGTCATTGACCGGGCGCGCCTTCTCAGAAAGAAAATCCTTGACGGCCAGGGTGGCCTTTTTCATCCCCCGAATCATGGCCTGTGGATCTCCGCCGACAGCAAGGTGTCGGAGGGCTTCACGGTAGAGACTCCACGCCAGCAAGGTGGCGGTGGTGGTACCGTCTCCAGCACGGTCGTTGGTTTTTGTTGCCGCTTCCTTGACGATTTGCGCGCCTAAGTTTTCATTGCGGTTTTCCAAATCAATATCACGGGCGACGGTGACACCGTCCTTGGTGACGGTGGGGCCACCCCATGATTTATCCAAAATGGCACACCGGCCTTTGGGGCCAAGTGTGGAGACGACCGCTTTTGCAAGTTTTTCCACGCCAGCCAAAATGGCTTCGCGGGCTTCGGTGTCAAAGGTAAGTTCTTTTTGAGCCATGTGATTCCTTAAAAGGGGAACCCCACTCCTGCAATTGTGATGCCAACCGAAACCGCCGATATCATGCCTCTGGGCCGTCATCTCTGCCGCATCTGGCACGCCGTCCATCGCACCCTGCCGAAATGGCACTCATGCTTTCCCTTCTTAGCCTCCTTCTCCCCCTTTCGGTCCCTTGCTTGGCGCAAGAGGGCGTATTCCCGGCTCACCCGCTTTCCCCTGGCCCCTGGACTCTGCATCTCACCGACGGCACCCGTCTTTTTGGAAGTCCGCAGGGAGGGGGCGCGGATGCCCTCCAATTCCAGCCAACTTCCTCAGCCGTCTCTCCGTTTTCCGTGAATCTCCTGAGTGTTCGCGCACTAACCCGTGGCTTTCCCTTGCTCGGCCCGTCCCCATCTCAAGACAGGGTGCGTCTTCAAACGCCCGACGGCATCGGTGATTTGCACGAGGGTTGGTTGTTGGGTTGCATGGAAGGTGGACTTTCTTTTGAGGAAAATGGAACTACCCATTTTTTCACTTGGAGCCGGATTCAATCTTTGGAACTTCTGCCAGAGGAAACACCCACTCAATTGGGGACCGACTGGGTTTTACTTCAGGACGGTTCTTTTTTTCGAGGGAAGCGTCAGCCGCAAAAAAAGGAGGAACCTTGGACTTTCCAAACGGAAGCGATGGGTGAGGTCATCCTTAATCCAGCCAATCTCTTGCGAGTGCGTCAAGAAAACCCTCTTGAGCAGTCATTGGCTTGGGAAATTCCATTGTTACGCAAGGGTCCACGTCGGGAGGCTTTGATTCGTGAACCCCAGCGAATGCGCTCCGTAGAGGGTCGGCCACTGACCGTGGGGGGAGTGGCGCAGGGTTGGGGTTGGGGAATGTTGGCACCGAGTACGCTGAAGTTTTCGTCTATCGCTGGAACGCTTCACTTCGGACTTGGTTTTGATTCGGAAACCCAGTCCTACTTGCGGCGTGCACCAGTCACCGCTCAATTATTTTTGGAAGAGGCGTTGCTGTGGGAAAAAATTATTTTTCCAGCACAAGAGGCCACTTGGTATTCCGTTCCCTTACTGAAACCAGGGGTCTTGACCCTAACCGTTTCTTCCGATGGCCCTGGGGCTCATGTGGACTGGTTAGATCCTGTAATTTCGCCTTCGTCGCTCGCTTCGGTGGGCGAGGCTGCTTTACGTTGAGGGTCGTAAAAACAGACTCGGTTTTTACCGCCGACCTTCGCGGCTTTGAGAGCTTCATTGGCTCGAAGGAAAAGTTGCGTGGGGTCTTGAAGGTTATGGCCTTGATAAACCGCAACCCCTTGGGATAGTTTTAAACTGACGCGGTGCCCCCCTTCTTCCAAAATCGTTCGGTCGGAGGCAATACGAATTCGTTGGGCCACGGCCATGGCTTCTTCAAGCGTGGTGTTTGGAAGAAGGATGCCGAATTCATCACCGCCAATGCGCGCTGGAAGGTCAATGCTTCGGAGACTTTGTCGAAGGACTTGGCCAGTCGTGCGAAGCCCTAGGTCCCCAAACTCATAGGAGACTTGGTCGTTCAGGCTTTTGAAGTCATCGAGGTCAATGAGAATCAAGGAGAGAGGAGCGCCATGGCGGTGCGTGCGTTCAAATTCTTCCGCCAAGCGTTTTCGAAAATGGCGATCGTTGGCAAGCCCCGTTTTGTGGTCAGTGATCAACTGGCTCTCAAGGGCCGCTGCTCGGGTCCGTGTGGCCTCCATGAGATGGTCCATGCGGAGGAGGTTTTGGAGCCTCGCTTCGGCCTCGGGGAGGGAATAGGGGGCCGGGAGCCAGTCGGCAAGTGCGTCTCGAGAGCGAAGAAGGCGGCCGATGCCACTGGTGAGGGCTTTTTCCCAAGGAAGAAGGAGCCAAGGGATGGAACGGGTGGGCGAAAGGAGGGGGAGGAGCGTGTCCCACTCTAGTGTGGAATCGCTCAGAGTGAGCGGGAGGAGGAGTGCGGCTGTAACCTCTTTACTGTCAAGGACTTCCATACTTCCAGCAAGATCCTTTGATATGCGGACTCTCCACCCTTGATCCTGAAACCAGGATCGAAGTTCCGTCACGGGCTCGCCGCGGTGGTTTAAAATGGCCAGCGTCCGCGGGTTGTCGGCGCGGCCAGGAAGGTTTGTAAGCATGGCTACATCCCAAGAATATCACCAACTTTATAGGAAATCCGAAAAAGGAGCGCGGGTTTCTCAACTGGACTGTTGACGGGGAGGATTGAGACTCTAAAATATTCGGTTCCGTTCCTCAGGTTCGCCCTGGAAATGGACAATCCCTCAGATTTCCTGTGGGACACTCAAAACTTAACCCCTGACTGACGCAGGGTAACGCAATGACACAACTTTCTGTAAAGGCGTTAGTGGATGCCGGTGCACACATCGGTTGCCGAGTCGGTCGCTGGAATCCCAAAATGGCTCCGTTCATTTTGGAATCTCGGAACCGAATCCACCTCATCGATCTTAAACAAACTATCCGCGGTATCCTCCGCGCGAAGCACTTCCTGCGTGAAGTCATCGCAACTGGGGACGCAGCGCTTTTTGTAGGCACCAAACAACAGGTGCGTGGTGAAGTACGTAACGCACGCGAACGGGTCAAAATGCCCTACGTGTGTGACCGTTGGATTGGCGGAACTTTGACTAACTATGAAGTCATTGGTTCGCGGATCGCTCACTTGGAAACCTTGGAAAAGCAGGAAGCCGAAGGCTACTTGGCCACCTTGAGCAAAAAAGAAGGTGCACGGTTCAACCGTGACAAAGCCAAGATGCTCCGCAACCTGGATGGAATCCGGGACATGTTCCGCCTTCCTGGTGTCATGATTGTGGTGGACCCTAAGACAGAGCGCAAAGCGGTTCGTGAAGCGCATCGCATGGGCATTCCTGTCATTGGCATTGTGGACACAGATTGTGACCCTTCTGGTTGTGACATTGTGATTCCTGCCAATGACGACGCTATTCGTTCCGTCTCCTTAATTCTGGGCCACCTATTTTCCGCGGTGGAAGACGGTTTGGCTTTACGCAAGGAACGTGGTATTACCACGCAGATTAAGCGGGAAGTCAAAGTGGAAGAATTTGCACCGGTCCCCCGCCCTCGCAAGAGGAAAAAGGGAATGTCCGATGGGAAACCACCCATGCCTCAGCCTCGGCCTCGCGCCGGGAAACGGGTTCCCATGGAAGGCGGCGTAAACCGTCCTGTAGAAATCACACCACATGAAGAGCCAACTCCAGTGCCGGCGGCAGCCGCACCTGAGGCTCCAGCACCTGAGGCTCCAGCACCTGAGGCTCCAGCACCTGAGGGAACCGCTCCTCCTGAAAAAGCCTAGTAAATCAAGATGACTACCATTACCGCAAGTGCCGTTGCCTTGCTTCGCTCCAAGTCTGGAGCAGGCATGATGGAGTGCAAAAAAGCTTTGGTCGAAGCCCAAGGGGATGAAACTCAAGCTTTCGATATCCTTCGCAAAAGAGGACTGAAGACCGCAGACAAAAAATCAGATCGTTCTACCGCAGAGGGTCGTGTTTTCTCTTACATCCACCACAATCAGAAAGTGGGCGTTCTTGTAGAGATTGCCTGTGAAACAGATTTTGTGGCCAGAGGAGATGAGTTTGAAGCTCTTTGCACTGATTTGTGCATGCACATTGCTGCAACGGTTCCATCTCCGGTTGCTGTCCATGCAGACGACGTGCCGTCGGAATTAGTGGATGAGGAAAAGCGCATCTTGATGGATTCGGATGACATGGCCGGAAAGCCGGATGAAATCAAAGAAAAGATGGTTGCTGGCCGCATCTTAAAGTTCATTAAAGAACGCGCCTTGCTTGAGCAAGAGTACGTCAAGGATCCTTCCATGAGTGTGGAAGATCGTCTAAAGGCATCCATTGCCAAGTTGGGCGAAAACATGAAGGTCAACCGTTTCGCGAAATTCCAACTCGGGGCCTAATTTATGGCATCGGCACCCTCCGGCGGCAACCAACGCATTCTCCTGAAAATCAGTGGAGAGGGTTTTGCCGCCGAAGGAGGTACCACGTTAGATATTGAGCGTGTTCGCCGTTTGGCGAAACAACTCAAAGTCTTGACTCGCGAAGGCGTGGAAGTAGCTGCAGTTATCGGGGGTGGAAACATTCTTCGTGGTGCGCAGTCAGAAGATTTAGGCATTGCGCGCGCCACCGCGGATTACATGGGCATGTTGGCTACCGTCATCAATGGCCTGGCCTTAAGTGATGCCCTAGAGGCCAACGGCGTTCCTTCTCGAGTGATGTCCGCTATTGACGTCCACAAAGTTTGTGAACCTTTTATTCGCCGACGGGCTTTGCGTCACCTCGAAAAAGGTCGCGTTGTCATTTTAGTCGGGGGACTTGGAAGTCCTTACTTCACCACAGATTCGGCTGCGGCGCAACGTGGAGTGGAGTTGGGCTGTGACCTTCTGTTGAAGGCCACCATGGTGGATGGCGTCTATGACAAGGATCCGCAGAAGCACGCCGACGCCACCTTGTTCTCGTCATTGACCTTTGACCAAGTGTTGGATCAGCGCTTGCAGGTCATGGATCAAACTGCATTCACCCTCTGCCGTGAAAACGCACTCCCCATTGTGGTTTTTAATATGGCGAAAGAAAAGGGTGTGATTCAGGCATGCCATGGCGAGAAAGTAGGTACATTAATTTCAACATGAGTTCTTCTGTCGCAACATTTCTGGATTCCGCCAAAGACCGCATGGACAAATCGGTCCAGCATTTCATGGATGAGACAAGAGGCATTCGTACGGGACGGGCTTCCGTCGGCTTGTTGGATAGTGTCCGCGTGGATTATTACGGGCAAAGGTCACCGCTGAATCAAATCGCCAGTGTGACGGCGCCTGATGCGCGCACTTTGATTGTGAAGGCCTTTGATCCTTCTTCTAACAAGGAAATCGAAAAGGCGATTACGGCAGCGGGTTTGGGGCTGAATCCAGTGGTGGACGGCACCATCGTGCGCATTGCAATTCCCCCTCTTTCCGAGGACCAACGCAAAAAGTTGGCTTCACGAGTGAAGTCCGTCGGGGAAGACGCTAAAGTTGCCCTCCGAAACGTCCGGAGAGACACCATTAAGGAAATCGAAACGGCGTCCAAGGACAGTAGTCATGAGCCAAAAATCACCGAAGATGACGTGAAATACGGCAAAGCTACGGTTCAAGATGTTCTGAAAGAATTTGAAAAGAAGGTCGAAGATCTCATTGACGCGAAGTCAAAAGATATCATGACTATTTAGTTGAGCGTGTTCGCTCATCGGGGGCATAACTCAGTTGGTAGAGTAGTTGGCTTTTAACCAATAAGTCCTAGGTTCAAGTCCTAGTGCCCTCACCATCGCGCCGTCTTCGGACGGCGCATTTTTTATGCTCGCGCGCCTTGAACTCGTCCGCGGCGGCGCATCTCATTTTCAATGGCACCATGGAGTTGCTTGTACGACGGCCATTCTTGCGGGGCAAGTAATTCTCCTGCGCTGGCTTCGGCAGCTAAACGGTGGATCACAATTTCCTGAGGGAGTACTTCCAGAGCATCGGCTACATGTTGGATGTAATCCGCTGCCGCTTGCAGCTCAATGTCTCCTTGGATCCATTGGGCGGCCAACTTTGTTTTGCGAAGTACCATGAGTTGGTGGAACTTGACGCCATGGACCCCAGCTTTTTTGATTTCGTTCATTTGCCGAAGAAGTCCACCAGGTTTTTCACCCGGTAACCCATCAATGCAATGCGCAACGATGCTTAATCCGTACTCATGAGCGAGCGCACATGCTTTGTGAAAATTTTCCAACGTATCAAAGCGCTCAATGCGCTTTTGCACCGCGTCGTCGGCCGTTTCAAAGCCCAATTCCAGCCATACTTCCTCAAAAGTATCTTTCGCCGATGCCATCAAGGCTGCCGCTTCCGGAGTAAAACAATCTGGCCGGGTGCCGATGGCCACAATAGGAGCGTCGTCGGCCCATTGCTTTGCGGTTTCTAGGCCTTGCTGTAGGGGAAGCAGGCTAGGGTAAGTGCTGGAATAAGATTGGAAGTACACAATGGCCGATGGGCCTTCCTTCACCCCCCTTTGGGCTCGCTGCAACCCTTCTGCCCATTGCTCCTCCAAGGGAATTCGTGCTTTCATCGCTCCCGTTCCACTGCCGGAGACGTCACAATAAATGCACCCGCCACGGCCCCGCACCCCGTCTCGGTTGGGGCAGGTGAGGCCCAGGTCTAACATGACCCGCCGCAGCCGACGCCCTCGGGTCCGCTTTAAATGGCGGCCAAGACTGTTGACGGGGGCTTGTTCGGTTAGCATTTCCTCATTCTACGCATGAGTCCTCCACAAACACTTCCAGTTGTTCTTGGCACCGCAGGTCATATTGACCACGGGAAAAGTGCATTGGTAGAGGCATTGTGCGGGGAGCATCCCGACCGATGGGCGGAGGAGAAAGAGCGCGGCATCACAATGGACTTGGGGTATGCCGAAGCCGTTTGGGAAGACGGCATGGAGATCGGCTTTGTGGATGTGCCGGGTCATGAGCGCTTGGTTCGAAAAATGGTGGCGGGTGCAACCGGCATGGGTGCAGCAATTTTAGTCGTGGCGTGTGATGACGGGGTGATGCCGCAAACCCGTGAGCACTTTGAGGTGTTGCAATTGTTGGGGATCCACCAAGGCTTGGTGGTGCTGACGAAAGTTGATTTAACGGATAAGGACATGTTGGAGCTTGTGCACGCAGAAGTAGAGGAATTATTGGAGGGCAGTGCATGGGAAGGTTGCCCGGTCCTTTCCGTGAGCGCGCATTCTGGCCAAGGAATGCCCGAACTTCGCCAAGCTCTTCGTCTTCTTGCGGAAGAAGTTAAGAGGAAGCCAAGTCCAGCAGCATTCCGATTACCCGTGCAAAGAGCTTTTGCCCTTCATGGTGCAGGCACGGTAGCAACGGGCGTTTGCGCATTTGGGTCGTTGCAAGAAGGAGATCCCGTGGAGGTACACCCCCATAAAAAAACAAGTCGTGTGAGGCGCGTCCACATTCACGGTCGGCCCCATGCTGCAACAGGGCCGGGCTTGCGTACCGCGCTCAACCTCCCCGATTTCCAAAAAACGGATTGCTCACGAGGAACCGTGTTAGCAGCCCCAGGAACCGTGCAATCAGGGCATCTTCTGCGAATTTGGTGGCAGCCTGTGCCGAAGGCACCCAAGTTAAAGCAAGGTGGAGAGGTTCATGTCTTGTCGGGGACGGCAGCGGAGAAAGGTCGGCTTTACTTGCCCTTGGATATTCCCGTGCACGGTGTTGTCGCCGAAGTCCTTTTAGAGGTTCCAATGGCCTTGGTTCCAGGAGATGCTGTTTTGCTCCGGCGCTTAAGTCCAGCACAAAATTTAGGGGCGGGTCCATTTTTGGGCTTCGCAAAACATCGACTGCGCGCGAAAGATGTGGACTTAAGAGAAGAATTGTCAACGCGTGCGCAGTGTTTGGGTAACCCGATAGAACTTTTAGCGCATGAGTTAGATCAATCCCAAGTTCCAGTGAAGCCAAAGGCACTTTGTTTGTCGTTGGGCTGGCGCACCGAGGCGTTGATGCCGCTGTTGGAGGACCTCACGCAGCAAGGCCGTGTGCGCGTTGTAGGCGAGGGTTATGTCGGCCTGGGAAGTGCTGGGGAACTGGTACAGGATGTGGCCGAAGTCATTGCCCATTGGCAAAAAAAGCATCCACATCGTAGTTGTCTCCCGGTCCAAGCTTTGCAAGGCCGTCTTGGAAAAGAAAAGTTTGCCACATTGGCCTCGATGTCCATCGGAGAGATGGAATTACTGGGCCTTGTTCCGCAGGCAGGTACGTTGTGGAGAATAATAATGGCCTCTTTACCGGAGGATTTGGTGGCTCAAGGAAGTCGATGTCTGTCCCAGCTTGTAGGAGCTGGTTTGATGCCGCCGGATTTGGAGACACTGTGTGCGGAGCAGAATGTTTCTGCGGAATGGAAAGACGTGATGGCGGAGTATTTGGAGGACACTGGGCAAGTCCTCCGACGCGGCTCTTTGCTTTTTGCCAGAGAACCTGTGGAGAAGCTCCGGGAATTGGTTGTAGAGCAGCTCAACGCCGACGGCATGAATATCCCCGCCTTGCGGGATTATTTCGGCACTTCTCGAAAGTATCTTATGCCCCTATTAGAGTTTTTGGATGAACGAGGGGTAACCATGCGTCGTGGCCCCAACAGGATTTTGAAGAATCCGACGGCTCCACTGCTTTAGGACTGATGGGATGCCACGATGCAAGTATTCCCACGTACATTTTTTCTTCTCCTCTCTCTTTTTCGCGCTCTCTTGTTTCGGGAGTAGTGACGATTCTGGTGCTGGAAGTCAGATCCAGGTGTGTCTATCTCTGGCAGTAATTCGCGGAGTGATTCAGTAAGTCTTACTTCTGATCATGTCAGCGGCCTTTTTGATTCGTTTTTGCGTGCTAATTTCGCACCAAAATCCAGAATGAAGAAGGCCGCGGGGTGCATGGTTTTGCTCCATCAATGGCAGCACTGCGTGCCGCACTATGCAGAGGAGTTCGGCGGGCCACTTCGCCTGATATTGCTGAAGCTGCTCCACCCACGAGAGGGCCGGTCGGCAGATTCCTGTAAAGACTCCGGCGTGCGGCTCATAGGCCGGAGGTCCCTTGGGACGTAAGGCAAGGAGCCTTTGATGTTCATCCACTTGGAACCCACCGAAGGTCTCCAGAGAACTTTTTGTATGAAGCACCAGAGTCGAGGGCGGTTCTAGGAGGAGGTCGGCACAATTGTAATCCGTGAAAATTTTTGCATTGATGACTAAGTCAGGAACCGCGCCCCAGCGGTGAGATACTTCGAGTAACGTCCCTCCGGTTCCTAGCAGTTCTGGTTCTTCGAGGAAATGAAGTTGAAGTCCATGCGCATGCGTTTCGGCTACTTCGCGTACTTGTTCGGGCTTCCAATGCAGGTTGAGCCAGACATCGGTAATACCTGCAAGTTTGAGTCGAGGTAATAGAAAGGCAAGCGGAGAGGTTCCGGCTACCGGGACACAAGCCTTCGCCCACCGATTGCGGAGTTCTCCCAGCCGCGTGGCTTTTCCGGCGGTCAACAAAAGAGCGGTCTTGGTCATGAAAGAATACGTGTTACGTGGATGCGCGCACGGCTTTGAGGTTCTTCGTAGTCCGTGCGCCCCTCTTGGATTAAACGCCCAAATGTTCCAAGGGCCTTCCAGACGCGTTGAAGTTGTGTGACGCGAAAGATTTCTTTGGATTTTTCTTCCGACCAACCTTCGGCATCGCCGACCTCGCACGCTTCCCGAAGAAGCCTTTTTTGAAACAACTCGGAAACATCGTAATAGGCATCCGTCGCTAAGGAGGCTAAGTCATAAAGGACGGGGCCTGGGCGAAGATCTTGGTAATCAATGCATGCCACCTCACCTGTTTCCAGGAACAAAAGATTGCGAGAATGAAAATCTCTGTGCTGCGGCGCCCAAGGCTTCTCCGACGCAGATTTCGCGAGAGCCTGGCAGTCCTTCGCTAAAACTCCCGACGCGGAGTCCGCGTAGTCTTGAAATATCTGCAATTCCTTCAAGAAAAGTGTTTCATCTAAAGCCCATCTTGCATTCGAAATTGACAAGGGAATGGGGGACTTCGAGAAATTCCGTCGGAGTTCTAAAACTTGCTCCATGTGCTCTAGGGTTGGCTGATGCACAAAGTGCATATCCCCCAAATCCTCAACCCAATATGCCGTTTGTGCACCGTCGGCGCGGGTACACACTTCCCTGATGCGAGGCGCCCGAACCTTTTGCTGATGCAACCACTTCCAAAGCGCAGGGTCGGGGACTTGTGCCGACGTGACTAGCAACCATCCATGTTTCTCTGGGGCAAAAGGTCGGTAATACCGACGGTCTCCCGCTTCCGGTGTTAAAAGTTTGCCGATTTTATGAGCGTCGCCTTGCAAGGCACGGGTTAAGTCCTCCTTCATGCGTCTTGCGGAAAAAAGTCATCTCGAAAAGAGTCCACATGTTGCATTTGTTCTTTCATTACTTCCTCTAAATCCTGTTTCCCCTTTGAGAAGTCACGAATTTCTAGTGCTCCGCTTCCCTGGTAATTCCCCTCTTCCAACTTTTTCAAAACCTCTGCCCAAGGGATGGAGCCTTGCCCTGGTGCAAGGTGCGCATCCTTCTTTCCATCATTGTCATGCACGTGTAAGTGATCCAAGCGGGGGAGTGCATCTTCCAACTCCGCCAACACCCCACCCAAAACATGCGCATGGCCCAAGTCCAAACAGATCCCCGCCTCTTCATGAGGGTCCACGCGGTTTAATAACTGCACCAAAGCACCGGCGCGGGTGCCGTCGGAAATGATATTTTCCAAAAGGAGTTTGACGCCACACTTTTTGGCGATGGGAAGAAGTTCGGCCACGGCAGAATCCGCCAAGGCCTGGGTTTCCGAAGTCCATACATCTTTGGGCCAACCCAAATGAAGGACCGCGCCTTCTGCACCCAACGCAGCCGCTGCGTGCAAGCCTTCGGCCATGCCTTGGATTGCCACGCGCCGATCCGCAGGGTCTGGGGCAATAACAGACCACGTTTCTCCTCGTTCCAATAAATCTGGCACGGAAGGGTAGAAGGGCAAATGAACCGTGTGGGTGCAAAGTCCTGAGTCGGCCAATGCCTGCCCAAATTCCCGAAGTCGTGACTCATTCCGCCATGGCACATGAGGTTCCGCCAGCCAAACTTCGGCCCCGCCACACCCGCAATGTTGCAGGGCTTGGAGCGCGCGGGCATTCATGGTGTGGTACACCAATAGATGCGTGGACAGGGTCAGTTCCATCAAGCAGGTATCCTAGACGATGATGATTGCCGCTTCACTCCTCCTCTTCCCTTCTCTTTTTGCTTTGCAAATGGATGAGACGGTCAAGGACTTCAAGCGCTACTTCCGGAAATCCAAAGACCCCATTGAGCGCGTGGAATTCATCCGATCCCTAGAGGACATTGATAGTCCCGACGTCCTCAAGGTGCTTCTACCCGTCCTCAAGGACAAGGACCCGAACGTCATCCGGGCTGCGGAGATTGTGATTGCGCAACTACCGACGCCCTCCTCGCGTGCCGGTTTTCTTTTGCCCTTTGAAAAAGGGAAGCCACTTTTGCAGGTCGTGGCGGGAATGAAAGCAGCCTCGACCGGGAAATGGCGGGAATATATGGAATCTAGCCGTCTCTATTTACGGCATAAGGATGCCGATGTTCGGCTCTGGTCGGCGGTTTGCGCGGGCGCTTTTTTGGACGAGGCGGCGTTGGATGATTTAGTGGCCTTAGTGGGGGAAGACGAAAACCCCTTGGTGCGCGTGGCGGCCATCGATGCTTTGCAAGTGATTGGGGTAGGGCAGGAAGATGTGGCCGCGCCTCCGTTATTGCTGGCCTTGGGGTCGGAGAATTTATCCGTGGCAACGGCGGCTTGTTTGGCCCTGCAAAGAATTCGTCATAAAGAGGCAATCCCAGCACTCCTGAACCTTTGGGAGACCGGAGAGGGTCGGATTTTGCAAAATATCTATCCGACTTTATTAGAAATCACGGACTTGCAGTTTAGTGATGACCCTGCACAATGGCGTCGGTGGTGGAATCGTGCGGCGGAAAATTATGTGATTCCGACACCAGAAGAATTGGCAACGCGCGCGGCAGCTCGTTCAAAGGCGGCTGGTCAATATATATCGAAAACGAAAAGCGCATCTTTTGCTGGTATTGACACGCCCAGCCGCGAAGTTGTTTTTGTGGTCGATGTTTCGGGGTCCATGGAAGACCTCGTTTTGCAGCGAGACAAATTCCGAGAAGCTGGACACAAGCGTTTGACCAAGATGGAAATCATCAAAAAAGAATTGGAGTCGGCCATTGAGGGCCTTGGCCCGGAAGTGCGTTTCAATGTGCACTCTTTTGCCAGCAACACGCGTTCTTGGCGGAAGACATTGATGCCTGCCAATGCATTGAATAAAAAAGGAGCCATTCAATACGTAAAAAAATTGAAAGCTCTGGGCGGTGCCGCGGCCCAAGCGCGGGCGTCGGTCGGACTCTCCGGATCTGCCGGTGCGGAGGAAGGACGCACCAACACTTGGGGTGCGCTTCTTCTTGGCTTGGGGGTGGGCAATGAAAAAGTCCGCCGTGCCGTCACGCAATCTGCCTCTGAAGAGGTGGTTGGCGTCGGCGACACCCTCTTTTTCTTTTCGGACGGCCTCCCGACCGTAGGGGAGTTCGTGGATACGGTGGAAATCCGCAATGGGATTGCCGAAATCAACCGTTTTCGGCGGATAACCATCCATACCGTGGCCATTGGGGACTTTAAGAAGGACTGGATGCGCATGTTGGCCTCAGAGAACCGAGGGCAATTTGTGGATTTAGGCCGTTAAACTCGGCTTGCCTTCCTGGGAACGCGCCCCCATAATGGGCTCTGCGTCGTAGCACGGCTTAGCCTGGTTTGTCGGTTCGGGACGTAGAGACTGGAGATTTCTCCACCTCACTTGACTCATTCGTTGATGGCGCAGTTTCCAGGGCTGCTTGACCTCACGACCTCACTGAGGAAATCATGACCGAAGAATCCGTACCTGAAAAGGAAGAACGTCGGCGGAAGCGTAGACGTCGTCGCCCCGGTGGCATTCCCCACACCCCTCAGCCTTCTGAGGGGTCAGAGGCCGTGGCCGCGCCTGAAAAGAAGCGTCGTCCTCGTCCTCGTCGGTCGCCTGGAGCGTCCGCCGAACGGACCGAGCGCCCCCCGCGTTCCTCCGCATCCACTTCGGTAGACGTCTCTGGTTTATTAGATTTGCGTGAGGATGGCACCGGATTCCTTCGGCAATTAGATGAGGATTTAAAGGCCCAAAAGACGGATCCCATGATTCCGGCTCCGCTCACGCGAAAGTTTGGCTTGAAAAACGGCTCTATTATTGCTGGAAAGGGGACTCAGAGCCGTGGGCATGACAGCCCCCGCGTGAATTTGATTGAAACGGTGGACGGGGAAAAACCGACCCAGCGGAAACGATCGGGCGGCTTCCAAAAATTCACCGTGATTGACCCTGACTTTCAGTATGAGTTAGGCGGTTGCGAGCAAGAAGGGCAGTTGTCCATGCGTATTTTGGATTTGCTTTGCCCCTTAGGGCGCGGACAGCGTGGGCTTTTGGTGGCGCCCCCGCGCACCGGAAAGACAACCCTCATGCAGCAAATTGCCACGAGCATTCAAGGGTTGTATCCCGACGTCCATCTTATGATTCTTTTGGTGGATGAACGCCCAGAAGAAGCGACCTACTGGCGACGGGCTGTCAAAAATGGCGAGGTCTACGTCAGCACCATGGACGAGTCTCCGAAAAATCATGTTCGTTTGGCCGAACTCGTGCAGTTTCGTGCGGAGCGTTTGGTCGAGGCCGGAAAAGAAGTTGTGATCCTTTTGGATTCCATTACGCGGTTGACGCGCGCTTACAACAACCTTTTGGGTGGTAAGGATTCCAAGACGATGTCGGGTGGTTTGTCTACGAATGTCTTTACAAAGCCTAAGCGGTTTTTTGGCGCCGCGCGGAACACCGAAGACGCCGGTTCACTCACCATTTTGGCCACCGCGTTGATTCGAACCGGTTCTAGAATGGACGACATTATTTTCGAAGAGTTCAAAGGTACCGGCAACATGGAGCTGACCCTGGATCGCATGTTGGCCGACCGTCGTATCTTTCCGGCCATGAGCATTACATCCACGGGTACCCGAAAGGAAGAACGGCTGTTCACACGAACGACCATGAAGAAAATCAATATTTTGCGCCGTGTGTTGAGTCGGATGCGCCCACGCGAGGCTATGGAAATGATGATTGACCGTTTAGCTCAATATCCATCGAACGAAGACTTCCTTGCTGCGTTCTCCTTGGATGATGTCTCCTGATTCTTCGGTGCTTGCCGTCAAGGTCCAAGGGCTAAAAAAATCCTATGGATCCATCGCAGCCTTGCAGGGAGTCGATTTTGAAGCCCCTGTGGGTGCAGTCACGGCATTTTTGGGGCCCAACGGTGCGGGGAAAACGACCGCAATCCGAATTTTGACGGGATCTTTATTGCCGGACGCAGGCTCCGTGCACTTATTCGGCGCTGACGCCTTGCGGTCAGGACAGGACCTCAAAAAGCGCGTGGGGTATTTGCCGGAAAACAACCCGCTCTGGCCAGAGATGACCGTAGAGGAAACCTTGGCCTTTGCTTGGTCGGCGCAAGGTCGGGTTGGACATAAGATGTCCGCCGTGGAGCGTGTGGTGGTGAGCGTGGGCTTGGAGCCTGTTTTCCGTCGGCGAATCCAAGAGTGCTCCAAAGGTTTTCGCCAGCGCGTTGGCTTGGCCCAGGCGTTGATTCATGACCCCGAACTGGTGATTTTAGACGAGCCGACCAATGGCTTGGACCCTTTGCAAGTGATTCAAATCAGAGAGCTTGTCCGTGAATTGGGACGGCAGAAAACAGTGCTTTTGACTACTCACGTGCTCCCTGAAGTCGAAGCTCTTGCCGACCGCGTGGTGCTTTTGCATGAAGGCAAAAAAGTAGTGGAAGGCACCCTCGCCGAAGTAACTTCGGTGAAAGCCGGGCAACAACAATTCAAGGTCACCGTCAACGGCTCGGAGGAAGATTTGAAGTCCATGTTAGCTACGGCCGGTGTGACTCGCTTGGAATCGGGTTTCCCTTCTTCTTCCGCCCAAGCCTCGGCGGTAGTTTTGGCCGATGGGGGGCAGGAAATCTTTGAGGCTGCGGTGAAGCATGATTTAGTTTTACTAGAGTTGGCGCCGCGTTCAGGGACTTTAGAGTCTTTGTTTTACGGGCTCACGCAAGCGGAAGGTTTGCATGTATAATATTCTTCTTTTCGCGAAGCGGGAATTACGCGTCTTCGTAGACACACCGGTGGGTTACGTGGTCTTGGCCGTGTTCCCCGCAACCATGGCCGCACTTTTCTTTTTAGCCGGTTCTTTTTTTGCAGAAAGCGAGGCGACTTTGCGAAACTTCTTCACGTGGATGCCCATAGCGATGGCTTTGCTGGTCCCAGCTTTAACCATGCGGATGTGGTCGGAGGAAATTAGAGAGGGGACGGAGGAACTCTTACTGACTTGGCCGATTCGTTTGCGGGAATTGGTGTTGGGAAAATTCTTGGGTGCATTAAGTCTTTTATTCCTCACCCTTTTGGCTACGGCCATGATTCCAATGACGGTGGCTTATTTGGGAGATGTTGATGGGGGGGTCGTGCTTGCAGGTTATTGCGGTACTTTCTTATTGGGTGCGGTTTGCGCTAGTTTAGGCCTGTTGCTTTCTTCGCTCACGCGCAATCAAATTGTGGCTTGGTTGTCGTCGGCGGCTATCTTGATTGCTTTGAACCTTTTAGGCTTGGCGGCTACGGCGCGTTCCATTCCGCCTTCGTTGGCGCATGCACTGGAAACCTTGGACCTTGGCTTGCATTTTTATTCCATGAGTCGTGGGGTAATTGACGCTGCCGACCTTCTCTTTTTCTTAGGCCTCACTCTTTTCTTCTTGGTTTGTAACGGATTGGTGTTGGAGCGGAGGTTGCGCCGATGAGCACCCGCCCGAAAACATCGGTATGGACTGTTTCCCTTCTGCTTGGTTGCCTTTTTAGCTTCTTGGCTTTTGTGGAGACCTTGACTTGGCGTATTGATTTAACGGAGGATCAGCGCTACACCATTTCCCCAGCCACCTTGTCGCTTTTGGGGCAGTTGGAAGATCGCTTGCAGGTAAAACTTTACTTCAACGAAGACATCGAAGGTGCCGAGCACTTGATGCCAGCACGGAAAGACCTCGTCAATCTTTTGGAAGAAGTTGCACGTTATTCCAAGGGCCGCATGGTTTTGGAGACCGTAGACCCCACGGTCGACTTAGTCGCTGCACGTGATGCAGAGCACGTTGGTGTAGTTCCCATTACGGTGACCGATCGGGAAGTGGGAGGCGTCAGCATGGAGAGTCTTTATCAAGGCTTAGAAATGCGTTACCAAGACCGTTCGGAGGTCATTCCATTTTTGGTGCCTGGTGAATTCGAATTTGCTTTTTCGGTTCGACTTGCTGCACTTCTTCGGGAAAATCGCCCGGTCCTTGGCTTCTTCTCCCGAGAGCCCGCCCTCTCTCCGCCCATGCCAGGCCTCCCGCAAAAGGCTTCACCCAACCGCATTTTTGAAAAGCTAAGGGAGCGGCTTGGCTCTCGTTACGCTATTCGCGACTATCGGACGGCGTCGGCGGACGCACCTTTTGATCGGGATTTATCTGCGCTGGTGGTGGCGCGCCCCGAAGAGGTGACGGAGGAAGAGCAGGAGCAGTTGACGGCGTACTTGCAAGACGGGGGGAATATTTTAATTTTCATGGACCATGAGGTCATTGATCCCAGTCAAGGTTTCACGGTCACTCCGTTGCAAACCGGAATGGAAGAATGGCTTTCTCTGTGGGGGCTCAAAGTTCACCCACATTGGGTGTATGACCAGCAAGCCCAAGTTCTTCCCGTGGGCGAGCAGTTCGTGACATTGCCCGACGGTCGCCGCGCGCGCAATGTCATCACGATGCCTTATGGTCTTTTCCCGATGCTCACAGGAGATGCACTTTCTCGTGGGCATGTGGTGACCTCTGAATTGGATCGGGTTGCCATGATGTGGGCGCATCCGATTTCATACAAACAAACGGTGCCGGGATTAAGCGCGGAAAATCTTCTGCGGAGCTCGGAGAAATCTTGGGCGTTACCTCCCGACGTGAATGTCAGCATGAGTCGATCGAACTTGGAGCTCTTGCAGGCTATGGCTTCTACTAAGGGGCCTCCGTCTCGTTTTGCCTTGGGCACAATTTTATCTGGCGCCTTCGCCGAGGGTGCAAAGCCTGGAGTCTTGGTGGTTCTGGGAGACGCCGACCTTTTCCATAACCGTTCCTTGCCACAGGGGTCCGAGAATGCCATTTTCGGTGTGAACTTGTTGGATTGGCTTTCTCAAGAAGATGAATTGATCGCTTTACGTACCCGAGGACGTCGGTCCCGTGAACTGCGTGATTTCTATCAAGAATCCATTGAAATCCAAGGTGGTCTGGCTGGAACTGATGTGGAGAACCGAGTGATTGACCGTCGGGCGCAGAAGGCGCGAATTTCTGCACAACGAACGATGGCCTGGTCCAATATTTTCTTTCCGCCCCTTCTTATTCTTCTTGCCGCTTTTGGGCACTTTGCGGTGCGTCGATCTCAGTCAAGAGTCCCTTTTGTCCGAGGAGATTCCCGATGAGCTTTCGCGACAAAAAACTTTTCCTCTTATTCCTGATGCTATTTACTTTAGCCTTAAGTGTGCATCGGCCTTGGGAGGGAAGTGCGCACACACAAACTTCGGCTACCGTGCTCGCCATGTTTCCTGGTTTGAACGAAGACGGCGATCAGATTGCCATGATTGAAATCGTTTCTCCGTCAGGAATGGTGACTTTGCAGCGCGGTCAGCAAGGGAAACGAGATTATCCATGGAAAGTTGTGCAGCGCTTTGGGCATCCCGCCGATCTCACTCGCCTGCGCCATTTGTTGGATAGTATGGCGGCGTTGACTACGGCAGATTTGGTGTCAGAGGAGAAGTCCAGTCACGAAACCTATCAAGTAGAGAAAAGTCGGGCTACGCGGGTGCGTGTATTAAATGCTCAAGGTGTCATCCTCGCGGACCTAGTCGGCGGGGGTCTTCGTTCTCAAGATCCGACGTCTGGCCGCGATGCTGTGTTGGAGTTCTATATTCGCCCTACCGCAAGCTCCGCAGTTTATCTTGCTGGGAATTATTCAGCTCCTTTAACTTCTCCCGACGATTGGTGTGACACTTGGTTTCTTCGAGATTTAGAAACTGCACGAATCCAAACGTTAGAAAGAGAAGACTTAGACGGCACTGAATCTTGGAAGTTGGTGCGTACCCTGACCGAGGACTCCTCTCAAAGCGTTTGGCAAATGGTTGCCCCTGTCTCTAGGGAAGTCCCCGCGTTTGTGGGGGACTCCTTCGCTTATTCCGTGGTGCATTTTCGTGCAGCGGAAGTTATCGGTGCTTCCATCGAGGACCCGCGCTTGGGTCAAGTCACGGATATCTTTCGCGTTGGCATTGATGACGATGTCTTAGAAATGGTTTTTGGAGCACCGGCAGGAGAAAATCGCCGCTATGGAATCGTGCGTGGGCTTCCATTCCTGTACGCGGTTGCTCAGCACGATGTCGAGCAACTCCGGCAATCCGTTCGAAAAATGCAGGTTCTCGACGAAGACTAGGTTTTTTCGCATAGGTTCGGTAGAATCAGCTATGGACCTTCCCTTGGCCCTCACCTTTGACGATGTCCTCCTGATTCCGCAAGAATCGGACATCCTTCCCACCGAAGTCAACGCTTCCACACGTTTTTCGCGCGGAGTTCGCCTGAAAATCCCGGTGTCTTCGGCTGCCATGGACACGGTAACCGAAGCTGGATTGGCCATTGCCATGGCTCAGCAGGGCGGCATCGGCATTATTCATCGCAACTTGTCCATTGAGGATCAAGTGCAAGAAGTGGAGCGCGTGAAGCGTTCGGCTCACGGTGTCATCCGAGACCCACTCACCTTGGCGCCCACCAACACGATTGCCGATGCACGTCGGTTGATGGAAGAACACGAAACTTCCGGGTTCCCCATTTTGGCCGACGGAAAGGTCGTCGGTATTTTGACGCGCAGAGATTTGGAATTTCGTGGCGGAGACGATGTCAAAATTCAGGACCTTATGACCACGCAGTTAGTGACGGCTCCATCCGGCACAAACTTGGCACAAGCGCAAGAAATTCTGGAAAATGCCAAAGTGGAAAAACTTCTTCTTTTGGACAAGGACGGGGGCTTGGATGGTCTCATCACCATGAGGGATATTCGGTTAAGCCGTGAGTTCCCAAACGCTGCCAAAGATGACGAGGGGAGTTTGTTGGTAGGAGCTGCGGTGGGCGTGATGGACTATGATCGCGCGGAGGAACTTTTAGACGCGGGCGTAGATGTCCTTGTCGTGGACACGGCTCATGGGCATAGCTCCAACGTTATTGAAACGGTCAAAGAATTAAAGAGACGTTTGGACGTAGACGTGGTGGCCGGAAACATCGCTACGGCCGAAGCCGCTGAGGCATTGGTGGAAGCGGGAGCCGACGGCATTAAGGTCGGCATTGGACCCGGAAGCATTTGTACTACGCGAGTGGTTGCAGGCGTCGGCGTTCCACAATTTAGCGCGGTTTACGCGGTCAGCCAGGTTTGTGCGGCTTCGGATGTTCCGGTAATTGCCGATGGAGGCATTCGTCATTCTGGAGACGCCGTCAAGGCTTTGGGCGCGGGAGCCTCTTCCGTGATGCTGGGGTCTTTGTTTGCCGGTACCGAAGAAAGCCCGGGCGAATCCTTCCTCTATCAAGGCCGCTCCTTCAAAGTAGTGCGCGGCATGGGTTCCTTGGCCGCCATGGTGGACGGGGGCAAAGCAAGGTACGGTCAAGCCGCCGTCCACGAAACGCAGAAACTGGTTCCGGAAGGCATCGAAGGCATGGTTCCCAGCCGTGGCCCTTTGGCGCCATTCTTGTACCAATTTGTAGGCGGCGTTCGCGCAGGCATGGGTTACGTCGGCGCCGAAGACCTTGACATTTTCCGTGCCAAAGCACGTTTTGTGCGCATCACCAGCGCGGGCGTTTCAGAGAGCCATCCTCACGATGTTCGCGTTACCAAAGAAGCACCGAACTACCGCACGGTTCAATAATTCAGTCCATGCACGAACGCATCCTCATTGTGGACTTTGGGTCCCAGTACACTCAGCTCATCGCGCGCCGTGTTCGCGAGCACGAGATTTTTTCCGAAGTTGTCCCGGCGCACAAAGCGCACTTGTCCTTGGGGGATGACCTGCGCGGCATCATTCTTTCGGGTGGCCCAGCAAGTGCCTATGAAAAAGGTGCGCCTGATTTGGACCGGACCGTCTTAGAGGCCGAAGTCCCTATTTTGGGTATTTGTTATGGCATGCAGTGGATGTGTGAAACGATGGGCGGCAAAGTGGTTCCAGGTGAACAGCGGGAATTTGGTTTCACAGAAATGAAAGTTCCCGAAGTCTCGCCACTCTTCGAGGGCGTTGCCGAAGACACCGTGGTTTGGATGAGCCATGGAGACCGTGTGGAATCTTTGCCAGAAGGTTTTGTGCGCTTGGCGCATACGGCAGACTGTCCCGAAGCTGCTGTGGGAGATCCATCTCGAAATCTCTACGGACTTCAATTCCATCCTGAGGTGGCGCACACCCACGAAGGAGATCGATTGCTGGAAAACTTTTTGCGGAAAATTTGCCAGTGCCGTGGTGATTGGGCACCTGCCGACCTTGCGCAAGAATTGATTGCTCGTGTTAAAGAGCAAGTCGGTGAGACGGGTGAAATCGTTTTGGGATTGTCCGGCGGAGTGGACTCTTCCATTGTGGGTGCTATCTGCCAAGCGGCCATTGGCAGTCGATGTCATGCAATTTTTGTGGATACAGGCTTACTGCGCGCCGGCGAACGAGATATCGTGAAATCTACCTTTAAGGACCACTTTGAATTGGACCTGACTGTCGTCGATGCCGCTGATCGTTTCCTGGGTAAACTCGCTGGGCAAACGGATCCAGAGCGGAAAAGAAAAATCATTGGCCATGAGTTTGTGGATATTTTTAGAGAGCAAGCCACACGTTTTGAAAACGCACACTTCCTTGGCCAAGGCACGCTTTACCCCGACGTGATTGAATCGGTTCCTGCCCATGGTGGCGCTACCGAGGTTATTAAGTCACACCATAATGTGGGTGGCCTTCCTGACGACTTAGATATGGAGTTGGTGGAACCACTTCGCCTTCTCTTTAAAGATGAAGTCCGAGACCTTGGCCGTGTTCTTGGTCTTCCGGAAGAAATGGTTGCGCGTCAACCTTTCCCGGGCCCGGGTCTCGCCGTGCGTTGTGTGGGGGATTGCACCGTAGATCGTATTGAGCGTCTCCGAGAAGCTGACCGTATTGTTCGAGAGGAGCTGGAAACGCGGGGAGAGCACGATGGCGTTTGGCAATACTTTGCCGTCTTAACTGGGGCGCGTTCCGTCGGCGTGATGGGGGATAAAAGGACCTATGAAGAGGCGTGCGCTATTCGTTGCGTGCAGTCCTCCGATGGCATGACGGCAGATTGGGTTTACCCATCTAGGGAGTGTCTTCAGGCAATCTCCAGCCGAATAATCAACGGGATTCGGGGAATTAACCGTGTGGTTTTGGATATTACGTCGAAGCCACCCGGTACGATTGAATGGGAGTGACCTAACTTCTTTTATATTAGGAGGTTAGGGGCGTATTTTCTTGGGATTATTCTCTTGCGGAATTCCAACAACCTATTCAGTATGGAGATACCCTTCATTGAGACGCCGTTCCCCTCGGTTCGCCGATTCCGTCGTCTCCCTACCCCCCCTAGGAGTCCCCATGAAATTTTCTTCGTTTTTGCGCCTCACGGTTCTTTTTGCGGCTGTGGCATTTTTCTCTCCGCTCGCTTCTGCCCAAGGCTGGATTCATACCTGGTACGGTGACGTCGGTTATCAATCCCTCGGTGAGTCTTGTTCTGACCTCGGTGACATCGACGGTGACGGATATGCCGATATCATTTTGGGTGCTCCCCGAGATAAGACTGCTGGCCCTGATGCGGGTTTAGCCCGAATTTATTCAGGGGGTACTGGTTTTAAAATTTGGGAAGGCTTAGGCTGGGTTCAGGGGGATGCCTATGGGTTCTCCGTCTCCGGTGCCGGTGACTTGAATGGTGACGGAACACCAGACTTTTTGATTGGTGCCCACCAAGCCGACTTTAATGGCCAAGGAAGTGGCCGAATTTATGCTTACTCTGGCGCGGGCTTTCAATTCCTGTATGCCGTAGACGGCATTGGAACCTTGGACTGGCTGGGTGTTTCTTTGAGTGACGCCGGCGATGTGAACAACGATGGCTTTGATGATTTCATTGCCGGAGCATGGGAATATGGTGGCAGCTTAAGCAGTAATGGAGACGGCACGGGTTACGCGCGTGTTTACTCCGGAATCGACGGTTCGGTTTTGCACACCATTGTGGGTGCCGGCCCGAAAGACTTCTGTGGTCGTTCGGTGGGCGGTGCAGGAGATATCAATAGCGATGGCTTCGATGACTTCATGATTGGTTCCTATGGCCGTGATAACAATTTTACGAATAGTGGAAACATCAGTGTTTACTCGGGTGCCACAGGTGCGCTCCTACTTTCTATGGATGGTATTGCCTCCAAGGACAAAATCGGGCTGACCTGTCACAATGCAGGCGACACCAATGGCGATGGCGTGAATGACATCATCACAGGTGGCTACGGTCAGACGGCCGCCAATGGCCCCTACTCTGGCGTTGCAATGGTCTTTTCCGGCGCAGACGGATCCATCCTTCATACGTGGTACGGAGATAATCAAGCGGACTACTTCGGTTCTGCTGTCGGGGGTGGCCAGGACCTAGACCAAGATGGCTTTTCCGATGTCGTGGTGGGGATCTACAACGATGATTCTACGGGCGGAAATGCGGGCGCCATGCGCGCATACTCGGGTGCCACGGGCTTAGAGATTTTCACTGCTTACGGAGACTCTCAACATGATTTGATGGGCTATTCCGTAACGATGACCCCTGACGTGAATGGCGACGGAGTTCCGGATGCGGTTAGTGGCGGATTGCAATATGACGGTGGTCCCGGCCCTGGAAACGGCGTTGCCCGCGTGTGGGATTCCACCGTGGCACCTCCGCCACCTCCACCCCATTGGTTCTCTTTGCCGACCACCTTTGTTTCAGTTGGTGCAGGCTATGTCGATGACTTCGAAAGTTATGCCGGAAACGTGCCTTCCCACTTTGGAATCAACGCTTTGGACACTTTCCGTCGTCAGCCGTCGGCAGACGCATGGTGCAACATTGGCCAGATGGGTCCTTGCACCGGTGGCATAAGTGGCAATGGCCCCTACTCGGGTTCCTTTGGCTTGGAGATGGGCAATGAACCTCTTTCTATCACGCACGCAAATGTGGCGAATGCACTCATCATTGGCTTGGACGGCACCGGTGCCGGCTCCTTAGTCTTGAATATGAAAGTTTGGAACCACGGAGAAGAAATCGGTGATGGTGATGGCGTATTTGTCTCGGAGAATGGGTTAGATTGGACGCAAGTTCAAATGGGCTGGAATAATCTATCCGTTGGTGTTTGGAGTGACGTGAATGACGTTGACTTGTCCAATGCCGGAGTCAATACGGATGGCCCGTTCTACTTGTGTATAGCTCAAGAAGATAATTATCCCATCGGCGATGGTGATGGAATTAACATTGATGACATCTCCGTGGCAGTTTCCGCACCTGCGGGCTACACAATCACAGATGTTATTCCGGGCGTTGCGGGTTCTATGAATGGCATCCTTGTTTCGGGAGCCACCCCTGGCGCGCGGTCATATTTCACCTACGGAGTTCGTCTAGGTACGACGAATATTCCAGGCTGTTCCGCCACCCTTGATATTGGTGGGGCCAAGTTGGGTGGTTACGCCCCTGCTGACGCCAATGGAAACGTGACTTTTGTGACTCCAGTTCCTCCTTCTGTAGCAGGGATTACGATTTACATTCAGGCACTGGAACACGCACTTTGTGAAGTCACCAACGTATACGCCCAAACGTTCTAAATGCTTCGCTTTCTGGAGGCCGCCTTTTTTGGCGGCCTCTTTTTTTGTTCCATATTGCTCTCCGGAAACGCCACATTAAGATGAGGGGGTGATTTCACAAGACCCCATTCCCTCTTTACAGGCCAATCCAGACTGGTTGGTCTTGGGGTTTGTCTGCTACTTACTAGCTGGTTTCTTCTTTTACTCTTCTTTGGGCCGAGGTCGTCCTCGCCATAGGCTTCGGATGATTTTTGATACGGGGCCCCGCAGTTTGACGGTTCTTCGGGATGCGGTTTTGGCAAAGGCCCGTGGGCAAGCCGGCGCTACATTGATAGTGACCGGATCGAGTTTCCTTCTTGCGGGCATGCTGTTACCTGCACCCCCTCTTCCACACGTCCAGTGGGGGGGGGGCGGCTTCTCTCTTTCTCTTGGCCATCCTTTTTCAAGCTTTGCTCGCCGGGCATGTGCGCCGGTCCATGCGTAACGCTGTGAAGGACCATCTCAGTCAGCATCCTTTTTCTTTTGAAGATCAGATTTCCTTAACACGCGAAATTGGTGATTTATTTGCAGTACCCTCTTCCCGAGAGGACACTTTAGAGGGTTATGTTGCTAAAGTGCGCCACGCATTAGGGATTCAAGAAAGCCCAAGTCGACTTTTCGGAAAGTCTTCTTTACGCCGATAACCACCTCACGCCTTTTGATTTCTTCGTCTCCCTTTTGATGAAGAATTTCTCCCTTTGGATGCGTCAAGGACTTCAGTCTTTGATGGAAACGCGTTGCGCCTTGTGCGCCATGCCCATGCCTTGGCCGACGGCCCCGGAACTTTGTGATGCGTGCCGGCAAGAATGGCCGACTTCAGGCAGCAACTTCTGCGGGAGTATCCTCGCAGCGGGCCTCTACGTGGGGAGCCTTCAAACCACCGTATTGCGGGCAAAGGAAGAAGCCAACTCACCCTTGCAGTCGGTTCTTGCTCAGCGTCTTCTGACCAGCATCCAAAAGGCTGACTTGGCGCCAGGGTGTTTTGTTCCCATTCCCCCTTCTTTCCGCCGACGCCTCCGGGCCCATTCCTTGCCGGTGGCCCTTGCAAATCACCTCTCTCGCTCTTTACATTGGCCGTCTGTTGCCCTCCTCAAGAACTGCAGAAAAACAGCCCCGCAGGCCTCTCTTCAAGGAAGAGGCCGTCGGAGGAACCGAAAAAATTCCATGGCGCTGCAGCTTTTTGCAAGAAAGCCCGTAGCCCCCGTCTGGTTGGTGGACGATGTTTGCACAACTGGAGCGACTTTGGCCGAGGCAGTTCGTGTTTTCCGAGAGCATGGAATTCCTTGCGCCGGGGCGGTGGTGGCGGCTCGTGTGGATGCATCCCCCAATTTTTTGGAATCTTCCTTCCTACTTCCTAGACTTTCAGCGTGAAAGGTCGTCTCGCACCTAGTCCCACGGGCGTTTTGCATTTGGGAAATGCCCGAAGCTTCGTGCTGGCATGGCTTCAAGCCCGTTCCCAAAATGGAACTCTGATTCTTCGTGTAGAGGATTTAGATGGCCCAAGAATTCAGGAGGATTCATGGCAAAAGTGTGTGGAGGATTTGAAGTGGTTAGGCCTTGATTGGGATGAAGGCCCTTATTTTCAGAGAGATCGTCCTGGGTTTTATGAGGCCGCCTTTGAAAAACTCAAAGAGGGGGGCTGGATCTACCCATGCACTTGCACGCGTAAAGATGTGGCGTTGGCAGCTAGCGCGCCTCATCTTGAGGAAGAAGGGCCCATTTATCCTGGCACATGTCGACAGAAACCTTGGTCCCGTATTCAGGAGACTTCGGAGGTTTCATGGCGGTTTGCGGTGCCCCCTTCTTGCACTCTTGAGGTCCCCGACCTTTTCCTTGAGTCCCGTTCATGGAACGTAGACATAGAGTTAGGAGATTTCATCGTGTGGAAAAAAAACAAGTCCCCGGCCTATCAATTGGCCGTAGTCATGGATGACGCAGCGCAAGGAGTGACGCATGTTCTTCGCGGCGATGACTTATTCCCTAGCGCAGCGCGACAAATGATGCTGTATCAAGCACTTCAGCTTTCCGTTCCCGCTTTTGCTCATGTGCCCTTAGTGGTCGGGAATGACGGCCGCCGCCTTGCCAAGCGGCATGGAGACACTTCACTCCGGTATTTAAGGGGACAAGGCCATACGCCTCAGCAAGTTTTGCAGTGGATTGCGCAGAGTTGTCTGGCGGAAGACGTGCTCCCGGTCAAGAATGCTTCTCCTCAGGAAATGCTTGAGGCCATGCGGATAGGTTGGAATTTGAGGCAGGTCCGTCCCGAAACGGTAACTTGGACCGGAAGTCTAGAAGCCCCATAGCAAGAGCCCCAAGAGCTTGCGCGCTTGGGGCTCTTTAGATCATGACTCCTAGTGGTTGTAAGGATTGTCCTTGTCGTAGTTGAAGAACAAACGGTTTGTGTCATGGTGCACTGAGCTCATATCCCGTTTAAATGCGGTTTCTCTAGCATCAAACTCACCGGCAACTTTTTCCAAGGTGTCGTGGTCAAACATATCACGGCCGTAGGCATCCTCACTGTGAATGTAATTGCCGCCTTGAACAACATAGGAGATACCGTCGGACATGGCTTTTGCGCCCGCGACAAACACGGAACAGGACGGAAGAAGAGCACCGCCTAGGAGGACGGCAAGCGTGAGGGAGTTGCGGGAAATTTTCATCTCGGGGACAAGGGGGGACGCCCGTGGGCGTAGTGCTAAGAGATTAGTGGGGCCGGGAAGGGGAGTCAACGAGTTATCCATTGCGCATGGCATGAGAATCAAAGAGGGGGAGGCTATCCTTTGTGGCATGGCTGGAAACCCCATCCGCGCCCCAAGGGGCACTCGTGATTTTCTCCCGGAGGACCTCACTCTGGTTCGTTTGATGGAGCAAACGGCAAGGGATTTGGCTCTGGCAGGAGGATTCCTTGAAATACGCACCCCGTTCTTCGAGGAAACCACACTTTTTACCCGTTCTTTGGGGGACACTTCGGATGTCGTTGCGAAAGAAATGTTCACAGTGCCTCGACGAGGAGAATCAAAGGGTCCTGGGCTCACGTTTCGCCCGGAGGGGACGGCCGGCGCCGCACGGGCCTATGTCAGTCAGGGGCTCTCTGGCCGGGCACCCTTTCAAAAATGGTTCTATTTGGGCCCCATGTTCCGCTATGAGCGGCCTCAAAAGGGTCGAGAGCGCCAATTCACCCAATTTGGCATTGAAGTCTTCGGGACCCAGTCCCCCATGATGGACGCCGAGATCATCCATCTAGCCACGCGTTTTTTTGAAGAATTAGGCTTTGGGGCTGAATTGGAAGTAAGAGTGAACACGATGGGAGACCTCGCAGATCGAGATCGGTGGAGGCAGCAATTGACGGCATTCTTCCTGCCTGGATTGGGCAACCGTTGTTCTGACTGTCAAGATCGTGCAACCAGGAACGTCTTTCGCTTGCTAGATTGCAAAAGTTCCACTTGTCAGGAGGCTAATCAAGGCGCCCCTTCCTTGTGGGATACTCTCGGAGATGAGGCAAAAGCCCATCATGAGGCTGTGACAGCGGCTCTGCGGACCCTTGGACGAGAGCCCCAGTTGGACACAGGAATTGTGCGGGGCTTGGACTATTACACCCGTACTGTTTTTGAAGTGCATTGCCCTACTTTGGGTGCGCGTTCCGCACTTTGCGGAGGAGGTCGCTATGACGGGCTTGTGGAAGAAGTGGGGGGAGTGCCGACGCCGGCCGTCGGCTTTGCGATCGGTTTCACGCCAACAGAAATTGCGATGACAGAGCTCGGACTGCCGGCGGCGGAAAAGTTAGCCCAGTTGAAACGATTTGACCAGCCCCAAGTTTATGTGGTTGCCGTGACGGCCGACGACCGCCCGCACGTGCTTCAGCTGGCGGACTCATTGCGACGAGAAAATTTGGGTCGCGTTGATTTGGATTACCGAGATAAATCCCTCAAGTCACAGTTTAAAGAAGCCGGGAAATCGGGCTCGCGAACTTGCGTGGTTCTTGGGCCAGATGAGAGAGAGGCCGGGGTAGCCGTTTTGCGAAACATGGAAACTCGCGAAGAGACTCCCGTGCCCTTAGCGGAGTTGCCGGAGCGCATTCGGCAACAGCTTCAATCATGACGCGTGTTTTTTTTGGTGGGTCTTTTGACCCTATTCATCGTGGCCACCTTGCGATTGCCGATGCCGTAAAAAAGATGGTACAGCCGACGGATTTTTTTTGGATTCCGGCTTGGATCTCTCCACACAAAATTCAGACTCCTCCTGCCGCAGTGCAGGACCGTTTAGCCTTATTGCAGTGTGCATTAAAGCCGCGAGAAAACGACGTTATTCTTGATTTAGAAGTCCGGCGAGAAGGCCCCTCGTACACAATAGAAACGCTCCGGATTTTGCAGGAGAATCGGCCTAAACATGAGGACTATTTCGTTTTGGGTGGGGATTCTTTAGAACGGATCGCCCAATGGAGGGACATCGGCGAAATCATGACGCGCGTCACTTTTCTGATTGCCCCGCGCCTGCATTGGGGGCCAGAGAGTGAACTGGGTTGGAGAGCAACCTTGCCGGAAGGGTTGAGCGCCGTTTTTAAGGGCCGATGGCTTCCGATGGAGCCTGTGGACTTGTCTTCCCGTGAAATCCGAGATCAATTACGTTTGGAAAAAGAAGTTCCGGAGGACTTCCCCAACGGAGTGCTTTCGGAGATTCGCCGAAGGCGCCTTTACCAAAGCTGAAGCTTTGCATCTTCAAGAAGCGCAGTCCGGTAGGCCTGAATTTCCTGCATAGATGCGGGTGCCGCCAATATTTCTTGAATCAGTGTCCCTCGAACATTTTCTAAAAGCGTTGTCGTTCTCGCAACGAGCTTGACAATATGAAATCCGGCCCCAGTCTTGAAAACATTGGAGAATTCTCCTGGTTGCAGTGCTTTGACCGCCGTGCCAAATGCAGGCCCATAAAGACGCCCGTTGTAATGAGGCAGATCGCCGGACTTCTCACGAGACACACGGTCATGAGAAAACTCTTTGGCCATGACGGAGAACCCCATTCCATTTTGAAGCTCTTGGAAAACTTCATTGGCTTTCCCTTCCGCAAGCTCTTGAAGTTCCTTTCCTTGAATGTCGGCTGGTTTCCTTCCCTGGCGAATGAGCTCCGCGCGGAGGACATTGGGCATGATAAGGATGTGCTGCACATGAACTTTATTTCCCTCGGGCCCGTAAGCAAAATGGAATGCTTGTTTGATCTTGTCATCCGTTGCAAGGCGTGTTTTTAAAACAAGTTGCTCTAGGAGGATTTGCTGCGTGACCTCTCGCTGAAGACCCGTTCGGAAGAGTGAGAGGTCTTGGCCATTTTGCTGTAAACCTTTCTCAAAGTCTTCTTCGGATAAATCCCTCTTTTGTTCGGCCTCTCGTTGCGCAACGCGCTCTCGAAGGAGGGCGTCGGACACAAGGATCTGGTAGCGTTTTGCTTCTTCTCGGACGAGCCAGTCCGTGGCTAATTCTTGGACACCTCGCTTGCCGAAGCGGACATAAAGATATTCCAGGTAGTCTTTACGTTGGATTTCATGCTCATTCACCCGTGCAATAACGTTGGCGGCCAGAAGGTTTGGAGCAGGAGCATCTTGAGGGATGGCTCCCCAGAAGAGGGAGAAGAGAAGAATCATGGAAGAAGATGAAGAGGTGGCTTGCGACTTGAGGGTGGGGAGACGAAAATACCCCGTCCGACCTGTTCCGAACAGTCCGAATGAGAATAGCCTTTATCTCCGATCTTCACGCAAACCTAGAAGCCCTTGAACGGGTCTTAGAGGATGTGGCGGGGCAAAACGTAGACCAAGTGGTCTGCCTTGGAGACATTGTAGGTTATGGCGCTTCGCCGGCCGAAGTTTGCCGGTTGACGATGGAGCATTCCGATCTCACCTTGCAGGGGAATCACGATGCGGCCTTGCTGGATGACATTCATGCTCGGGGATTCAATGAGCGCGCTTTGAAGGCAGTGGACTGGACACGAAAAGCCATGGACCCTGAGTTGGAGGAGTATTGGGCAATCTGGGATTGGCTAGGGGGGTTGTCCCCGAATATGGAATTGCCGATAAGCGCTACGGATTCCGTGCAGTTGGTGCATGCAAGCCCGCGGGATCCTTTGGCGGAGTATTTGCTTCCGAACCTCCCGCAAAACCATCGACGTCTTTTAGAGAATTTTGAGCAAGCGCATCACCGTGTGACTTTTTTTGGTCACACGCATCATCCGGGTGCTTTCGCAACCCGAACCCCTTTCTATCGCGCACAAGGAGAGGAAGACCAATTGGCTCTTCGCGAAGACCATTCCTACCTCATTAATGTTGGCTCAGTTGGCCAGCCAAGAGACGGTGACCCGCGCTTGTGTTACGTAATTTTTGACGGTGAGGTCGTGCGGTGGCGCCGCCTTGTTTACAATCACGAGGCTGCCGCCGAACGTATTTACGCTGCCGAAGGCTTGCCCAACACGCTTGGAGAACGCCTTTTGGTGGGCCGCTAATTGACCATGAACTTTAGATCCATTCTTACTCTGCTCCTTTGGGGCATCATTGCTTGGCTGCTCGTGCGCTCATGCTCTCCGGAGAGCACGGCCCCTACGGATCATGGAAGCCTCGATGTCCGCCTTGAAAGTTTTGCCTCCACGCAGGAGCAAGAAAAAACTTTTGTTTTGGAGAACGAGTTGGTTTGGTCAAAGTGGACCACGGCCGGCGCAGGTTGCCTTGAGGTTCGCCTCAAAGAGTTTGCGCCTGAGCTTGGCAGTGAGGAGTCTCTCGTTGTGTTTGAGGCCGTTCCAGAAATGCCACCACCCGCCGGTCAAGGCCCTACGGTCGTGCATTATCGAAAGCGCCTTGGTCTTCGTGTTTTTGAGGTGGGAGATGTTTTGGGCGGAAGTCCCGACGCCGCACAATGGTCGGTTGAAGTTCTTACGGAATCACGTGAACTCCTCTTTACGGTGACTTCGGCAAGTGGCGTTCTCCTGACAAAAAGAGTCCGTCTTCCAGAAAGTCGCTATCACTTCGACGTGGAGCTGACCGCGGCTTCTAGCTCTTCCAGCACGATTGGGAAAACTTTGGCAATGCGTGTCGGAACGGGTGGAGGCATGCTTCGTGAAGAGGATGCTTTCTACCGCAACCCGTATGCAGCTGCGGCAATCATGGAATATGGCTCAGTTGAGGACATGGAAACCTATTATCCAGACGGCTCTTTACCGGACCGTCGGGACATGGCCTCTCGCTGGAATGGTGAAATCCCTTACGTGGTGGAAGGCTCGAAGTATTTTTTGAGTTTGATTCGAGCTTTGGACCAACCTTTTCAAGGTGCCGTAGCCGAAGTTCTTTGGGATGAAACCGCCCGGGAGGATGCTATTTTCAAGGGGCTCTCCCCCGAAGATCGCAGCATGTACCGAGAGATTGGCGTCGCGGAATGGGCATGGCGGAAGGCCCATGGAAACCAGTTCCCGTCGGGGGAGGATTTGGCCGATGACCTCGAGTTGGATGCCCAGTTCATCAATAATGTTTTGTCGGATTACCGTATGCGCTTGCAGCAGGGGAGTTCCGGAGAGTATTGGTCGAAAACATCCGTGTCCGGAGATTTCTCTTTGCATTTAGGGAGACCAGAAGACGCACCCGAGAAACAACGTATTCAATGGTACGTTGGCCCGAAGAGTCCAGAGGCTCTCGCGGATTACGGCCCAGCGGCAACGGCGGCGGAGTTTGCAGACTACGGCTCCTCTTTCTTTTATAAACTTTTCTTTACGAATCATATTGCACCCGCCATTTTGGGCATTCTTAAGTTTTTCCAATCGATCGTTACCAATTGGGGTGTGGCCATCATCTTGCTGACCCTTTTAGTGCGCGGTAGCTTGATGCCTTTGAATAGGAAAAGCCAGTTAAAGATGGCGGAGTACCAGGTGAAGATGAAAAAGGTGAAACCAATGATGGACGCCATCAACACCAAGTTCGCGAAGGATCCACAGCGGAAACAGCAGGAGACGATGAAACTTTACAAGAAATATAAAGTTTCCCCTCCGTTGGGTGGCTGCCTTCCAATTTTCATTCAAATGCCCATTTTTATCGGACTTTTCGCGGCCCTTCGTTCTTCCATTCTTTTACGCCAAGAGGGCTTTGTGGGTTGGATTACAGATCTTTCCCGTCCTGATGCTTTGATCGATTTCGGGGGTCCCATTGCCGACGTGTTCCTTTTACGGAGTGTGACGTCGTTCAACTTGCTTCCAATTGTAATGGTGATTCTTTGGGTGGTTCATCAGAAGTCCATGCCCAAGCAGGTGGATCCCCAGCAGGCGCAAATGCAAAAAATGATGACATGGATGCCTGTATTGTTTGGCATTATGTTGTACAACTACGCCGCTGGACTTTCGTTGTATATGATTGTTTCTTCGGCCGTTGGCATCTTTGAAGCAAAGATCATTAAGAAAAAGTGGCCCGTGGCGGTGCCCGAGTCCGGTGGAAAAAAGGCTGGCTGATTGCATTGTGGCGCCCGCTACGGCTCTTGGGCCTGCGGAGCGCGCTGTTCTCCGCCTGAGTGGCCCGGGCCTGTTGGAGCAGGCCCCTCATTTTTCCTCGTCCCTTTTTGCCAAGCTTCCTCGAAAAAGAGTCTCGGTAGTGCGCTCTTGTCCTCAATGGGGAGAGGTTGATGTCATGGTTTTTCCGGGGCCTCATTCCTTTACGGGGGAGGACGTTCTTGAACTCCATCTCCCTGGCTCCGTTCCTTTGGTTCAAGACATATTGGATTATCTTCTTCGATGTGGGCTTCGTTTGGCTGAGCCCGGTGAATTTACGCGTCGTGCTTTTGTGAACGGGAGGTTGGACCTGACTCAATCCGAAGCTATTTTGGATTTAATCCAAAGTAGAACTTCGGCGGACGCGGAAGAAGCTATTCAGCTCTTACGTGGAACTTCTGGGAAGCAACTCCAAGAGGCACGAGATGGGCTAACGCATGCCCTCGTTCAAGTGGAAGTAAGCTTGGATTTTGAAGAGGGAGATTCCCAAGATCTTGTTCCCGGTGAAATTCACTCGTTACTTTCTTCTACTTTGACATTGCTTCAGAGTAATTTATCGGCGGGAAGCCATCGGCAAAGCTGGGAAGAGAATACATTTCGTATTGGACTTTTAGGCGCACCCAATGCGGGGAAAACTACTTTATTTAGGGCTCTCACAGGGGAAAAGGGCTTGGTCTCTTCCCAGCCTGGGACGACGCGAGATCTTCGAGAGGGTCTATGGCGAGTGACATCTGCAAAAGAGCCTTGGATCTTGTTGGATGCACCGGGTTTCGGCGGAAACGCCGTGGATGCGAGAGACGAGAAGGCAAGAGCGCTCCTTAAGGGTCAACGCTTTGATTTGGTTTGGTGGGTGGTCAATCCTCAGCAGGGGGTGAGGCCTGAAGAGGTGCCAACGGTGGGGGCGCCGATGGTGGTGGCCTTGACGCACGGTGACACTTCTCACTCTCTCTCTGGGGACGCAATTCGAACACTCCAAAGTGCAGGGCCCTGTATTTGGGAACAAGGAGATGCGGAGGTCTTCCATGATTCCCTCCAGGGCGAGACCCAAAAAGTTTTTGCAGCTCTGGAGAGGAGACGCAAGAGCCGTTCTGGAGCCAGAGAGCGTCATCAAGATGTCCTGAAAAGGGCAATTGCTGCGGTGGAGGCCGCACAAGTTTCTCTGAACCATCCAGATTCTTTGGACTGCGTGGCGGAGGATCTGCGCCAAGGATTATGGGCTATGGGGGAATTGGTTGGGGAAATGTCCCCAGAAGACCTTCTTGATCGACTTTTCCACCAATTTTGTGTCGGAAAATAGATTTTCCCTTCTCCGCAAGGTGGTTCGCCACAAGGAGTTGTGGTAGAAAGTCTTTTCTGGGTGGGTCTCTACCACCCCTAGGCTATGCGTTGCCCCTACTGCAAAACTGACAATGATCGCGTCATTGATTCGCGCTCTTCTGCGGATGCTTTTTCCATTCGCCGGCGTCGCGAGTGCATGGAGTGCAGTCGTCGCTTCACCACCTATGAACGGATGGAAGAGACACCACTTCGGGTGGTTAAAAAAGATGGGTCACGCGTGCCCTTTGATCGTAGCCAAATATTGAAAGGCATGTTGAAGGCTTGTGAAAAACGCCCTGTGGGCTTAGAGCAATTAGAGGACATTACTGCGGCTATTGAGCGTAAATTAACGGAGATGTTTGACCGCGAAGTGGGCAGTAAATACATCGGTCAGTTGGTGATGGATTCTTTGCAAGACTTAGATCAAGTGGCGTATGTTCGTTTTGCTTCGGTTTACCGTGAATTCAAAGACATTGAACAATTCATGGAAGAGTTGAAACCGTTTCTCGAATCAAAGAATCATGGGAAATAACGTGATTCGAATTCGTAAACGTGACGGATTCGAGGAAAGTTTTGACGCGCTCCGTTTGTCGGAGAGCCTTCAATCAGCATCTGGAGATGTCTTGCCGGAAGGTGGATGGCTTGGCCGTTTGGTTCACCAAGTTCGTCAGCATTTCTCCTCTCGTGTTTCCGCCGTGGAAACCGCAGAGATTTCTGTTTTGTGTGTGCGCCTTCTTCGGGCTTCGGGTCTTGAGGAAGCTTCCTTGGCCTATCAAGATTTCAGATTCGCCATGGATACGGCGGTCTCCCAGCTTCGGGTTCATACGGGAAAGGGTGCGCATGCCAAAAGCGGTCCATGGGACCGATCTCGCCTCGCCTTGTCTTTGGTTCGGGAACGCTATTTGGAAAACACCGTGGCGCGTCAGGTTGCCCATTCCGTGGAGCGCCGCTTTTCCATGGCAGGGCAAGTCCACCTCACCGGTCGTTTTGTGGCCGCTGCCGTGGATAATGAGTGCAGGACTTTAGGTTTAGCCCCTTCCAGTCTCTATGCGGAAGAGGTCGGGATTGACCGAGGCCAACTTCGGGCTTGGCTGGGTGGAGACTGTATGCCTGCTTCTGCAAACCCTTGTGCAAGCTCCGCACCTTGGATGGGCGCCCCAGGCCAGGATCCAAGACAACCTCTGGGCGAGGAAGTGCTCGCACGCTTTGCTCTGGAAGAGGTCCTTTCAAAAGTACAAGCCGACGCCATGACGGCGGGGCATTTTGCTTTGCCCGCTTTGGGGGATTGGCTTCGTCCAGCCCGAAATCGGCTTCGCCCTAGTCCGGGAGAATCTGAGACGGATTTCTGGAAACGTGTCCGCAGAGAAAAATCGTCTGCCCGGGAGATTCAAGTCTTCTGGCCTCGCGTGTTCCCCTGGACGCAACTTACCGTAGATGCGCCCCCTTGGCTGGATGGGGTAACCCATCGGGTCCGTTTAGGGACGTCCTGTTCCAAGCTGGCTCTTCAGTGGATTCGTGCAGGACATTGGGTTTCTCTTCCCTTAGCAGCATTTGCGCAGGCCGCCGACGTCCACCAAAAGGACTTGGCAGAATCTGGGAAGTGCACGCTCTCGTGGCAACCTCCACATCGTCTTCCGCCTCCCGCCGACCGTGCGATGCAGACTTTAGATGGCTTCGCAGTCGTCAATGTTGGAGGGCTTGCGCAATCATTGACCACACCTAGTCTCTCAGGATGGATTCAAAGTGTGCAAACTGCATCGGATTTAGCGGCTCAATCTGTGGCTGCATTGTGTGCTCGTGGCCAAGGGTGCGGCTACCCCAGGGCTACGCTTTTCCCGGTGGGACTTTCTTCGGCCTTGCAACGCTTATTCCCCGGAGACGAACTACGCTCCGATCGAGTTCGCCGTCAATTACTCAGTTTGCGTCACATCATGGAGCAGAGCCTGCGTCAAGCTCAATTGCGCTCCACGCCCGCTTCTCCGCCTCATCCGGGCCCCGTAGGAATTCGTCTCGCTGAACTAGAAGGACGCCCTCCGCATCAGGCATACTCTTGGGGCTGGAGTCTCCCCAAAGACTCTGGCCTTCCGTCGGTGACCTCTTTTGACACTTCTCCTTGGTTAGAATTTCCTGCGGCGGTCGCCCACGCAGACTCTTCCTGGATCAAACATCAAACTCCTTCATGTACCTGAAACGCATTGAACTCGAAGGTTTTAAGTCCTTCGCTGATCGCACCGTAATCCCCGTGGAGCGCGGCCTTACTGGCATTGTCGGCCCCAATGGCTGTGGCAAGTCAAACGTGGTTGATGCTCTCATATGGGTGATGGGCGAGCGGTCGGCAAAGGCTTTGCGCGCCGACGCCATGGACGATGTGATTTTTAAAGGTGCAGAAGGACGCGCTAGTGCGCCGTATGCCATGGTAGAAATTATCCTGGGGGACGAAAAGGGGGAAATCGTAGAGGCCGGCGGTGAAGTTGCCGTAGGACGTCGGCTTTTTAAAACAGGGGAAGCCGAGTTTCTTCTGAATGGCCGGAAAGTACGCCGAAAGGATGTCCGGGAACTCTTGATGGATACCGGCTTGGGTGTTCGCGGCTATATGGTGTTGGCGCAGGGGAAAATTGCAGCCGTATTGGAGGCGAACCCTGCAGAGCGCCGCAGCATTTTTGAGGAAGCAGCCGGTATTAGTCGATATAAAGAGCGTAAAAAAGAGACGCAGCGGAAGTTGGCCCAGGTCGCGCTGGATTTGACACGGGTGGATGACGTTTTAGAGGAAGTGCGTCGGAGTGTGCGTTCACTCCGCATTCAAGCGGGTAAGGCCCAGCGTTTTCTGGAAATGCGAGATCGGTATCGCGAGCTACGTGTGCGTGTTGCTTTATTGGATTCCACACAGTTGCGAGCTGATGAAAAGCGGGTCCGGGAAGAGGCTGGGCAGCTGGAAAAGCATTTGCAAGAATTTCGTGATGCACGGGATGCTGCGGAAAAACAATTAGCTGCTTTAACGCAGGAAGAAGAGGTTCTTCGGGATCGCCATGACACGCTTCGGCAAGAGGCGTCGGCAAACAAAGAGGGTGTGGCTCGTCTTGAGGAGCGTATTCACGGCCAAGAGGCTCGTACTTCTGAATTGAAGCATCAGCTGAAGAAGGACGAAGAACGTTTAGCAGAGTTAATTACTTTGGGCGAGGGAGCTTCTGCAGAGGCCCTCGAGATGGAATCATCGGTTGGGGAGGCTTTCCAGGCGCGAGAAGCGGCAGGGAGTGCCATGGCCTTGGCGGAAGCGACGTTTCAGCAAGCAAGAGATGCTGGTCGTGAGGCGAAGTCAACCTTAGAGGTCTTACGAGCCGAAATATTGGAAGCATTGTCGGAGCGAACTCGTTGTAACAACTTAGTCGCCGATGCAGCCAAAGCGCGCAGTGAAGTGGCAGGTTCCCTTTCTTCGCTTCAACGTCGTCAAAGTGAGTTACTGCCGGAATTGCAAACCCTCCAAAGCGCGCACCAAACACTGGAAGCTGCTCAAGAGGCGTCCCGTGCCCAGAGCATGCAAGCGCAAGCGAATCTTCACGCAGTTACGGAAAACCGAATGCATTTGCGTGCAGAGGAAAAGGGCTACGCCGATGCTGCTGCCGACGCCCGTCGGCGTGCGGTTGCCGCGCGTGCTCGTTTAGAGGCCTTAACTAGTTTAGAGGAAGACATGCAAGGGCTTCCTCCGGAAATCCGTGATTTGCTTCAGGAGTCTTCCAGCACATTCCCGAGTCTGCTGTTGGATCAAATTCAAGTGGCGGCGCCATGGGATCGATTGCTTGAAAACATCTTAGGGCGCTTGCAACACGCACTTTGGACAACAAATCGAGAGGCTCGAAATACGCTTACCTCTGGGTCCGCGGATATCTTTTTCCCTTTTCAAAATCCGAAAGTCTGCGTAGAAATTCCAGGGGCAATTCCATTGCGTCAAATCCTGCAAGGAAGTGCGGATTCCTGTGATGCCCTTTGTTCTCGTCTTGGGGCCGTGTACACCGTCAAGTCCGGTGCCAATGCTGCGGAGTTTGCCGAAAAATATCAGGATGCCTTTTTCCTCTCGGAAGATGGAGAGTTGCATGGCCGAGGGTATTGCCGAGTTGGCATGCTTACCAGCGATAGCGTGGGTGTGTTGGCCAGGCGTAATGACCGAACCGAAGCCTCGGCGTTGTTGGACACAGCGGAGGTCGAACTGGAGTCTGACACGGAGAAGGAAAAGACCATCCACGAGGAAATTATTCTCTTGAGCCAAAAGATTACCGTTGCAGAACAAACTAGCCGAGAGGCCTTGTCTGCACAAGAGAGAGCGGATGCACGCCTTCAAGAGAGTGGTCAGCGGATGCTCCGAAGAAAGGAGGAGGCTTCCGTCATGGCCACGGAAAAAGACCAGCTGGAGGCTTTGCTGGAGACTGCTGAGGGGAAAGAAACTCAGGCAACGAAAGACCGCGACGCGGCGGAGGTCACACGTTTGGCAAAGAGCGAGTCGTTGTCTGGCTTAGAGCGTGACACGGAGGAAAAAACAGAGGTTGCAGATCAGGCAAGTCAGCAGCTTCAAGAGACACGTGTTGAGTTCCATCGTCAACAACAAGCAGAAGAACACTTGACGCAGCGAGTTGGAGATAGAAAAACGCAAGCGCAAAAGGCGTCGGCGGAAAGAGCTGGATTAACTTCTGAATTGAAGGAATTTGTGGACCGTATTGCTGAATTAGAGGGCAATGTAGAATCGGCAAAGCTGGAAAGAACGACATTGCTAGGCCAGCGGACAGAATTAGACGGGCGCGTAGGGGAGGCCTCGGCACAATCAACTCGTGCGTCCGATGTGCTCCATAAGGAACGTTCTCAGAGAACCGGAGAGCAGGGGCATTTGGACCAATTGATGGAACAGCGGCAAGCCTTGGCTTTAGACGAGCAAAAATACCGCTTGCAGTTTGATGAGTTGGTCCGAGGAATTCAGGAAGAGTTCCACCAAGACTTGGAAGACCTTGCGTCTAGTTTGCAAATTGACCCAACGGTTCCAGCTCCGGAAGGGATGGACCCCGCATTGATGCATGAGGAGTACTCTGAATTGCGCGCAAAGATTGAGTCGATTGGTTCTGTAAACCTAGACGCCGTGAACGAATTAGACGACAGAGAGGCACGCTTGAAATTCTTGGATGAGGAACAGGTGGACCTTCAAGAGGCTCAAGGGAATTTAGAGGCCACTTTGGAGGAGTTGGATATACAGTGCAGAGAGCGTTTTGTGGAAACGTTTGAATTGGTGCAGGGTCACTTCGAACAAATATTCAGACGTCTGTTCCGTGGAGGCAAGGCGGAGATTACCTTGACTGCCGACATGGACCCCTTGGATGCCGGAATTGAAATCACTGCACGCCTTCCGGGGAAAAATACGAAAAAACTTAGTTTGCTCTCCGGTGGAGAGCAAACATTGACAGCGCTGTCCTTACTCTTGGCTGTCTTTCAATCTCGCCCCTCGCCGTTTTGCCTTTTGGACGAAGTGGACGCTGCCTTGGATGATGCTAACGTCGAACGTTTCATTGACGTAGTCCAGGAGTTCTCTGACAATACGCAGTTCATGGTGGTAACGCACAACCGGATTACCATGTCACGTTGTGAACGCCTCTTCGGCGTGACGATGCGCAAGCGAGGCGTCTCTATGTTAGTTTCGGTGGACATGGCGGATATCCCATCCTCTGAAGCTTCCATGTCACCTTCGGAACAGCCTTCGGTTTCTCGTGCATCTGAAAAACCGGAGGAACCGGGAATTTCTGATGCAAGAGAAGAGGCTCTTCGCCGGGCAACGAATGGCGTCGGCGAAGCGCTGAACTAAATTATTTTCGTTTTAGCGCTTGCTCTTCCAGGCTTGGAAGGGCAGTCATGACCAGGGTGCCGATTTTTTTTAAACTCTCTACCGAGCAAGTGGACAGGTCATCTTTATTCGTGTGCCAGAATCGGTTAGCGGGGCCGAAGTGGAAGTCAATGAGGTCAATACCCGGTACGCCCTTGCGCAGGAAAGTTCTATGATCATCTTTTACCTCTTGCCGTCCAATCAAGAGTTGGTGGTATCCTAGACCTTGTGCTGTCTGTTCAAAGATGCGCGCAATCCAACCGGTTGACATGGACTCAATTAAGACGCCCAATTCTTTGTCACCGACCATATCCATGAGTACCAGGGCTTTGATAGAGGAGAGGGTTCCGTCGGCTTTCATCTTTTCTGACAAGTGACGGCTTCCAAAAGTGGAGTTTGTGTTGTCATCCCATCGGATTGGGTAAAACGGTTCTTCCCCGTCAAACCAACATAGGGTGATCCCTAGTCCTTGCCGCGGCCCTTCTCCTCCAAGTTGCCGGCCCAACTCTATAAGGAGTGCCGTGGAGGATCCAGCGTCGTTTGCGCCGACAAATTTGGGTCGATCAAACGTGTCATAGTGACTGCAAAGCCAAAGACTGCCCTCCTCTGTTCCAGGACGGTAAGCCAAGAGATTCGTTCCCGTGACCGTACCTTTGCGACGTGCGCCCTCAGGAGGCGTGGCCGCAAAAGTGTCCGTGCGAAACTCCCAGCCAAGACCCGCTAATTGTTCTTGGATGTAAGCTCTCGTTTGGGCGGATTCTTTCGTGTCAATGCGTCGGGCGCCGATGTCTTCTACGAGGAAGCGCAAGTCTTCAAAGCATCGCACAGCATCAAAATCAGCGGGAGTTAAAGTCGGAGCCAAGTCATTTTCGCCACAACTGCTGATGGCGAAGGGAAGAGCAAGCAGAAGGAGAGTGTGCCTAAACATTCTTTTTCGAAGGGGAACCAGTGCGGTAAAGGAGGTACGCCAAACCCATGTAGGCAACCAAAGTGAAGGTGTCTGCCGATGCCGGGGAGTCCCACAGCGGCTTGTTGGAGATATTTCCCTCCCCAAACTTGCTGGAAGCCCAAATGGCCCCAATCCAAGTGAGGCCGAGTAGGGCTTCACCGGCAATCAAACCAGATGCCGTTAAGACTCCTTGTTCCGCATTCTTCTTGCCAAAACGTCGATTGGTGAAGAGACGTAATAGTCCACCTGAAAACACGGCGGCGGAAAGACTAAACGGAAGATAAAGCCCGACAGCAAACGGAAGACTGGGTGCGCCAAGAAGTTCCACCACCAAGGCGAGTGCGCCACCAATGATGAGGAGAACCCAAGGCAAGTCCTGATTGAAAATACCTTCTACAATAGTTTTCATGACGTTCGCTTGCGGTGCCAAAAAATCTGGATTGACGGCGGCCGGAACACCGGGGTCTGCACCAACAAGGTTTAAAACTGGGCCGGCTTCCGTCGGCAGAAGAATGATGAAGGGAATCATGACGGAAAGGGAGACGGCGGTGAAAACCGTGCCTAAGAGTTCCCCGATTTGTTGTTTTTTGGGCGTGGCGCCCAAAAGGTAGCCAGTTTTTAAATCTTGGGAAGTGTCGCCGGCCAGGCATGCGGCAATGCACACGACGGCGCCGACGGAAATAGCTTGCACCATGCCCACTTTTCCCCCAGCTCCAAATGCTAAAAAGAGGAGTGAGGTGCCAATCAACGTGGTGATCGTCATGCCCGAAACGGGATTAGAGGATGCGCCAACTAGTCCAACGATTTGAGAAGAAACCGCAACAAAAATCCCCGAAAAGATGAGTACCGAGAGTGCACCCCAGAAGCTGCCCACAATGCCGAAGCTCCAAAGCGCTCCTGTGCATAGGATGCCCAAGGCTACGACGGGTTTCCAGGGAAGGTCCTGCTCTGTACGCTTGGGTTGCGCTTTTTTCGCCGATGCCTGCCCTGCCCGTGCCAAACTGCCTTGAAGGCTTGAAGCAAAGCGGAGGAGTGTTTTTGCCAGAGAAGCCAGCCCGCCGACGGTGACGGCGCCTGCACCAATGAAGGCAATATAATTGCTGCGGAGTTCTCCGGCATTCATCGCGGAAATTACTTTGTCGGCTGGGGGGAGAAGGCCGGAAAGATTGTCACCGACAAACCAAAGAAGCGGTGCCAAGACAAGCCAGCCCAAAGCAGCACCGGCCATCATCATGGAGGCCACGCGAATACCCAAAATGTAACCTACGCCTAAGAGAGAGGGAATGGCGTCAATGGCGAGGACGGTCCGGTAAGAGCCGAAGGCCAACGGCGCATGGAGCCCATCGCGGATGAGGCCAAAGATTTTGAAACTTGCGGCGTAAACGGCTCCGAGGCCAAGACCCGCAAAGACTTTTTTTGCACTGTCGCCCCCGGATTCACCCGCTTTCAGAACTTCGGCACAGGCGGTGCCTTCGGGGTAAGGGAGATTGTCATGTTCTTGGACGATGAGAAACCGTCGGAGTGGAATCATGAAAAGGACTCCGAGGACTCCGCCTAGCAGGGTGGTCAAGAGAACAGTGCCCAAGGGGGGGGCTTCGCCCCAGAGGTAGAGGGCCGGAATGGTGAAAATCATGCCCGCGGCCAGCGATCCTCCGGTTGAACCCACGGTTTGTGCCATGTTGTTCTCCAGAATATGCCCACCCTTCAGGGCTCTCAGGATTGCCATGGAGACTACGGCCACGGGGATGGACGCCGAAACAGTCAGCCCCACTTTGAGGCCGACGTAGGCATTGGCCGCAGCAAAAAGGGCGCCAAGAAGAACACCAATGACCACGGAACGCACGGTGAGTTCGCGGGGGGATTCCTCGGGAGAGATGTGGGGGCGGAAACCGTCGGACATGAGGAGCAGGATACGGTATTCTTCTTTCCGTGAAACTGTCCGTCGTCATTCCCATTTACAACGAAGAGGAAACTCTTTTAGAAATCCTGGAACGGGTGCGTGCTACGCCCTTTGAAAAAGAGATCATTCTTGTGGATGATTGTTCGCAGGACGGTACGCGCGCCATTTTGAAGGGTTTGGAGGCCGATGCAGATTTAAAAGTTTTGTATCACGCAAAAAACCAGGGGAAAGGTGCCGCTTTACGTACTGGTTTTGCTGAGGCTTCCGGTGATGTCATCCTGATTCAGGATGCTGACTTGGAATATGACCCTGGGGAGTATCCTTTACTGTTAGAGCCTATTGAAAAAGGCTTAGCCGACGTTGTTTATGGTTCTCGCTTTAAAGGCGCTCGAATGAATCGTGTGCACTTGTATTGGCACCAGATGGCGAATACTTTCTTGACGATGTTGTCTAATATGATGACCAATTTGAACTTGACCGACATGGAGACGTGTTACAAGGTTTTTCGAAAAGAAGTTATTCAAGGGCTACAGTTGGAGAGTAACCGTTTTGGTTTTGAGCCAGAAATTACTGCCAAAGTTGCCCGCAAGCGATTAAAAGGAAAGAGAGTCCGTATTTACGAAGTGCCCATTAGTTACTACGGCCGAGATTACGCCGACGGCAAGAAGATCGGTTGGAGAGATGGCGTGGCTGCCATATGGCACATCATGCGCTATAACTTATTTAAGTAGGCGGTTGCTTCTAGGCTGAGTGGCCCCAATGGCGGGGCAATATGTACGCACACGTTCTGGTTGAGGACGGGTCGAATCGTTTGCAGGGCTTTTTCGGGCGTGTTATTTTCCTTGCTCAGGTGGGCTAAAACCAAAGTATGTAGGCTTGGGCCTGCAGCTTCCTGAAGGAGGTCGGCCGTTTGCTGATTGGACAAGTGGCCCTCCGGCCCTGAAACGCGGTCTTGCAAAATACGCGGGTAGGGTCCGTCTCGAAGCATAGTGAAATCGTGATTGGCTTCGAGAACGAGAAGGTTGAGGGAGTGAAGGTGGGGGCGGAGGACGTCGGCGGTTCCTAAATCCGTAAAGTACCCCGCACGTGCGTTCTCCGTTTCAAAGAGAAATCCGAAGGTAAAGCCTGCGTCGTGAGGGAGTTGGATTGGAGTGATGGACAAAGGGCCGACGGAAAAAGGAACTTGGTCTTGGATGGAACGATGGTCAATCTTTCGCCGCTCTCGCTCTTTTTTTGAAAGGTAGCTTTTACTACCAAAAGATTCGTCATGGGCATAAAGCGGTACCCGGGCGCGTGCTGCTACTGGGACGACATTTTTACTGTGGTCCGCATGGTGGTGGGTCATCAAAACGGCGTCAATTTGTGTGAGAGATTCGCCGCAACGTTCGGCTAGTAACCGGCCTGTACGCTGTGGAATACCGCAATCCAATACAACGCGAACTTTTTGATTTCCTTGCCCCGCTGTGACCAAAGTACAGTTTCCGCTAGAGCCACTTGCGAGGACATGAACATGCATTTGGACAGCCTAGCGTGTTATACTGCTAAAGTCGCCTATTGCGACTTTGTTCTCATGCCGTTTTCCGTTTTCCACTTTTTCTTTGTTCTCGCTCTTCCCATGCAAGACGCAGGGGAAGTTGAAATTTTTGTGGACACGCCTCACATGGGGCAAGTTTCGGAGACTTCTCCGGTTCAGACGAAGGGGCTTCCTAAGGGCTACGATCAAGTTGCGCTCCCCCGCGCCGAAGGTTTTCTCTTTATCGTGCCTCAAGCGGGATCGTGGACCATCCGCCTCCATTCTCACTATTTTGATTCCTACCTCTTGATTCAAAACGCGCAGGGGAATTTTTTAAGTACTTCATTCGGAGACGGCCTCTCGCGGGATGATGACGGCTGGTATGGCTTTCACTCCCAAATACTTCTCTCAGATTTGGACGCAGGGCAACGGCTTTCTATTCGGGCTATTGCCCTTCACGGTAAAATAGGTGCCTTTACTTTACACATTGAAAAAGGTGCGCCAGAGCCCCTTCCTCAGCGATCGGCCGAAGCTTTGCGACTTAAAGACTTGCAGGAGGGCATTGACAGGCTAAGTGAAGCTGAGGGTAAGGAAAGTGCCTTTGTTGCTTTGGCACGCTATCGCCTAGGAGAGGCACTTTTTCAACATGGCCAAATGACAGAGGCGCGGTCCGAACTCAATCTTTCATTAGCTGCGCTAGAGCGAGAGGCTGGCCTTGGGTCTTTTGATGCTTCGCGGACGAGAAGCTTGTTGGCGGATGTATGTCTGCAGTTAGGCGACAATTCAGAAGCACGCAGATTATGGGAAGATAATCTCAAGCATGAAGGAGAGGACCCCTTTACTCTTATTCAGTTAGGTCGCTTGCACCTTGATCAGAAGAATCTTTTGGATGCGGACGAGGTTTTAATGCGAGCAGCGCTTTGGATGGCCAATAACAAGTCTGAAAACATTGACTTGAGTCTTATGTTGAATTTGGAATTGGGTCGTCTCAGCAAGGAACGTTATGCATGGGATGCGGCCCTTTTTTATTGGGAAACCGCATTAGGGTTAACCAAGCGTTCGATTGATTTTTCACCTTTTGCTGCTTTGGAATTGCGCCTTGCAATGGGCGAAGCATGTCAACACTTGGGCCAGCATGAGAAAGGTTACCCTCTATTGGAGGAGGCCGCAGTTTTGGCGAAGCAGTTGTTTGGAGAGAGGCATCCTAAGGTTGCTAAGGTCCTCGGGTTTTTAGGTGTCGCCGCGCAGGTTAAGGGGAACCCAGCCGCCGCCGTTGAATTCTTTCAAGAAGGTAAAGGGATTTTTCGAGATGCTGGAGTGCTTGAAACAAGTAAGGAGTATCTAGCAACGTTGCAGGATTTAGCCTCTGCAGAGCTTCAGACGGGCGCGTTGGACGAGGCCTTGAAGCATGCCTTGGAGACAGTTGCGGGCGGTGAAACTCGCCTTTGGTCTCTGTTTGCCGGTTTGAGTGAATATGAGCGACTTGCTTTTGCACGTTTCCATGCAGCAAAAATGGCTCTACTACTTTCCGTAGATGCAGAAGATGATCAGTCAGCTTTGATGCAATATGAAGCTCTCTTGCGCTGGAAGGGGCAAATCTCCCGTAGTCTTTCTGCAAGCCAACGGCATTTAACGCCAGAAGCTCGCGCAGTTTATGAACAAATGAAGGCCTTGGATGGTCAATTGTGGCAGGCTGTCCTTGGTGCTGAAGAAAATCCAATAGAGTCACAAAGAATTGCGGCTGAGTATGCTAGCTTGCAGCGAACATTTTTAAATTTGACTGGTACTGGTCGACCCGAAGTCCCGAGTTTTTCCGATGTGTCGCAATCATTGCCAACCAATACTGTGGCAGTTGACTTTTATGTCTACCCTAGATATCGGAAATCTTTTGACGATGGAAGTCCATGGGGCAATTCTGAATTAGTGGCTTGGATTTTCACAGCTGGTCAAGCTGTTCCGAATCGTGTTGATTTGGGTCCTGTTGATGATTTGCAGAGTGAGGTTGAATCTTACTTGGATTATTTAGTGCCAACTCGTGGCGGACGTGCGTTGGGAGCTAAAAAGGATCGCCCAGGGACATTTCTGCGAAAAATTTTATGGGATCCACTGAAGCCTTATATTGGGGAGTCGTCGATGGTCTTTGTTTCGCCTGATTCTTTTCTTGCAACGCTTCCTTTAGAAACCTTGCCCGTGGGAGAGGAGGAGTTCCTTATAGAACAGCATGCCTTCGTTTATGCGCAAGATATGGTTTCTTTGGCTTTGCAGGAGGAGTTGGCAGAATCAAGAGAGGGAGCACTATTTGTGGTGGGTGGAGTTGCTTATGACGGTGAAGTGAAAGAGCAAGAGGAGGGCGCTCTAAGTCCCGAAGTTCAGGAGGCTCTGGAACAGCTAGAAAAGTTTAAAGAGATGGGTCTATTCACTGAAGAAGAGTTTGAGGCAAAAAAAGAAACACTGTTAGGGAAAAGTAATCTTACTCGAGGTGGTCGTCGCGGCGACGCAACGACGTTCACGAAAAAGTGGGACGAACTTTCTGCAACACTCGGTGAAGCTAAATCGATCCGAGGACTATTTAAAGATCAGCGTTGGTCTTCAAAGCCACTTTTGTTGACAGGAGAGCAGGCTTCTGAATCACGTGTGAAGGACGAGTTGCCTAATTATCGTTATATCCATTTAGCTACACATGGTTTTTTTGAGCCAGAGGAATTGCCAAACTTGGCTGCGCAGGTTTCTAAGAGTGATCCTCAGGCGATGGCCGCATTACGCGCACAGCGTCGTTTAGTCGGTCGTATGCCTGGACTTTTATCTGGGCTGGTTTTCGCGGGAGTTCGTTATGGTGAAACAGGTGATGAAGATGGATATCTCACTGCTGAGGAAGTGGCTAGCTTGGATTTGACACAGTGTGATTTAATGGTTCTTTCTGCATGTAACACGGCTACGGGAGCTCAGCGTGCGGGAGAAGGGATGATGGGGCTTCGTCGTTCTTTCCGACAAGCCGGGGCGCGGACAGTGCTGTCTTCTTTGTGGCCCGTGGACGATGAAGCTACTGCAGAGTTGATGAAATCTTTTTACCTTAAACTATGGGAAGGTGGTCAATCCAAAGTGGAGGCTTTGGCTGAGTCTCAGCGTGAAATGCTACGAAAGCTTCGTATTGAAGGTCGGCAGAGCCCTCGGCTGTGGGGCGCTTTTGTTCTTTCTGGTGATTGGCGTTAAGAGAATCCGAGTTGAGTTCGAAGAATAAGTGCTCCCCTTTTTTTCTTATTCTGGGTTAAGCTCTATTTGCTTCTGATTGCCTCTTCGTTTCAACAGCAAGGAAATGATGGATTACTCTTGTTTCATCTCATGTCCTCGGATAATACTTTACTTATAGAGAATGAGGGAGAAGTGGCGCACACTTGGCCAGGAGTGATGGAGCCAAGATTTTCTGTCCAACTTCAAGATAATCGTATGCTTTTACGAACACTGAATATTAGCCAAGATGGTATTGAGGGCTCTGGCGACCATGTTTAAAGAGTTTCTTTTGATGGCAGTGTCCTTTGGGACTATGATTGTCTGTCACAGATTATTTATCTCATCATGATGCAGAGCCTCTTCCAAATTCAGTGGATTTTCATAATATCCCTTTTGTCAATTACCCTCCATCTTATTTACGCGAGAAAATACCTACGTTTAAAAGATTCGGCGCATCAGACGAGTGTTCTTGATTGCAGGGACGTGATAAGAAGGAGTGCCTTCTTTTTCTGTCACTCCTTCTAATCGTATTTTTTACTGTGGTGTGTAGGACTGGAAAGTTGGCAGTTGACCATTTGGCCCAGCCACATCCCCGCCTCTAACCGTGACGGTTCCATCTTCGTTGGTCGTTACTGAACCGCCCGAATGGCTCGAGTTAGTTCTGTCTTCGCTTTGATATTGATTGCCTGCTGTTTGCCCAGCATTAAAGGTGTAGTGCTTCATCCCTGTGCCACGGAGAACTCCAACTCCGCCCAAGATGTGAACCGTGTAGTTGCCATTAATGTCAGGCCGTAGCAATGAAGCCGTAGATGTGAAGCCTATTGGTTCAGGCAATGGGTCAGTGGCGACAGTGCCACCAAAAGTAAATCCACCTTGTCCATCATCAGTGGTTGCCGTTATGTCGTATAGTTCACTGCTAGCGGTGAAATCATAGTCCTCACCATTCAAAATACTAGTGACACCTCCTGCAAGAACATATTCTGTTGCCGTGGCACGATTCTTTGAGAAGAAAGCGCGTGCTTCTTGCATTGGAGTCCATTCGGTGTAGTTCAATGTCTCAACATTGAATGAGCAGACGCGATTTGTGACGTCTCCATTGGTTAGTCCGCCAAAGAACAGCCGAAGGCCTGTGCCGTGCCCAATCCCTGCGATAGCAACAGCAGCAATGCGGTAGGGGAGGTTAGGTCCAGCAGTCCATGAGTCCGTAGCTGGGTCATAAATTTCAGAGCTTTTTGTATTACGTTTGGTCATGGTGCCTAGATTCTCGACCTTACCATTGTTATTTTTTCCAGTAACTCCGCCAGCGACAAAGATTCTTCCGTCAGGAAGCAAAAAGCCAAAGTGATGTGAACGTGGAGTTGACATTGGTGCAACTTCAGTGACTTCTGAAGTGTAGGGGTTAAAGATTTCAGCCCTTCGTGTGATGCCCGTCTGGTTTGGATCATCTGGATGGGGGCCAACCATCCCACCTGTGATAAAGATTCTTCCATCAGGAAGTCTTTGGAGTTTATGGTGAGCTCGCGCGACGTTCATGCGGGCAATTAAGGTATTCTCCCCTGTTTGGAGGTTCATGTCCCAAATTTCATTTGTGGCAATAACAGGCTCACCCGATTTAGGGTAAAGATGATTTGCGCCCCCAAAGGTCAATAGCTTTTCGACGCCTCCATTAATGCCAAATTGATAGACTTTTGTGCGCATTCCAGGTGTTTTAGGTCCATTTGCAAAGCTTTCTTCTTCTCCCCAGTTCCCAGGCATGTTTGGGTAAACGGTAAACACATTTGTAAAGTCAGCAAAGAACTCCTCTGGTGTTCCAGCGTTGGGATCTCCAGTAAATGCTTGCAGGTAAAAAGCCGCCCCAACTTGTAGATTCCCACCAGCCATGCCAGGTCTAATCATTTCTGAGAAGTTGAATTCACCGTTTGCGTCAATTGTTCCTAGTGGCTGCCTAAGATCTCCATAGATGAATGGCCCTTGAACCGCTAAAGTGTCGTTTCCTTCACTTGATATTTCATTCAGACTCGTGTCGGTTCCGCGTACTGTGCTTCCAACGATGTATACCAGCCTTCCAGGTGTTGCATCCTTTAGGACGACTTCAACGGGCTTTCCAATTGCTGTTCCATAGACCTGTAAGGAAGCATCTTGATTGCCAGTGATGAAGTCATTGTGGTCATAGAGCACAAGCTGTCCAGTTGAGGTATTGCTGTTCGGCTGAGCGATATGTGCAAGAAGACTGAGACCGTTGGTATTACGCGTGTCATGGTGAATGCTAAGCCCCGTTGGGGTCCCAGGAAGATGTGAATTGAAACCGCGTCCTGTAACTTGATTGGCTTCAGGGTCGAATTCTATAAACTTGACGTCGTTTGCACCGAATCGACAGCCAATCCAGAGTGTGCCCGTTGCCGCATCCAAATCCATTGCAAAGGCATTTAGCCCACCAATATCTACAGGGGCCTGCATCGGATCACCCATGCTATTGAAACGGTGTAATCGTGTGTTTGTATTCACGAGGTTATACATTTCGGCAACCCACATGTCACCGTTAACTTTTTTGCTCGATGCGATACCGACGACAGCACCTTGTACGATATATGCTGATAGATCAACATCATTAACGATGCTTAGGCTTTCTGTTGAGTGATTGTAATTCAGACTGTAAGCGCGTAACGCTGTATCTGAAACACCTTGAAGAAGCGCAGCTTCTGTATTAAATGTCAAGTCACTAAGACGGTTGTTAATGCCAATTACACTTAGTTTGTGGTAACGCCTTATTGTTCCATCTAGCTCTAATTGGATAATGTAGGGAGTATTACTTTGAATTAGGACCGCGGAGACCCAGAGAAATCCCATGCCTTGCGATGAGCCGATGGTGACGAAGTCTGTATTTTCTGCCGCGTCCCATGGTCCAGCGATTACGTCTCCCATTGCCGGAATTTGAGTCCAAGGAGTAGCGTCAATATTCTGTTGGGCAGATATAGTATTTGCCGTTAACAGCGAGAAGCTAAATACGGCGAACAAAAGGGAAGGAAATTGTTTCATGGTGGAGGATGGGAGGGGTCTTGACAGGGCGAGATGCCATTATGCCACTAATAACTAGGAACTTGCAATATTTTTTCACCTCGTTCTGGACTTTTAGGGGAGGCAGAGAGACGATTTGTGGCGTAATGAAGGAAGAAACGTGGTTTTATTCGAAGGACGGTGGCGCTTCTTCTGGAGTCCCTGAGAGCGAAGTCGCCTTTCTTTTGGAGTCCCGTGAACTTGGGCCGCATACTTTGCTTTGGAAGGACGGTATGGAGGAGTGGAAACGGGCCGATCACTTACCTCGTTTTGCATCCTCCTTGAGAAGTAAACCGGAAGAAGGGGTAGAGGAGCTTGGTCCAGTGGCGGAGAAGGTTAAAAGTGAGGCTGAGGAGCCACTACAACCCCACCCTTCTTTTCAGGTAAAGGTACAGGCTACGTCAGTTCAGCCTTGGACCCGCTATTTCGCGCGCAGTTTGGATCTCAGCTTGGCTCAAACAGTATATTTTGCGTTTGGAGGCCAAAGTGCCATCCTGTTTGAGGTTTCTGTGATGGCAAAATTTGCCGTTCCATTTTTGGCAAGTTGGGTGCTGGCGGAAACTGTTCTCCTAACTTATTGGGGGACCACACCTGGGAAATGGTTGCTGGGCATTGAGATTTCCACGGAGCGGGGAGAGAGGTTGCACTGGAAGCAAGCCCTGCGCCGAAGTGTGGAAGTGTGGATAAGAGGAATGGCTTTGGGCATCCCTCTTTTGACTCCTCTTGCACAGATTCATGCATATAGCTTGCTGACGCAGCAAGGGGTGACGCCTTGGGACAGAATCACACAGACGGTCGTGCGGCATAAACAGGTACCGATTTTTCGTTGGTTCGTCGTTTTGCTTTTGCTATACGGTGTGTACAGCAACCTAAACTTGTTGCTGTCTGAGTCTTTTTAATCGGACTGAGTCCACCAGCGTTGCGCAAGCCATCGGCGGCGACGATCTACTTCGGCGGAATCTAAGGAACTTGGAGGGGAAGCGTCGGCAGATTGAATAAGCTGTAGGCTGAACCGTGCTTCATCGGAAAGATTCACGTTTTCCAAGACTTGTTCCATGGCGACTATGGAGGAGTTTTGCAGGGGAAGCGTGGCGCAACGCAGTAAAGCATCTGCAGCAGCCGTTTGCTCCTCTCGATTCCCTTGGGTTAACCATGGCAAGAGGAGTGCTTCGCCCTCGGGAAGGCCGATGGCACCGACGGCCTCCATACGGCGTGTTCGCGTGGGCGGCGGCTGAATGAATGCCTTGAGGAAATCCGTACGGTCAATTTCCGTGCGTTGAATCCAACGACCGAAAGGTTCTCCAAGCCAGGCCATCGTTTGCAAACAGTGTTCTTGCATATAGAGGGAATCCTGGTGAATCCCGCTGAGCAATGAAGGATAGATGGCGGGCGACATTCGTGTGAAGACAAAACGTGCGTCATCGACCGGCCGGAGAGGTTGGCTGAGAAATCGATGAAGCATGGATTTCATTTCCCCGAGAAGTTCTGGGCTTGCAATCCGCGAAACGTAAGAGGAGGGTTTTAGGAATCTTTTTTTGTCCCAGTTTTCCTTCTGAGACTGAAAATAGATTTGTGCGGTTTCCAAGGTCCAAGTGGTGTTTTGGAGTAAAGTCTGTACCTGTGGAAAGCGTTCAAAGGTCATTACTTGAAGAAGCCCGGCGAGTCCGGCGCCCTCTCCAAGTTTGAGAAGGCCAACGGCCAGAGAAAGCACGTTGTCGGGGTCCTTCTCATATTTTAGGCGCAGAATCATGCGAGGGATTCCTGCTTCATAGGGCTGCTTCGCCCACCAGGCGTAGGCCCATCGCTGAATATCAAGCGGCGTATTTTTTTCTTCCACCCAATGCAAAATGGCTGCCATGCGTTTCGTCGGGTGGAGCTCCTGCAACTTACGCAAGGCTTTTCCGGTGGGGGATGCGAGGCGGACATTTCCGTTAGCGAAGGAAGCCTCCCAAAGTTCTTTCCAAGCCAATATTTCTTCTCGCTCTTTTTGCGAAAGTACCGGGAGAGTTTTACCGAAATCTCTGACAAGGGTGGGGTGGCCTTGGCGAGAAGGGCCTTGGTTGATGCTTGGCGGCGGCGCTAAATCTTTGGAGATCGACGTCTTCCCCTCACCGGGAAGAAGAGAGATGGTTTGAAGGACGGAAGCCTCGTCATCCGGCTGAAAAGGGTTGGTTCGGTAGAGGAGCCGGACTTCCACAGCGTCAGGCGGAACGAGGGGATGCAGTGTAGTTTCCCAAGTCTTTCCGGCGGGGAGTTGCGTGTTATTTAAGTCTATTTCATCCCGATAAGGGTCACGAAAGCGGTACACCTGTTGCCACTCTCCCCAAGTTTTCTTTTGCATGGAACGCCATTGCAGATCTGCCGCCCGGGACCGCTCATCCGTAGGGAAATTATGACCGGCTCCATGGTTGGTTAGTTGGAGATGCACTTGACCCTTGAGGAAACTAGCCTCTAAAGCCACGGCTTCTTGCAGGCTTGCCAAGTCATGCGCGGCCGGAAAAGAGTGAACGCGCCCTCGTCGGCCCCCTTCGCGAAACGTATCCTTCATGTGGCAAGAAAGACAATTTTCTTTTTGAAGTTCTTCGGGTGCCGCGCGCCATTGTTCTACGGTTCCGTGTTGATTGTGGCAAGACCCACAGGTGTCCACTGACGTCAAACGAAGGTCGGTGGTCGGTGCGCATGCAGCATCCGTTCGTGGATTCAATTGCGCCGACGCCACACCACCTTCTGGTCGCGAATGGCAAGAGAGACAGTCAACACCCAGAGAGCGATCCGACTGGCGAGCAAGAACGCGTTCCCCCGGCTTGAATTGCAAGACTGGTCGGGGGGCATGGCAGGCTAGACATTCTTCATTTAAGAAGTTTTGACTTAGCCTGCGCACTTCAGGGTTTTGAAACGCAAAGGCATGGTGAGATTCTTGCCACTCCTCCCATACGGCGGGGTGACAGCTTTGGCAATCCTGCGAGGAAATCGGTGGGGCCACCTCCGTGTGCATCGGGGGAAGGACTAAGCGAAAGAGTGCCGCGGTGCCAAGCCCTGCGAGGAGCAGGGGGAGAAGGCGTTGGAGCTGCATCATGAAAGGACCCCATCCTCTAAATGCATCACTCGCCCACCGAGTTGCTCCGCTTCGGCTAGGGTGTGGGTTACAAGGAGAACTGCAGTCTTTGACTCCTCCAAGATTTTTTGCAGCCATTCTTGGCTCTGTGTTTTGGATGTTTCGTCCAAGCTGGCGTACGGCTCATCCAGTAGAAGAAGCTCTGGCCGGAGAGCCAGTGCGCGTGCGAATGCAAGGCGTCGGGACTCTCCGCCCGAGAGTTGGGCGGGCTTTTTTTGACAATGCTCGTTGAGCGAGACACAGGTGAGCGCATCCATGGCTTGTTCTTTCGCCATTGCTTTACTTCGCTTTTGCGCGCGGAGCGCGTCGTAGACATTTTGAAATACAGTCCGTGTGGGCCAGAGCCCTAAGTCTTGAAAAACAAATTGAATTCCTCGTTGCCAAGGCGGCGTTCTCAGCGCGGGTTTCCCGTGCAGGAAAAGTTGGCCTTCATCCGGTGTCTCTAGCCCTGAAATAATTCTCAGAAGCGTCGTTTTCCCACATCCAGAGCTTCCGAGGATGGAAATGCGCTCTTCGACTTGTATGGTAAGGCACACTCCTTGAAGGACTTTTTGCCCTGCAAAACTCTTGTGAATGTTGCCAAGTTGGGCGAGGGGTTCAATCATGGCGAGCTCGGTGGAATGCCGCATAAATCATCAGCGGAAGGAAAAGAATCAGTACCATTAAAATCCCGAAGGCGGCAACAAAGTTGTCTCGGGCAAAGTGAAGGGCATTAAAGTAGCGGACGGCGGCACTTGCATTGGAAGCGGGCAAGAGTATGGCCAAGTCCAGTTCACGGACCGAAAAAGCTAAAACCAAAGCACCTGCAAGGAGCCACGCGGCTTTGTGCGGGCCAACGTGATAACGGAAAATCCGTGTGATGAGAGACACTCCTGCAAGAGTTGCCGCTTCCTCTTGCTCTGGGGGATTCCGTCGGAATCGTTCATGGAGAAGAAACACAGCAATGGGTAAGAAGCGACCTGCGTAAACTAAAATAGGCAAGCCGATACTTGAATAAAAAAAGTGCGAGGAAGATTGGTTGAAAACATAAATAGCACTGATCCCTAACCCCAAGGCAGGCGTCAAGAGAGGAAGGCTGAGGAAAAGTAAAATGAACTGTTTTTTTCTGGAGGAGGAATGAAGAAGTTTGTGAGCCCAAAAAGGCGCGAGGACTAAAGTGATTCCGCCGGCTGCCAGTCCTATGCCCAGGGAACGGAGGAGGTCGGCCCGACCACGATTGAAAGCAGCGGAAAAGCCTTCCGCAGAACGAGAAAGCCAAGTCCCATCAGAGAGTGGGCCCCCTGCACCAGTCTCCCAGAGGATGCGGGAAAGGGGAAGAAGGAGGAGGAAAAGGGCCCCGATCAATGCCAGGAGGGTGGCCCCTATACGGTAATATTTTTTTGTGAGTCGAAGCGGTTTCGCCCGCCGACCTGTTCCAAAATCTGGAGCACCCCATTTCCTTTCTACTTGCATACTTCCCGCTAAAACGATGAGGCCAAGGAGCACTAAAGGGACCGAAGCTCGGGCGCCGGCCGTCCAATCCTGATCTCTGAATTGATGGAAAACTTCGGCGGCGTACACAGAAAATTTATCTCCTACGGTTGCGAAGTAATCAGGAACGGCGAAATCGGTGCTGGTAAAGATGAAGACTAAGGAACTTCCAAAAACTGCTCCTGGAATGGCTGTGCGAAACATCTCCCAAAGCGCACGCCGAGGGCCACCAGCCAAGAGTGCAGCTTCATGGCTGGCGGCGGATTGATTTTGCAAACTTCGTGCCGCCAAGAGTGCGGGTAAAGGGGCGTATGCCAATCCTAAAGTAAATGAGGTCATCCAAGCAGCGTCCCACCCAGTTAATCCGTGCCAGGCTTGTGCAAGAAGAAGGGGGGGGAGTAAGAGAGGCAGGGGGGCGCAAAGCTTGAAGTAAAACGCTCCTGGTATTTGGAATCTCCAAACCAAGATTGCGTAGGGCAGACCCACCAGAAAAGCGAGTGCGGCAGCTGTTCCTGAAAGTTGTGCCGTGTCTTTCAGAAGATTTTGGATGCGCGGATCGAGAAGCGTTTGAAGTGAGCTTCCGTCAAAAAGTGGCTTGAATAAAGCAGAAAGGGGAAGAATGGAAATTACCAAAGTGACGAGCAAAACTAGAAACCACCACGGGCTTGTAATGCGAGTCAGTCGGGCGAGGGGCATTTAACGTAAAAACAGTTTTTTGAACTCTGGGCTGAGCGCCTCTAGCTCCGTAGCCACAGCCTCCCAATCAATCGTTAGCATGGCGAAGTCAATATGAGGCTGAGGTCGACCGAAAGGGACTTCCACGCCAGGCCGCAGAGGGATTTGTTGAGAACGGCTTTTGGCAAGGTAACTTTCTACCGAGGCCGAGGTGACAAAATCAATGAATCGCTCTGCGGCTGCTCGATGTGGCGCGCCGTTTAAAATACAAACGGTGTTGGGGATGACAAGGACCGCTGGAAATTCTTTGGATTGCCCAGGGTAGTGTACGGAAACGTCGAAGCCATTATCTTGCGCAGCAGCGGCGTCGTCGGTGTCCGTTAAACACCACGGAAAATCTTTTTCGCACACACGGCGCATGGCGTCGGCATTGCCGCTGGTGATGCCCAATCCAGAATCCCGTGCAGTTTTAAGCCAAGTCAATACAGCCTTGCGTCCGAAAAGTGTGGACCAAACAGCAAAATGCGTGAGGGTTGTCCCGGTGAGTGGCGCAGCCATGGCGCCAACCGAGTTCACCGGGCTTTGCCCGATTTCATGGACCAAAGTTGGGAATTCTTGCGTCTCGGATTGATGCAAAATCACACGCGCGCGTGCAGCAAAGCCGATCCAGTGGTGCTCCGGGTCTCGAAATTCCTTCGGGATTCCTTGAGTTTGTTCCGAAGAATAGGCCGAAGTCAACCCAGCGCGTTTTAAGCGAATAGTGTGCGCCGTTTCGTTATTCCAGAAGACGTCGGCATAGGGATGTTTTCTTTCCGCAAAGATGCGATTTACTAAGCCGACCGTTTTGTTTCTTTCGACATCAAAGTGTGCTTCCACATGAAGACCGGTCTCTTTTTCAAAAAGTGCAATAATGGGTTCCGAATGCACTTGATCCAAAGAGCAGTAAACCACTAAGTCCGCAGGCTTGGAGCAAGCTCCAATCGCCAAGAGAGCCAGCAGGGGGGGGGCGAGTTTCATCGTTTTACTTTTGCAAGTATTATGCCAAGAGTACTGGCGAGGGACTCTGATAGATGTTCCCTGATTGCCCCATGGCGGCCTATATTTATTAACTTACCACTCAACGTAGCCGAGGGCTTGGAGCTCCGCGAGCCGCTCTGGGGAAAGCTGACGGATGTTTCGAATTGCTGGCGCCAGTCCGTACTCTGCGCGTGTATCCGCACAGAGTTTCCTCCAAGTTTCGAGGGTTTCAATGACTTGTTTCAGGAAGGCTTGGCCCGTGGGAGTTCCGACCCTATTCTTGTGCTCCCCGGGGTCAGTCTCCAAGAGGTATGCTTCGGGCCGACGGTTTGAATTAGGAAAAAGCATGGCCTTATTCTTCCCCGTTCGAAAGGCCATTTGTTCTTCAGGCCAATTCGTTTCTCCAATGACATTCTGCGTGTCTTCTTGGGGGGGCAAGGCACTTTGAAAATTGAGTGCACGCCCCATGACAGAGTTTGGAATAGGGATGCCACACAGCTCCAATAGACTTGGCATGAGGTCCAAAAGTTCAATATTGTCTGGACGGCGAAGACCACCGACACCGTTGGGCGTGCGCACAAGGAAGGGGACATGCAAAGTATGGTCATAGACTTGATGATGCCCATATTGACCATGTTCCCAAAACTCTTCTCCGTGGTCGGATGTGACCAGAATCACGGTATTCTCCCAAAGTTCTTGCTCTTTCATCCAAGCCACAAGATCTCCAAAGACGGCATCCGTCAATCCAATCTCTGCGTCGTAGAGTGAGATAAGAAAGTTTAAATCTTCCGAATCCGGTGCGCCTTCCCCTTCCTTTGGGTGGTGTTTTTTGTAAAATCTTTGCTGAATCACGCGAATAGCATTCTTGACCTGATTCTTTTCTGAAAACTCTAAGGCGCCTTCCCACGCAGTTCGATATTTCCCTTGGTAGTCTGGATCCGCAAACTTCTCAACGAACTCAGACTCTGGGATATAAGGCGTGTGGACTTGGTACGTGTGAAGAAACATGAAAAAAGGTTGTTCTTCATTTCTTTTTTCTAACCAAGCCTTCGCAGTAGTAACACGGTTTCGGACCCCGCTAAATCCCGAATCAAAATGATCAAAGCCTTGTGCAAACCCACGGGACTCTGTGACATTTCCGCCGTCCGTGATGGCAACGGTGGCGTATCCCGCATTTTGAAAAGACTCTGCCATCGTTTCGGCCTTGTCGGCCAACCGTGGGAAGATGGGTTCTCCTTTTTGGTCAAGAGTTCGGTTCCAAACCCCGTGAACCCGTGGGTAGGTGGACGTGAAAATACTGCCATGAGATGGAGAAGTCGAGGATGCGGCCGCCCATGCGAACTCATAGAGGGTGCCCTCTTTGGCAAAGGCATCAATGTTGGGCGAGGTGTCCTTTTCATACCCATAACAACCCAAGTGGTCCGCCCGCAGTGTGTCCACTAAGAAGATGAGAACATTGGGAGGTGGAGCGGCGTCGGCCGACGGCGTCTCTGGAGCGGGGGAAGGAGTCTCTCCGCAAGCTTGGGCCAAGCCCAGGAGCAAGGCGAAAAGGAATCTGTGAGGGGTTCGTGGCATCGTCTTCACGCCAGTTTAGGATAGGGTTCCCCAAAGTTCAGGACCTCTTCCATGACACAAACACTTTCTCCTCTCCTTCTTGCAGACCGCATGGCGCGGCTTGGCACGGAAACCGCTTTTGAAGTTCTCGCCCAGTCAAAGCAGTTAGAGGCTGAGGGCAAAGATATTATTCATTTGGAGATTGGAGAGCCAGATTTTGGCACCCCACAGAATATTGTGGATGCGGGAAAAAAAGCTTTGGACGATGGGTTTACGCACTACGGCCCTGCTGCCGGCTTGCCGCAAGCAAGGGAATGTGTGGCCGATTACGTAGGCAGAACCCGAGGGATTTCGTGCAACGCGGATGAGGTGGTCATTGTGCCGGGTGGAAAGCCCACCATGTTTTATGCCATTTTGGCTTTAGCCGGGCAGGGAGATGAGGTGATTTATCCTAATCCCGGGTTCCCGATTTATGAATCAATGATTCAGTTCGCGGGCGCCACGGCGGTGTCTTGCCCAATCCGCTCTTCCAATGCCTTTGCACTGGACCCCGAGGACGTTATTTCCCGAATTACGGCCAAAACGAAACTGGTTATTTTGAACTCTCCGGCAAATCCAACAGGCGGTGTCACGCCACAGGCCGAATTAGATCGAGTCTTGGCTGCCTTGAAAGATCGGCCTGACATTTGGATTTTGTCGGACGAGATTTATAGCCGGATTTTGTATGACGGCGCGGAGCACTCCAGCCCTATGTCTGACCCAGAGATTAGAGACCGTGTAATTTTGCTTGATGGCTGGTCCAAAACGTATGCCATGACGGGTTGGCGTATGGGCTTTGGCGTCATGCGACCCGACTTGGCAAAGCAAATTGCCAAACTCATGGTGAATTCAAACTCTTGTACGGCATCTTTTTCACAAATTGCAGGCATGGAAGCCTTGACCGGAGACCAGGCTCCTGTGGAAAACATGGTGAAAGAGTTTGATAAGCGCCGTCGATTTATCGTGGATTTATTGAATGATATTCCGGGTGTGCACTGTCATTTGCCGAAGGGCGCTTTTTATGTGATGCCAAGTATTGAGGAACTCAACATTCCCGCGAAGGAATTGCAGCATAAAATTCTTTTTGAAGGAGGCGTTTCCTGTCTTGCCGGTACTGCCTTTGGTGCGGAAGGAGAAGGCTTTCTTCGCTTTAGTTATGCGAATTCCATGGCGAACATTGAAAAAGGGATTCGCCGTGTCCGCTCCATCATCGAAAACCTCGCATGAGCCGTATCGCGGATTTTCGTTCGGATACGGTCAGTCGGCCGACGCCCCGTATGTTAGAGGCTATGACGCAGGCACACGTTGGCGATGATGTGTTGGGGGATGACCCCACGGTGCAACAATTAGAGCGGAAATTTGCGAACCTCTTCGGTAAAGAGGCGGCAATTTTTGTTCCGTCGGGAACGATGGCGAATCAAATCGCTGTTGCGGCACATATTGTTCCAGGCGAAGAGGTCATTGTGGAAGCCAGCGCGCACATCCATCAGTTCGAGGGAGGTGGGCTCAGTCGTGTTGGCGGTGCGCACGTTCGGACGCTTCAAGGAGATGGTGGCTTGTTTGCTTTTCCGGAGTTGGCGCGCGCTTTCCGAGAGCCCTCTGTTCATATGCCGCGCACCGCGCTTGTTTGTCTGGAGCAGACGCATCTTTTTTCAGGAGGCTCCATCCTTCCCTTGGAATATATGCAAGAGGTCCAGACCATGGCGGGTTACCACGGTGTTCCTGTTCACATGGACGGAGCTCGAATATTTAATGCGCAGGCGGAAACCGAGGTCAGTTTTGATGCTTATGGAGCTACGGCGGATTCAGTCAGTATTTCCCTTTGTAAGGGGTTGTCTTGTCCTGTCGGCTCGTTGCTCTTAGGAGGAGGGGCTTTTATGGAGCGAGCACGCCGGGTCCGGAAATGGATGGGGGGTGGTATGCGCCAAGCTGGTTACCTCGCTGTTTGTGGTTTGGTGGCTCTCGAGGAGACACTTCCCATGATTGCAGAAGACAACGCTCGATGTCGCCGGCTTGGTGCCATTGCGCTGGGTGTAGAGGGAGTTCGCCTTGCCCAAGAGACCATTGACACAAATATCCTTTTCTTGGAAGTGACACATCCTACGGTGGATGCGCCCATGGTGGAGTCCGCTTTGAATGATTACGGTGTTGCCACTCTTGCCATGGGAGACCGGCTATTACGCTTTGTCACACACTCTGGTATTACTGACGCCGACGTAGAACACGCAGCCAAAGCCCTTCAGAAAATCCTCCAAGAATTGTAACCATGTCCGTTTTTAAAGCTTATGACATCCGTGGAACTTATCCGGATCAAATTGATGCCAACTTGGCTTACCGCATCGGCCGCGCTTTTGCCGATTTTATAGGGAACGGGCCTCTTGCTATCGGCCATGACATGCGCACGATGGCTCCCGAAATTCACCAAGCTTGCATGCAAGGAATTTTGGATGGAGGGCTTGATGTGATTGACCTTGGCTTATGCAGTACGCCTCAAGTCTATTTTTCTATTGGGCATTTAGGCGCTGCCGGTGGATTGAACGTGACGGCAAGTCATAACCCATCCCAGTACATCGGCTTTAAACTTTGTGGCGCTAAAGCAGTTCCCATTAGTGGAGACACAGGGCTTAAAAAGATTGAAGAGATGGCAACCGCCGCGTCGGACCCAGCGCCAACGGTAGAAAAAGGTTCCATGACTTCTGCAAACACGATGAAAGATTATGTGGCTCATGTTTCAAAATGGTCGAACTTGGGGAGGCCCGTGAAAATTGCTTCGGATGCGGCTAATGGAATGGCGGCACATACTTTTCCGGAAATCCTTCGGGCAAACCCAGAGATTCAGCATGAAGGACTTTTCTATGAATTAGATGGCTCTTTTCCCAACCACGAAGCAAACCCCCTGAAGATTTCTACTTTGGCGGATTTACGAAAATTGGTAGTGGAGTCTGGTGCGGAGTTGGGCGCCGCTTTTGATGGAGATTCGGACCGTTGTTGCTTTGTGGATGAGACCGGCAGGCCCATCGGAAACGACATCATGACAACCTTGGTGGCTAAAGAAATCCTAAAGCATGAGCCGGGTGCTGCCATTGTTTACGACCTCCGGTCTTCTTGGATTCTCCCGAAGACCATTTTAGAATTGGGCGGAAGGCCGGTGAAAGAGCGTGTTGGGCACAGTTTCCTTAAAGCACGGATGAAGGAAAATGATGCGCCTTTTGGCGGTGAATTAAGCGGCCATTACTATTTTCGTGATAACTGGTACGCGGACAACGCTGAAATCATCCTCCTTTCCGTATTGAACTTGATTTCCCGAAGTGACCGCCCATTCAGTGCCATGCTTGATGAACTGATGTGTTTTCATTCTACGGGTGAAGTGAATTTTGAAGTGGAGGACAAAGAGGCCGCCTTGCGGAAATTGAAAGAAGCTTTCGCTGACGGAAAGCAGGATGAATTAGACGGCATCACCATTAGCTATGGAACCGTCACGGATAAAGATTGGTGGTGGGTCAATTTGCGCGCTTCCAATACCGAGCCCCTTCTTCGGATGAACCTAGAATCTGATAATCTAGATATCATGAACCAGCGTAAAGAGCAAGTGTTTGAAATCCTTGGAGTCCACCCCGAAGCCTAATGAAAATCACAGAAAACCCACTCCATATCATCGGCGTGCCGATGGACTTAGGCGCGAGTCGTCGCGGAACAGACATGGGACCCAGTGCCTTGCGCATTGCGGGCTTAGCTATGTCCCTTGAAAAGATGGGCTACCCCATTGAGCGTCAGCAGGATGTTGCTGTGCCTGCCCCGGAAACCCGGCCTTTGCCTCAAGAGTCAGCGCGGTACAAAGAAGAGATACTGGAAATTTGTGAAATTCTTTGTGAAAAAGTACTTCAGACTCTTTCGGCCAATGCGTTTCCTTTGGTCCTGGGCGGGGATCATTCCATTGCACATGGAACTGTCTCTGGCGTTTCTTCCTATTTTCGTCAACAAAAGAAAACACTGGGGCTACTTTGGTTTGATGCGCACGGGGATATGAATATTCCGGAGCATTCTCCTAGCGGAAATATTCATGGTATGCCCTTGGCACATGTTTTGGGGTACGGTGACCCGGAGCTTGCTAATATCGGCGGGTTTCGCGGCAAGGTGGATCCAAATCATGTTGCGTTAGTCGGCGTTCGTGACATTGATATCAAAGAACGTGATCTCATTAGAGAATCCGGCATCCACGTATTTACCATGCGAGACATTGATGAGCGTGGAATGGCTCAGGTCAGCAGAGAAATCCTGTCTGTCATTGATACGAATACCGATGGTTTTCACATTAGTTTTGATGTGGACGGGCTTGACCCTGAGGTTGCTCCCGGTTCTGGAACCTTAGTCCCAGGTGGAGTTAATTACCGCGAAGCACATCTCCTTTTGGAACTTTGTGCCGACACGCGCAATATGGTTTCCATGGAAGTGGTGGAACTCAACCCTATTTTAGATACCCGTAACGAGACCGCAAAGAGAGTGAAGCAATTGATCCAGTCCGCTTTCGGACTCTCGATTCTTTAGCGTCTGGTTCGCTAACCGCAGTCACTCAGAAACTGGAGGCACGTGTCAATGTGTTCTCGTTTCCCCATCACCATGAGATGGTCGTTCGGCCGCAATTCTTCGTCAGCCCTTGGGTTAAAGTGCAAACTTCCATCGGAGGAATGACGTACCGCAACGGCAATTAAACCAAAGCGTTGTCCAAGGTCCAGCCCTTTGAGCGTAGCCATGACGTCGGGCATATGGAGGGGGAGGGCGACCTCTTCAATCAGCACTTCATGGTTTCCACCACCCAAAGCAAGGTCAGCCAAATCTACCGCGCCTGGGCGCAGAAAGGCCTGTGCCAGACGTCGGCCCCCCAAAGAGTAGGGGGTCACCACACTGGTGGCGCCGACCAACAGCAACTTGTGCTCTGTATTGGGGTCTTCCGCACGCGCCACAATGGGGCAGGTGGCGTTGTACTCTTTTGTGGTGAGAGTGATGAATACATTGCCCGCGTCAGATCCAATGGCGGCAATCACGCCGGAACATCGCTCGACTCCTGCTTGAAGTAATATTTCGTCCTCCGTGGCATCACCATGAATATGCAGCAATTGCTCCTCTGCCAGCAGGCGAGCCGTATCTTTCTCTATTTCGATAATGACAAATTTCTTGCCGAGGGCTTCCAGTTCCTCTCGAACAATTTGGCCGAGTCGGCCGTATCCACAGAGAATGACGTGGTCGGAGAGTCCATCGATAACTTTATGCATGCGCTTGCGTGTGCGGAAGACGAAATTGGTTAATACGGCTCTGCCTAGGATAGCGGCCGTCATGTAGCCCAGCGTGACTCCAGCCAGGACCAGGGTTACGATGAGGATTTTCCCCATTGGGGAAGGAGAGGTGACTACTCCGACACCCACCGTGGTGATGGTGATCACCGTCATATAGAAGGAGTCCAGCCATGGCGCATCTTCAAGAACCCGAAACCCGAATGTGCCAAAGAGGACCAGTGCGGACCCTAGAAGGAGAACGCGTAAGGCATCACTTCTCAAAAGTAGGGTCTCGTAGTTTCTTTCCGCGCTCACGTCGGGATTCTACAATCCTTGGATGGATTCTCGACTAGAAATGGTTCTTCATTGTATTCCCGCATGGCTTGAACATGCTGGGCCTCAGGGAGATGTGGTGGTTGCCAGCCGTGTGCGCCTTGCGCGGAATGTTTCGGGGATCCCATTTCCGCATGTAATGACCGGCGAGGCCGGCCAAGAGCTTTGTGATAAGACTGAAACTTGCTTGAAGGATCTTTTCACCGACGGCTATGTTTTCGATCCAGCCGAACTCAGTCCGTCGGAAGGAGAATTCCTGATTGAACGGAGTTTGGCTTCCCGTGACCTTTTGGAAGAGGAAAGACCGACCCGAATATTGTTCGCCGCCGACGGAAGCCAAGGGCTGATGGTGAATGAAGAGGACCATTTCCGCGCGCAAGGTTTCGCAGCCGGCTTGGATTTAGAAAAAGCACTTTTTCTTTCGCGGGAAATGATTACTTGTTTGGAGCAGTCTTTTGACTTGGCTTACTCAGCACGTCACGGCTGGTTGACCTCATGTCCTACGAACGTAGGGTCCGGGATGAGAGCGAGTCTTCTTTTGCACTTGCCGGCCTTGGCACGACAGAAATCAAGTCTTCAGAAAGCATTGCAGTCGGCGCGCAGTGCGGGCTTAGCCGTGCGAGGGTTTCATGGTGAGGGGTCTCAGGCGTTAGGGAACTTATATCAAATCAGTAACCAGCGTACGTTAGGAGTCCAGGAGGAAGACCAGTTGAAACAAGTGCGACAATTTGGATTGGAGGTGACACGTTTTGAGCAAGAGATTCGGACGCAACTGTTAAAGGATGAAGCAAGCACGCGATCCTTGACGTCTGATATTCAATCGGCCTATGACGTCCTTCATACTTCAGCGCGTTTGACCACCTCTCAGGCCTTGGATGCTTTGTCCATGTTGCGGCTTGCGGCGCTCGGCGGGCTTTTTGGAAATCTTGGGGTGACTTTTACTTCCGAGCAACTTCTTTCTCAGGCCTTCCAATTACAGCCGGGTCATTTGCAGGCACGAATTGGGTCGGAATTGGACCCCATCACTCGGGATTGTTCGCGGGCCGAATTACTTCGAAAAGCTTTAGGAATCCAAGGCGTATGAAACGATTGACCCTGCTTTTTCTGTTCTTTGCCCTAAGTGCTCCCTCTGCATCTTCGCAGATTTTTTCAATCCGCTTGAACGGGGACAAAGCTCTGAAGAAATACGCAAAATACACGGTGGATTTGGGATCAGGCCCCGTCATTCTTGGTGAAATTCGAAGTGGAATTACGCGGTCGGAAACAGGACAGTTGAACTGGGATTCCGCGGGCCGAAGTGAGTGGTATATCGGAGATTCCTCGAAGCCCTCGTCGGTGGCGTATCGCGTGAAAGATGGACAACGAGGCAGGGAACAAAAGAAATTGATTCTAGGTCTCCCCAACTCGGTGATTTCTTCGGTCTCCACATTCTCGGAATTTGAAAGTTTTTATAGTTTGTCTTTGGAGTACCAATCTCGTCTTGAGGGAATTTCGACTCTTAAGGCCACAAGGAAATCCCATGACCCATCCACTCAGGAATTCAGCCTAGCTCATGGCCGTGTGGTGGATGCCTATGGGAAGTTAAAAACATGGCTTTTTTCGTTTGGCTTTCAGGTTGCCGCAGAAAAGCTGAAGAAGACGATACGCAAGGAAAGGAAGGTCATCGGCAAGGCCGCTGAAATAGCACGAGCGCGCCGTTCCGCCGAAGCATTGGTCTCCGCTTCTGAAGCGAAAGGACTGACGGACGCTGCAAAAGAGCTCGGGAGTGCCGTCGGCTTTCGGATGCAAGAAAGCCAACATTTCCGGATCCACTATCGAGACAGCTTAGAAGATGCTTCGGTGACGCGCATGTTGGAGTTTGCAGAGAGTGCAATGGAAAGTTTTCGCCAGCAATTTGTAGACCCTTATTTATCTGAGGGGTTTGAGGATGCGCTGCCCGAGGGACGTTTTGTGGAATGGTACTTTGGCCCGGATGATATGCGCATGCATGAAAATATTCTCACGTCTTTCTATGGCCATGGCTGGGGTCAGCATAAAGAAAAGTCACTGAAGCTCCGTGGAACGAGCCGATGGATATCTGGAGATGAACCGCGCTTTCTTTATTACTGGCGAACCGATGAAACGTCGGACCTTTTCGGCATTGTGGCGCACAATCTTGGGCACCGCTTGGCTGCGCACCACTACAACTTGGATGGCAAGATGGTCAGTCAGGATTGGCTTTTTGAAGCAGTCGGCTATTTTGTTTCTTTGGAGTTTCACGGCAACAATTCCGTGTCTTGTAAAGCTTTTGAAATCCCGAAGGAAAACCATACTGTCGCAAAGGGGCGAGCAAAAGAAGAGAGAGAGACCGTGGGGACCGAAGTCGTCCTGTCCGGGGCCAAGCAGGTTTATGTGGACGCTGCCTTAGCTTCGGGGTCACCTCTTCAAGTCCTGGTTAAGTTGAAGCTAATTGACATGAAGAATGGGGACCTCGGGAAGGCGTGGTCCATGTTTGATTACTTGGCAAAAAATGCGGGCCGCGAAGGGCAAATGTTCCTGCGCGCTTTAGGGCAGTATTCTTCTGAGGAAGGCTCCTTCATTCGGAAAGTCCGCGAACAAGGAGAACTTCTCTTTGATTCCCAAGGAAAAGACGTCTTTCGCCTTTTAGATTCCAACTGGAAAGCGTCGGTGACAGAGAATTAGATGGCGTCAGGGGTGCCGGTGAGCACTCCTTCTCGGATTTCGATGGCTTGCGGAGAAGCAGCTTCATCCGGTGTAATCCGAAAGACGGGGAGTCCGCGACGGTTCACGGGGATTTCGATGTCGAGTATTTCCCCTGCGCGTAGAATTTGAAATGTACAGGTTGTGTCTGGTTGAAGCGTGCGAAATATTTTTAAAGCATGAGCTTGGTCGCTGACCGATATGCCTCGAACCGCTTGGAGGACATCTCCTGAGCGGAGCCCTGCCTCAAAAGAGTGGCGCCCTTCTTTGACTGACATCGTGAGCTCGTCCTGAAAGCTGAGACCTAAGTAAGGGGCGTCGGCAGAGATATCCGTGACGGCAAGCCCAGCGGGAGGGAGGATGTCGGCGAAGGGAGGGCGCACGAGTCCTTCGACGTGTCGATCAAAAAACTCGGTGCAATTCCAGCCTGTAACGGCACGCACGGCGCGCTCTAAATCACCCGGTCGGTAACCTTCTTCCGGGTAATTCACCCAACGCGCAAGAAAGGCCATGACGTCATCCAAGGAACGACGGTTTTGAGTTTCCGTTCTTATCTTGAGGTCCAGCAACAAGCCAAGCGTTTGCCCCGAGGTGTAGTAGGAAATATATTCACTTCGGTTGGGTTCCCATTCAGTCCACGATGCTCGCTCAGGGGAGACTTTTCCAAAACCACCTGCGCGCTGCAAGTCCAAATAATTTTTCGCCTGTGCCTTCCAAAACCAACCATCCGCGCGTAACCCGGCTCTTTGCAGGATGATATCGTTGTAATAAGAGGTTAGGCCCTCAAGCCACCATAAGTCTTTGGTGCGAACGTCAGAGGAGTAATCAAAGGGGCCGAGGGCTTTGGGCCGAATCCGTTTCACGTTCCATGTGTGGAAAAATTCATGGGCCGTCACAGATTCCAGGGGGTCCATGAGGCGTCCGGAGGAAAACCCAGAATGATTGGAAATGATACTTGTTGAATTAAGGTGTTCTAATCCAGAGATACCACCACCCGGAGTGAACAAGAATAAAAACGTATACTTTTCAAAGGGATAGTCCCCGAAAATTTCATGGGCAACATGGCACATGGCTTCCAGTTTTCGTCCCCAATCGAGACGGGGGAAGTCTATTTCAGAAAGTGGTCGGCCAAGCATGACCCATTCAATTTTTTTGCCATGAGAGACGAAAGTATGGCGTTCCAAATCTCCTAACGCCATGGGGCAATCTACAAAAACGTCGTAATTCGGGGAGCGCAGGAGTTCCTTGGTGCGCTCATCTGCGCGGTGGCCGGAGGCAAAATCCCACTCTGGAGGCAGGTTAACTTTCAGAGTATGGGGAAATCCTTTCGTGTCTTCGGTATATAAGAATGTGGATGGTCCCCGCAAATGGACCGCAGGAAGCGCGCCTTCGGCCGCATGATTTTTCGTACTTAAGGTGTACGTGACGGTGAGCGCGGTGGCCCCAGTGGTCTGCACTTCCCAAGTCCGAGGGTCAAGCCCTAGGAGACCGCGAATCTCTCCGTCTTGATCTACCGCTTGTAAGTCGCTCAGGTTGTCCTGGTAATTGTCATAGCGGTAGGACCCGGGCCGCCACAAGGGGATTCTCAGCACAAGGCGGTCTCGTTGAAAGAGCCCCGTGAGGTGCATCCGCATCGCTACTGATTTCCCGTCGGCGGCTGGAGTGAGGTCCCATGCAATCTGATCAATGTCAAAGGTGGACTGGGCAGGAGCCTGGGTGGTCTGGCCCAGGAGAAGGAAAAGGATGGAAAGGAAACGCATGAGAGGGAGTGGGGGGGTCTAAAATACTCCGCTCGGGGCCATCCTTCCATGAATCCTTCTTCTCTTCTCTTTACGCGCGCCCGCGTTTTTGACGGGCAACGCTTCCATGAGGGCCTGGATGTTCTCGTTCAAAACGGGTTGATTCATGCCATGGGGCCCGATCTGTCTGCCGACGGCGCCGAAGTGGTGGACGGCTCTGGGCAATGGTTGATTCCAGGCTTAGTAGATTGTCACGTACATTTCAGAGAGCCCGGCTTGGTGAGGAAAGAAGGTTATGCCACGGGGTCGGCAGGCGCTTTGCATGGGGGCGTGACCACAGTGTTGGAGATTCAAAACAATCCACCTCTGATGAACACCGCTGCTCTTTTGCAGGAAAAGTGTAGAAACCTAGAAGGGGTGTCTTTAGTTGATTTTGCACCGTATGGCTCCTTGACGGAAGAATCTGCAGACCACCTTGCCGACCTTGCCCCCTTGTGTAAGGCCGTGAAATGTTTTTTGGGTTGCAGTACGGGTGCAGGTGGGGTGAAAGATCTTCCCACGCTCCGCCGACTTTTTTCAGCTGCCGCTGCGGCAAACGTCAAAGTGGTTGCACACTGTGAAGACAACCAAGTCATGGATCAAGCGGCTGCAGTGCTGAAGGGCGAGGAAGCCGTCCGCCATGATTTGCAGCGGTCGGTGAACGCCGAAGTCCAATCGGTGAAAGATGCCATTCAAATTGCAGGCGAAGTCGGCGCGGATCTCCACGTGTTTCATATTTCCACGGGAGAAGGTGCGCAGCTGGTTGTGGATGCCGCGGCTTCCGGGCAATGCGTGACCGGAACAACGGCGCCTCATTATTTGTTGATGACGGCGGAGGAAGCCCACATGAAAGAAGAGAATCGGTTCAAGGTGAACCCGTCCATCAAGTATCAAGGGGATCAAGATACTCTTCTGGGCCTTTTGGAGGAGGGGCTATTGCAAGGTGTCGGTACGGATCATGCGCCGCACCCTTTGGAGGAAAAGGCACGTCCTTACGCCAAGGCACCCGCTGGCTTTCCATCGGTGGACCTTTTACTTCCTTTGATGTTGGAGGCCAGTGACCGAAGCCCGCTTTCCGTAGAGCAAGCTTTGGCTTCGGTGACATCAGTCCCGGCTCAAGAATTTGGACTGCTCCATAAAGGACGTCTTGCCGTAGGCGCCGACGCGGATCTCGTTTTGCTGGATCCCCAAGCCACGCGCGTGGTAGAGGAAGCAAGCCTCCTTTCCAAATCTGGGTGGAGTCCTTATCAGGGCCGCTCCTTACGTGGATTCCCAGAGCGTGTTTGGCTCCGTGGTTTCCTTGTCTTCGCCGACGGCAAGGTGGTCGGCCCCGCGCGCGGTCAATGGGTGGGTTCTGCCAAAGTCACTTCGGATTGAAGTGGCTTTGCAAAGAATCGAATGCAAGCTGCAAGAATTACAGCACCGGAAATCAGAGACACCCAAGGCGGCACCCCAAACATGGCTGCTGGGATATAGCCGGCAATTAACGCCACTGCGGCCGTTAATAGAGCATACGGAGCTTGTGTTTTCACGTGATCAATATGTCGACATCTTGATGCGGTGCTGGAGAGAATGGTGGTGTCGCTAATCGGTGAGCAGTGATCTCCGAAGATGGCACCTTCGAGGACCGCACCGATGGACATGACTAATAAGCCATGCATCCCTAGCGAGGATTCCGGGCCTAACTTTGCTGCCATGAGAACCACATTGGGTTGCATGATTGCCATGGTGGTCCAGGAGGAGCCCGTGGCAAATGCGATGAAGCAAGAGGACAAGAAGAGAATCACGGGGAGCCAGTCTGGGCGAATCAGGTCTTGGAAAACGGCGACGAGGTAATTAGCCGTTCCTAATTCAGCACAAACTTCACCAATTCCCCAAGCGAAGAGAAGAACCAAAACCCCGTCTTTGATGAGGGATGCACCCCCTTGTGCGGTTGTTTTAAGGAGGTCTTTGGCTGAGATGAGGCGTCGGCCCAAAGCTAACGCCGCCGCAAGCCCTAAAGCTGAGAGTGAGCCCATGAAAATCGCCTTCGCGCTGTCTGTTTTGGAAAGGACTTCACGAATCCAATGGAACCAGCCCTCGGCCTTGAGGACAACCTCCTGCTCCGGTGCAATGGCGTTGGCGCCGTAGGCATAAAGAAGCCAGCCGGTGACACCCAAGAGAGTGGCCAGCGGAGCAAGGCCGTTCATTGCATGGGGGGTGGCGTCGGGGTGGGGAACCAGGGCCTCGGCGGACTTTTTCTCTTGGACTCGACTGGGGTCTTTGCCTTGGCGTGCAAGTTCTTCCGTACGTCGCATGGGCCCGAAGTCACGCTGGAAATAAATGACAGAGGCAACTGTGAATAATGCGAATAGACAATAAAAGCGAAAGGGGATGGTCTCTAAAAATAAACCGTAGCCCGCTCCTTCCTCCATGCCGATGGACGGCAACTGGGGTGCATAAGTGCTGACTTGGTAGGCGACCCAAGTGCTGAGAATGGCAACCCCAGCAACCGGCGCCGCGGTGGAGTCCACGATATAGGCAAGTTTGGCACGGCTGACTTTGAGGCGGTCAAAGAGAGGCCCGCAAGAATTTCCCACTACAATCGTATTAGCGTAATCATCAAAGAAGATACCGAAGCCGCACGCATAGGCCACTGCTTGCACGCTGCGGGAAGATTTAGCGTATCGGGTCAAAGCGCGTACCATGCCCTCAATTCCGCCCATACGGGTCATTACGCCTACGGTTGCGGAAAGCAGTATGACGAACCCCAAAATGTATAGGTGAAACGCGTCCGTCAGGATAGACGTCCAGAAAACCCCATAAAGCATGGGGAAGAATCCAGAAAACCCACCCCCTAAAAAACACCCCAGTCCGATGCCCAAGGCAAGTGGGAAAAGAACACCGCGAAGGAGGAATGCCAAGAGAATGGCAAGGAGGGGTGGGAAAAGGGAAAGGCGTGAGCCGAGGTGGGTTTCCGCAAAGGGGGGGGCGTCGGGAGTCGTTACCGGAGAAACGATTTCCAACCAGGCTCGGTTTTGATCTGCTTGAAAGTGAGGCGTCAGGACGAGCGTGTCATTCCCGGTCCATGCACGATTCCCAAGTGCCGCCACCAGGCTTTCTTCTTTAAAAGGATGTTCCCACTGAAGTTCCAGCCCAGCGTATGCCGAGGTATCTAGGTCACGGAGCATGGACTGCACGGCCATCGATTCCAAAGCGTTGGAGTTGGCTGGCAGGAAAAGGAGAGGGGCACTAAGGAGTGCAAAAACCCCGGCGAAGAGGAGGCGGGCTCGCATGAGCCCTTCATGTTAAGGCAGGCGAAGGTATCCTTGAAGCGGTCATGGAGATTTCCCTCGCCATCGCTCTCGGCGTCCTCTTTTTTGGAGGGGGTCTGGCCTATTGGTCCTTGCGGAGGAAACTTTTGGCTCAAGAGGAGGTCTTACAGGAAATGGCACCTCTGTCTCTTTTGCCAGACCGTTTGCAGGCCTTAGCCAAAATCATTGAGGATTTGGACCCAGAGCAAGTCCGCACTGAATTTGAGCGCATGCATGAAAATCTTCTTCGCATTGAAGACCTGGCCGCCGCACCCACGGCAGAAGGGGCCAAAGCGCCATCCCGGCCCCAAATTGTGCGGGCCTTGGTTTTGCGTTGGCTGCGGGATGAGGGCTACTACTCCGTTCGCATTCGGAATGAAGATTCTGAATTGGATTCTCAGGAAGTGAGCGTGGTGGTGGAAGCCGTCCGTCGCGGGCTTTTGCTCCGTGGCAGTATCCAAGTTCAAGGAGACCAAGTTGCCGAGGCCGCATTGGATCCTTCCTACTCCATGTTCCCCTAATTGTTGAATTGAACCATGCGTGACGCCCGCGTCAGTGAACTCTCTTCTTTGGATGGTGAAACCGTCCGACTTCGTGGCTGGTTGTATAACGCGCGAGGAAAAGGAAAACTGCTCTTTCTTCTTTTGCGGGATGGAAGTGGCATTTGCCAGTGTGTGACGTCGGCGAAGGCCGTTTCTGAGGAAGTCTTTGAGGCGGCGAAGTCGTTGACGCAGGAGTCTAGCTTTGAAGTGGTGGGCACGGTGAAGTTGGATGAGCGCGCGCCGGGTGGGGCTGAGTTGTCGGTGCAAGAGTTGAAGGTGATCCAGATTGCGGATGCCTACCCCATTGGTAAGAAAGAGCACGGCCCCAATTTTTTGATGGCCCACCGACACTTGTGGTTGCGTTCTAAAAAGCAAATGGCGTTAATGCGCATTCGGCACCGGGTGGTGCAGTCGTTTCGGAATTATTTAGATGACGACGGTTTCTTTTGTGTGGATTCCCCTATTTTTACGCCGAACGCGTGCGAGGGTACGTCTACGCTCTTTGAAACCGCGTACTTTGAGGACACGGCGTACTTGACGCAGTCGGGGCAACTGTATGCCGAAGCCAGCGCCATGGCTCTGGGGAAGGTGTATTGCTTTGGGCCCACCTTTCGTGCGGAAAAATCAAAAACTCGTCGGCATTTGACGGAGTTTTGGATGCTTGAGCCAGAAATTGCATTCGCCGACTTAACGCAGGTTTGTGACGTAGCCGAAGGCATGATTCGTTTCACGATTCGGCAGGTATTGAAGCACTGCGCGCAGGATTTGGCGGATTTGGAACAGCCGGCAGAGAATCTAGAAGCGTGGGATCAGGATTGGCCGCGTTTGAAGTACGACGATGCGGCGGAACTCTTGATACAGTGGAAAGCCGACGGGGTTTATGAAAGTGATTTTCAGCCAGGGGATGATCTCGGCGCGCCCGATGAAACGGCGTTAGGGAAACACTTCGGTTGCCCGGTGATGGTGACGCACTGGCCGAAGGAGGTCAAAGCGTTCTATATGAAGCGAGACCCCGAGGATGAGAGCAGGGCGTTGGGTGTGGACATCATTGCGCCGACGGCTGGTGAGATTGTGGGCGGTGCGGTGCGTGAGGAGGACCATGATGTGTTGTTAGGACGGATTCAAGAGCATGGGTTGCCGCAAGAGGCGTTTCAGTGGTACCTGGATTTACGCAAGTTTGGTTCCGTGCCTCACGGTGGTTTCGGCCTTGGGTTGGAGCGAACCGTTTCTTGGTTGACCGGAGTGGAGCATGTGCGGGAGTGCATTCCGTTTCCTCGGACTTTGCAGCGGATTTACCCCTAGTCTTTTTAGAGAAAATTAAGGATTCTTGGCATCACTGAGGCCGCACACGAATCAAGCGTCGGGCAAGTTGTTGACATTGGAAGTCTTTGGATGCAAGTCCTTCTTTCACAACATCAGCTCCCATTGAGTACAACCAAAAAAGTGCCTGCTCAGAAACGGCATCACCCTCTAACGCGCGTCGGAAAAGTTGAACCGCACCGGGTACCGCCGACGAATCCTTTCGAAGCAAAGCGGGCAACTTGGAATGACTCTTTTCCTCCCACGCCGCAATCTGCGCCAACTGATCTTTCCACGCGCCATTCGGCTCAATTCCACAACGCGAAAGCCCGTGCGCCTGCCCTAGTTCATCCAAAGCCAGCACCAAAATCCGTTTGGGTAGCTCATACTTCCCTGGGTCTCGCCACGTCACCCAAGGCGCATCTTCCTCTTGCCCCGTTCCCAACTTTAAAATCGTCCGCGCAAGAGGCCACGCCGACGTGCACCCCGCCCGTAGTAAACCAGCACATGCCGCCGCGCGAAGTGTCAACGTGCGGGTGGGGTCGGCGGCCAGATACGCCAAAACACTGGGGTCAGCGTCGGCCGATGGCTTCCAGGCTAAAACTGCCATCAGCGAGGTCCCTTCATCATGGGTTTTCAGGGCTGCTCGAAGGAGTTCCGTGTGCCAAGACGGTTCCAAAATGTTTTTCCCTAGCAAAATAGCCGTGCGTCTTTGCGCATGATTCCCTTGCCGAAGCACCTGGCGCAAGGCTTGTACCTCCTGCGTATATTGCGGGCGCGCCTGCATCAAGATCTCTTTGGAAAGCGTTTCCCGTTGCCCCATCTCCATGACTTCGGCGAAGTACGTGGCGTCGGCCGTCGGCAACTCCTTTGCGGGGAGAAGCAGAGGGGGGAGCACTTGGAATAGGAGAATGGTGAGCACCCAATAAGAATAGCGCGTGCCGACTTAGGATATATTTTGAAGCGAGTGATTTGTGGGTCACCGAAAGGGGCGACCGACGTCTTCTGCCCATGATCCTTCTCGCACTCTTTCTCTTGCCTCAAGGTCTTACCGCCTTGGCTTCCACGTCAGAACTGTCGCGGCTTCCCCAAGATGCCGTGTGCCAAGAGGATGCTTGGATTCGCCGCAATGATGCCGAAGCGGGCGCAAAGGTCTATTGGCCAAGGCAGGGCTGGCAGGCGCTCTTGGGGGATGAAGATGGAGATGGTTTTTTTGATTCGGTTCCGGGTGTAGATGCTTTGGTTTGGGCACCTACCGCAATAGTCCAACAAGGGGGGGCCTCGCCCTCTCCACAGGATTTCCTGTTCTCTTTGACTCGCTCCGGTTTGGGCTATGCCGACGGCGACTTGCTGCGGATTGACCCAAAGGGTGGCTTCCTGATGTTCTACGCAGAGTCGGACTTCTTGATTGCATTGGGAATTTCCGGCGGTGGATTTGATTTGGACGCTGCCACTTTATTTGAGGGAGAATTACTCTTTTCTGTCCGAGACTCCCTATTAGGCACTACGCTGGGCACCATAGAAGACGGCGACATTCTCGCTTTAGATATCTCCACCCAACAAGTGCGCCGTCTCTATTCAGAAGCAGAAGTGCAGGCCTTTGTGGATCAAGCAACAGGGCAAAGCCATCCAATCGGCGCGGTGACGGCCCTGGCGGTGCATCCGGAAACACAATCCTTATTATTATGTGTGCAAGGTCCGTCCTCACAGGACGCCACCGTCTTTCGTGTGGAATCCGGAGGGAGTCGGCTCCCTGGGTGGCATGAGCAGGATTGGTTGTTTCAAGTGAGTACGGAGTTGGATGCGCTTACTTTTCTACCCGATGGCTTGGACCAGCCACCCGTACTCAGTGTTTCCCTTCCTTATTATCAAGTAGGGGACACCATTACTCATCGTGTTCGCTTTGGAACTCCCGGCGGAGTGGGGTGTGGCTTCGTGGCTGCACAACCACTTTGGCGAAGTACACAACTAGGAGGCGTGGGCTTTGAATACCTTCATCCCCGAGATCACATTTTCTTACGGCAGTGGGACTCTGGTGCGACACACGCCACCCTCTTGGACGCTTCTGGCTCCTTGTCTTACTCGTGGTCCGTCTCATCTCTTCCGTCGGCGAGCTTGGGAATCCATTTGTGGGCGCAGATGGTAGATATGCAATCTGGCGCGTTGAGCAATCCAATGATTCTTTCCGTAAAGCCGTAAGGATTCTCGGTATCCTGTTGCCATGAGAAAATGGCGGAGTGTTCTTGGGGGATGAAGATGGTTTTTTTGATTCAGTTCCCGGTGTAGATACTTTGCGCAGGAGATATTTAGAGAGGTTCTAAATTCTAAGTCACTAGATTTTTTTATTTATTAGGACACATACGGATAAAAAAATTAGCCCGGAGCTATAATGTGGGGATGAAGTTTCTCAGACTGACTAATTTAATTCCATGCTTGGTTCTAGGTTCCTTGCTCCTTTTCACTGCTGCCACGGCCTCTACTGGTGAAGAGCTTAGTCTGTCAGTAGACCCACTTCACGTGGGCGGCTGGACCATGGCAGTCTTGGAAGGTGCTGGACCCCAGCAAAATGTCATCTTTCTTTATTCGCGGGACGGCAATGACAGCTTCCAATACTCGGAGCTCCTAACTTTGAGTCTTACTCCTCCCATCACCAAAGTTGCCTTTGCGCAAACTAATTGGGCAGGCACCGCCATGGCACTCATTCCGGTAGGACCGAGTATTGCCACTATAGGTACCCAGATTTGGGGACAAGCCATCGTCCTGGATGATGACGGATTATGGAAGACTTCCCCAGTAACCACCGAAATTATCCAGCCTTAACAAGTACGCCGTCTCTATTGGAAGTAGAAGTGCGGGCCTTTGTGGATTAAGCCACAGGGCAAAGCCATCCAATCGGCGCTGTGACGGCCCTGGCGGTGCATCCGGAAACACAATCCTTATTATTATGTGTGCAAG
>JAPKBM010000026.1 GCA_026421205.1 Planctomycetota bacterium
CACATCACATTGACCATTATGCGAAGTGACGTCAATCGCTGAACTCCAGCTAGAACCGCTGTCGTTGGAATAGGTAAGAAACAGTTGCTCCTCTCCGTCGTTTGTGGAGCAAAGAGCAATGACATCCTTTCCTCCGGAGCCAAGTCGGAAATCCTTTAAATCATTATCTCCTTTGCCGAAGCCATCCTTCAGCCTCACATTTGAGGGCAACCATGTCAATCCTCCATCTTCAGAAGCCGTAAAATAAAGGTCGTCATTTAATCCATTTCGCCGATCCTTCCAGGCAACATAAATACGATTTTCATCGACAAGCAAAGAAGATTCAGACGAATTTTTTGGTGATCCTGTGGCGTCATCATCAAGTCGAATGGGACTTCGCCATGAAATGCCACGACCATCTGATGTGGCTATCCAAATCGAAGAATCACCGGTATCCTCATAAACAACGGCTGCTGTGTCACCATTCTCAGACGCAATGGAGATTCCAGAAGGATTAGCAATGAGATTCTCACTCACAATCTGCACTTCACGGGCGTCTTGAATAGGGGCGGCAAGGAGCCCAGAGGGAAAAAGTGCGAGTATGAGCAACATGGTTTGATTTTCCTAACTTAGTTAGGATATCCTATTTCAAGGCGCCTGCCCGTTAAAAGGTCTTTTTTCCCCCCCCTAAGTGTGAAAATTGGGTTAAAATTGACTGAAATAATAAAGAAGTCCTGCCTCCCCGTGGACCCTTCTTAGCCATGGACAGAACCCTGACTTCTCGAGTTGAACGCAAATATTTGATTAGCCCCTATGTGGCGGATCAAATAAGGCATTGGATCCTACCCTACATGCAACATGACCCTTTTAGCGCAAAAGCAGAAGGATCTCGCTATCAAATCTGCTCTCTCTATCTGGACAGCGAGGAGTTGTATTTATATAACCAGACTAAAAACTCGGAGAAAAACAGGTTTAAACTGCGTATAAGAACTTATGCTGACAATGATTGTGACCCATTGTTTTTTGAAATCAAAAAACGGATCAATCAAGTCGTCCGAAAGGAAAGAGCCTCCGTCGCACGTAAAGAGGGAGAGGGAATATTAGACGCACTCGTAAAGCAAATTCCTTGCGACAGTAATTCGGAATCGGCCGCAATAAGTAATTTCATCAATCTGACGAAAAAAACTCTCGCTCGTCCTCAGGTTCGGGTTAGATATATGCGCGAAGCATTTGAATCGCGGTCATTCGACCCAGTGAGAATCACTTTTGATACAGAATTAAGCACCTCGACGTCGCCGAAAGCCGAATTAGATAGCAGCACAGGGCATTGGGTTTCCGTCCCCAATAAAGGGACGATTTTGGAAGTGAAATACACAGGGTCGCCACCAGTATGGATACAGACAATGATGGAAATATTCGAACTAACTAATCAGTCTGTCCCGAAATACATACTTTGCGTCGATCAAACGCCACACCTGTCTCAGAAGATACGTTATCAATACGGGAATGCTTGAACAACTACTTGCCTCAGGTCCTAATGGGATAGATTTACAAGCACTACTTCTTTCACTTGTAGTTGCATTTATTCTAGGTCAATTGCTCGCGTGGACTTATTCATGGACACATGCAGGTCTCTCCTACTCAAGCTCGTTCACGCAATCCCTCGTTTTAATCAGTGTGTCCGCAACAATGGTAATGTTTGTCATAGGAAGCAGCCTCGTGACAGCATTCGGATTACTTGGCGCATTAGCAATGATTCGATTCAGGAATAATCTAAAAGATACCCGCGACACGGTGTTTGTATTTTTCTCTTTAATCGTCGGAATGGCTATCGGGACTCAACGACTCCCGGCAGGGGTGCTAGCTACTGTATTCTTCTGCTTAGGGGTAGCGTTTCTTTCCTTTACATCATTCGGCGCGCGGAATTTATTTGATGGGCATCTCCGTTGCAGGCTTCAGAATGGCGAAGAAGGATCCCTTACTAAAACGCTCAAAGAATATTGCATCAAATATCGACAGGTGTCTGCTTCGCACGATGCAACCTCGATTGAATTCGTCTATGAGGTATTACTAAGGGATAGATCGAATGGCTCAGATTTCGTGCAAGAGCTAAAGCGCAACACCGCGATAGAGGATGCTGGCCTAGTCGTTCGAGATGGGGCTCAGGAATCATAAGATGAAAATATTCCACACTTCCTTCGCCCAATGGGTCCGTCTTTTCACTCAACGCCTGCTACCCATTCTTATGTGGGCAGTGGCGGCCATATGGGCGCAAAATGAATGGTCGAGTAAGAAAGTTTTTCTCCAGTTTCCGGGGCAAATCATTGCGGAATCATGGGAGGTTTCTGGGACGACCACGGGCATCCTAAAAGATGTCCATGTTGATCGTTTCGCGGAAGTAAAGGCGGGTCAAATCCTTGCTACCCTAGATGATGCTCAATTCTTGGCCGACCTCGAAGTAGCACGTAAGGAGCTGAACCAGCTAAGAGCACAAGTCTCCTCTGCCGAAGCTGAACTACAAGCATCCGCTTCAGAAATTGCGGCTGATTGGACATCAGACCTAAGAAGGTTTCAGGTCGACGTGCAACGCTTTCGCGTTGAAGTTCTAGACCTTGACTTGCAAGGGAAGAAAATAAGTGCGAATCTTCGTCAACAAAAAGACTTAGCTGTTTCCTGTTTAGCGCGAATCAAGGTACTAAAGGAAAAAGAGGCCTTGGCGGAAAAAAAATGGAGTCGCTTAGATATTCTTTCAAAATCTGGCCAGGTCTCTTTCGCTACCGTTGATAGCGCACGCGCGGAATGGCTTGAAGTTGTTGCTCGGAAGATGCAGGTGGTCCAAGAGGAGAAAGTGGCTCTTGGGCAAATTGAAACCTTAATGTCTACGCTGGCGGCATTGACTGAAAGTGGAAAATCAAATCAAGAGCAGTTGGCATTAGCGCAAGAACGACTGAATGACTTTGGGAGAACTCAGCCAGGAAGCCCTGCTCTAGCGAGTGACCCTCGAATAAAAACTGTCATGGCCTCGATTGATGTTCAGACCTCGCGAATTGAGAGCCTTGCAGTGCAATATCAAGCTCTCCAATTGCGTGCAAAGTCTCCAGGAACGGTGCAAGGTATTTTGGCTCGACCAGGCCAAAGTATTCTTCCTGGTGAGCCTGTCTTAATGCTTGCGAAACCATCGTCTTCTCAGCTGCTCGGGTGGGCACCAGAACGCCTTCATAGGAACAGAATCGAAGCACTTGATTTCACGGCATCTTCAGCGGAAATCACCAACATCCCAATCTCCTTCTTAAGAATTGGGCCCGTCTTTGAAGAATTGCCGCAAATGCTATGGAAAAATCCAAGCATCCCTGAATACGGTCAACCAGTCCTCTTTGAGCTGCCGCCCAACACGGGGCTCACTCCAGGGGAGCCTGTGCAGCTCTCTACTGTGCTCTAGGCATTTAGGTCAAGGCACACGATTTCCGTCCAAACAAGGCGTGCGAAGTCCTTTTCCGTGGTAAACTTATTTATGCGGAATTCTCTAGTAATCTTATTGATGTTGGTATTAACGGGACACTTTTCTGGGCTTGCCAGCGCTCAGCATCCCATCCCAAAAGGAAATGCCAATTGGAATGAAGCAGGTGAATTTATATTTCTAGAAAACGAAGTAATGGATATCCATGTCACAATGGATGAAACGGATTTGGACACATTCCTCGGGAACCGCAATCTTGACTATTTTGTGCCATGTACCGTCCAATTCATCAATTCTAAAATCGATGAAACGTATCAAGATGTAGGCATTCGACCACGGGGAAATTCTCAGCGTGGCTCAAAAAAGAACCCGTGGAAGCTCAGCTTCAATGAGTTCGTACAAGGGCGTAAGTTGCATGGCATCGAGAAAATGAATCTCGCCAGCGAGTCAACAGATCCTTCGATGGCCCGAGAATCTCTAGCCTATGAAATCATGCGAAGTATGGGTGTCGCAGCCGGAAGGACCAATTATGTATGGTTAACTATCAATGATGGCACAAAAGTAAAGGGTGTATACAACAATGTTGAGCAGGTCGACGAAAACTTTGTAAAGGCATGGTTCGATAACAAAGATGGTGATTTGTATAAGTGCCGATGGAAAGACGATGGAGCCAAACTCCTCTGGAAATCGCCTGGAGATGCTGCCACTTATGAAGCCATGGAAGATTACGAGGAAAAAAACACAGGGAACTTTCAGAGATTGGCAGACTTCATCGATTTTGTGTGCAACTCCGATACAGCAACCTTTAACGACGGGATTAAAGACTGGATAAACGTAGATTCATTTTTACGTGCTCAATCTGTTGACATGTACTTAGGCCAATGGGACGGACTCTGGATTTTCCCGAACAATTACTACCTCTACTGGGACACAGAAATTGAGAGGTTTGAATATATCCCATGGGATTTAGACCATTCAATGGGAATGGATTATTGGATTATACCCTTCTTCTTTGGCACCGATTGGGCACGCAAAAGTTTCAATGGATGGGGTAACGGGAGCACTGCCTCTCAACCTGGAGGGGGCAATGGGCCTCCACTTATCAGACGACTTTTGGATATCCCGGAATATGAAGATCGATTAGCCTTTTACGAAAAAGAATTAGCGTCACAGTTTGCGCATCCAGCAACATTGGCTTCAAGCATTGAACGCATATCAACACTCCTCGCTCCCCTCGCCTACACAGGAACTTTTTCTGGGTCGAGTATGGAGAATGGCTATACGCCGAATGATTTCACGTCATCATGGGATAGCCCACCTAATTATTCGCCATTTAATACTCCGGCCACCTGGGGCGTTAGGCCGTTCCTGGAAACTCGCTCTGCCTTTGTGCGAGACGGATACCCTAGCTCACAATTAACACCTCCTGTGTGCATCAATGAAATCGTTTCTAAAAACGAGAGCGGGATTACCGACGAAGCTGGTGAGTATGAAGACTGGGTCGAAATATATAATTCTTCTAGCCAGTCTTTTGACCTTAGTGGTTATTACCTCTCGGATCGATACGGAAACTCAAGGGGATGGGAGGTCCCCTCGGGAACAACCATTCCGGCTAATGGCTACCTAATTATCTGGTGCGACAATGAGGATACGCAGGGTCCACTGCACGCCAACTTTAAGTTAACTTCAGAAGGCGAAGGAGTTTATCTCTTTAAACCAGATACTGGATTTAATGTCCTTGTTTCTTCGCTGCTTTGCCCGGCCCTCAATGATGACGAAGCATGGGGAAGGCTCCCAGATGGGATGCGCAACGCAAGAATTTACACTGCTTCTACTCCACTCGCTCCAAACGAAACGGGTCTTTTTGAGCTTCTGAAAGAAGGATTTGTACCAGACAGCCAAACTCTTTACGCCATTGGAGCTACACCCAATAAACCAGTGGCTTTCGTCTGGTCAATGAACAGAGGAAGCTTTCTGGTTAATGGAACGCGATGCGCAGGAATAACACTTGGGCTCGATGCGCCTGTCACCGTAGCTTCGATTGTTTCTGCGGATTTTAACGGCACAGCAATCTTAAGCGTTCCGCAAGGTGCGGCGCCGGCGGGGATTTTTCTGCAAAGCGTTGACGCTGTGACATGCAAGATATCAAACATAATTGAGTTTTAAGTAATTTGATCATGCTGAGTGTTCTCGCCGTCATCACAATAAATCTGAGCATTTTTCCACCTCAGAATGACCCGGTAATTAGCGAATTCCAGGCGATTAACAATCACACGATCTCTGATGCCGAGGGGGATTATTCGGATTGGATTGAAATCTATAATCCTGGGGCAGCAATTAACCTTTATGGCTGGTTTCTTACGGATGATCCCGACAACCTTGAAAAATGGTCTTTCCCGACAAACACGATACTGCCGTCTGGGGAAACGCTGATGATTTTTGCATCATCAAAAGACAAGATATTCGCGAACAATGAGTGCCATGCAAACTTTAAATTAAGTGGAAGTGGAGAATACCTCGCGCTCATTAAATCAGATGGGAACACGGTTGTGCATGAATATTATCCAAAGTATCCCGCCCAAACACCGGACACGGCATACGGAATTCAATTCAATCCTTCTCTTGGGACGGAAGAAACATTCTTTTTTAATGCGACGCCCAACGAAAAAAACGGATTTGGTGAGCCCGTAGTATTAGAAATGTCCTCTTTCCCGCAAATGCCAACCTATGCCGATAAAGTGATTATTGAGGCTACTGTTGACTTTGCTCCGAACACGAACCCTGGCCGGGTTCAACTGCATTACAGGGCCGCCTATCAAAATGAAATAGAAATACTGATGCATGACGACGGGCAAGGTGATGACGTTGTTGCAAATGATGGTGTCTGGACGGCGGCTATTCCGCCAGGAACAGCCAATTCACTGAAAATGTTGCGATGGAGGGTGACCGCCGAAGACAATAGAGGGTCTAGTGGCTATCACCCTCCATTCCTTGACCCTATAGAATCGGCTGAATACGAGGGCACTGTCATAGACTCTGCGGCGATCAGCTCTGAGATTCCTGTGCTTCATTGGTTTTCAAGCAATCCAGGCCAAACGGGAACGCCAACAGGGACGCAGTCTTCCGCATTCTATAACGGAAGATTTTATGACAACTTTCATGTGAGACGCAGAGGCGCCTCATCTGGAACCTGGAGCAAGAAAAGCTATAAATTCGACTTTAACCGCGGAGATCATTTTAAATATTCCACCGGCGAAGAAGAGGTAGAAGAATTTAATCTCAACAGTGTCTGGTCAGACAAATCTTATCTGCGACAGGTCCTTTGTTGGGACACCTACAAGAATCTCGGAGTAGATGCGTCGAACTCGTTTATGATTCGAGTCCAGCGCAGCGGAAATTTTTTCTCTCTTGCGACGTTTGTAGAACAACCCGATGAGGACTTCTTGGAAAGGGAGGGGCTGGATCCTAACGGGGCCCTTTATAAAATATTTACGACGCTTGATCCTAATCAAATGAATAGTTATAGCTATGACAAAAGAACACGTAAATGGGAAGATGCGTCCGACCTTCTAGCGCTATCTAGCGCAACGAGCTTCACAGGAGACCAACTAGAAACATGGCTTTTTGACAATCTCGATATCCCAGCTGTAATTGCCTATATTGCAGCAACGTCCATAATCAACGATAACGACCATGTGGCAAAAAACTATTTTCTTTATCGAGACTCTGACGGTGATGAGGAGTGGAGTTTCATCCCATGGGATAAAGACTTAACTCTGGGAAGAAATTTTACGCCATGGGGCGGAGTCCTCAATGATGAAATATGGGTTAATCAGGATCCCCAATGCCATCCTCTCTTCGGCGACGCAAGTCATCCCAAGGTAGACAATGTCGGAATGTGGAACCGTCTAATAGATGCTTGCCATCGAGTTCCAAGGATTAGAGAAATGTATTTACGGCATTTGCGGACAGCTATGGATGAAACCCTTCAATCTCCCGCCACAAATAACAATGACCTCTTATTTGAGAATGATATCAACGAACTCCTGCTGAAATGCCTTCCGGAGATCCTTCTCGATCAAGCAAAATGGGGAATTCCTTCGTACGGGGATTCGACGCTTAATTATTCAAGAGCCATAGAGGAAATCAAAAATGACTACTTGGCTAAGCGAAGAGTCCATCTTTATGAAACTCATGGGTCACTTGGAACAGGATTAATCCCGGACGAGCAAATTTATCCTTACGTCCATTTTGGAACAATTGAGCATTCCCCAATCAGTGGAAATGATGAAGAAGAATTTGTTCAAATATTAAATAGTAGCCCGACAGCGGTAGACCTTTCCAATTGGTCTATCGACGGGGGGATAGACTTCTTGATTCCATCCGGAACCGTAATACCCGCTCAAGACTCTTTGTATATAGTTCGAGATGCACAGCAATTCCGCAATCGGTCCTCTGGTCCGAGCGGAGGGATGCAACTTCTTGTAATAGGAAACTATAATGGACACTTGAGCAATTCCGAGAATGTCTACTTATATGACAAGATAGGCAATCTGGTGACTACCACCGCAGATTTCACCCTAGCTGCAAACAATTTCATTGCAGGGGAAACGGCACGGTGCTCAGCCCTCCAGGCCTCCGAGCATAAAGCGGTATCCCTAGTATATTCGTTGTCCGGGAGTGGGACGACCTCAACACCTTGGGGAGATCTTGGGTTAGCCCCTCCAGCTATTCTTGCGGGAAGAGAAATCGCCGACTTTACCGGGCGCGCATTATTTACAGGGCGTTTGCCCTTGAGTCTTGCAGGGCAAAACATATGGCTTCAGGCCGTTGACATGCAAAGTAGAGCATTTAGTGATGTCATAAAGGTCATCGTGGAGTAGCAAAGGCTATCCCGTATCCACGACTGCGACCTTTTGTCTGGCTTTCCTTGCCCAGGATTCTTTGAGCGTCTTGAGAGATTTTAAAAAAGGTCTCGCCAGTAAAGGGAGTATTGCGAAAGTCAATATTTGAGTGAAGCGATGCCTCAGTTCTAGGCACGGGCTTCGACTGCGCAAGCAAGGCATCCGTACGGCCCCAGTTTTTATGGGCAGATCGTCAATTGCAAGCCGTTGCTAATCACTGGCAGCGGTTGCGCTTGATACGCCTGGCACCAGAAAGTTACGCCGACGGCTGCGGGCGGACCGAGTGGAGCTTGGCAGGTTGCCGCGCCGTTGGCGTCAGCCTGGAGAGAGACGGTCATCAAGACTTGGCTGATGTCAATCAGCACTGGAAGGTTAGGCAATATCTGTTCGTTCAGGTCGCTGCTGGCGGATGCAAAAATTGAAACCGGCTGCGAGGGCGCAGCGTTGGAGATAAGAAATTCCGCGGTTTGGCCAAGTGAGGTTCCGCCTGCGCCGCTCAGTTGTAGCACAGTGCTCGAGGCATCTAAGTCATCAAAGCGACGGAATCCACAGGTAGGGTCGTTTGGTAATCCGGGGGATGCGTCAATCAAGCTAACCCATTGTTGCTCGCCGTCGGTCAAGCGACCGGTGGAGATGTCAGCTTGTTGTTTATCAAAGTTGATGTGATCGAGAAAACTGCCATCGGAGTGATGGAGGAGGATTTCCTCTCCACTGCCACTGAGCTTGAAGTTAGCGTGCAGTGGCCCGTCGCTATCGTTGTCGGCCCAGATTAATAAATGGCCCTCGCCCGGGATGATAGTGCCGGCGGGGAGGGGCCACATGGTTGGATCTTCGTCGTCGTCCGACAAGAAGTAGCCGCCGATATCCAACGGCGATGCGGTCATGTTGTGCAGTTCGATCCAATCTTCGAACTGACCGGCTTCATCTTGTATGCCGTTTTGATTGAGTGCCATGAACTCGTTGATGCGCAGTAAACGCAAGCCATTGACAACAAAATCATGCGGTTCGCGGGCAGTGTTGGTGGGCGAGAACCTAACCGCTCCTCCCGATGCAAGGTCACTGGCCGCGCGTAGAATAAATTCGATGCGTGCACCGGCCGTCTGGGGAGGGAGAATCACGCCCCAGATGCCGTCGCCCGCTACGCCGTCGTTGTGTAAACCGTCATCAAACATTTCTTCGTGCAGGTACGGGCCCGATCTGGCAATGCGCCAACGCAAGCGCACGGTTTCGGTCGCGGCCGCTGCGTTACTCACTGATACCGTAATCGTGATGGGCTCATCACTTGACGGGAATTCTGGCGCGATAGCAAAGCCATCAATGTTTGGCGCTGGAAAATCGATCTCAGGATGATTGAGGAGATAGTTACTGCGCCCAGTTGCCATCTCCATCAAACCTGCCGCCGGCATCCACCACTCCGACGAAACCGTGTCGGTCAAGTTCTTGATGTACTTGTTATAGCTGTACAAGCGCTTCGAATCGGCTTGTACTTCCGCTTCGATCATTTGGTGATATTGGAGGATGCGCGCACCAATGGCCTCGGTATTGAACTGTTCATCAACCAAGGTGCGAATGTGGGCGATGTAATCCTGGCGCAAATCGGGGTCGGCTAGTAAACGATTCATCAACGGGAACCCGGCTGAACCTTCATTCATAAACGGCGTTGCTCGAATCCGCGAAGAAGTACCGGAGCCGCCGAAGGTGCTGGCACCGAAGCTTTCATTGAGGTCATATTGAGACAAGCGAAATTGGTCAGTTTCCGAATCGTGATAAAGGAAGTACTCCTCACCAGCGCGGACGTAACTGTCTGGATCAGCGAACACGGCGCTGGTTGCATTTAGCCACAGCGCGTCATCGACGTGAATCAACGGTGCCAAGTCGCTAGCAAGTGTCGCCAGCGGCGCATGATTGAGCACATCAATCAAGTTAATAAGGTCGCTCCATGCATCGGCGTTGCCAGGGTTCTTCAGGGTATAATTATTTTGATAATCCGTCGCGTTCGGCCCGCGCCACACCAAGGCCGAACCTCCTGTCACCGAACCCGGAATCGCCTCGGTCGCTTTATAACGGTTGCCGTCCTTATTGCCAAAAGCACGCTTCATGAACCGTCCGTCCACCTGCTCGGAGTTCGAGTAGACCCCCCAGCTTTCACCATTGATTATCAACCTGACGAAATTTGCGCGAGGCACCGGAAGATAGTGATTCATGGATTGCGAGGCCAAAGTCTCGCGCATGAAAGTTGGGTCCATAAAACAGTTGTTCAGATTGATCGCGTCGTAGTTCTGAAACTCCTGTCCCGGTACAAAAGCATCGATTGAAATAGAGAACGATTTTTTTTTCGAACTGCCGGTCAATTGATACGACGAGTTACCTTTCAAGTGCACACCTACAGTGGGGTAGGTCACGCCATCCAAAACAAGGTCGGCTTCGATGTCGTCGCCGCTATCGTAGTTTGCCCGAAGCTGATCCCACCAGTCCGGCTGAGCAAAGGATAATTCGATGGTGCGGAAGGCGGCCGGATCGTAAAGGTCCGGTTCTTGTGCGCGGGCATGGCCGAACAGGGAGGTGAATACGAACAGGCTTGCGACAATAAGATGGCGGGAGGGCATTCCTAAATCCTACCCCCAATGCGGGTTTTTTGTGCAAGTTGATGGACATCCCCACGGCTTTTTTGAGATATGCAAAGGTCGTTTGTAGACTTTACACTATGAAGTGGACCTTAGAACGATTCTTGACCCTTATCTCGGCCCTGACGCTGTTTGGATTTGGTATTTGGCTGTTTGCAGTACCATCGGCTTTGGCTGGCATCGGTATTGCGCTCGAAGGACCTACGGCGCGAATTGATGTGAGGGCGACCTACGGTGGTTTTGAGCTTGGCGTGTCAGCCTTCCTGTTTTTGTGCGTGGCACGGTCTCAGTGGACCCGTGTTGGTTTGGTGGCTTCTGGTTTTGCTATTGCGGGTTTTGGTTTTGGGCGGCTTGGAGGGATTGTTTTGGAGGGTGGCGCTGAGCCACTGATGTGGGTGTTCCTGGGACTCGAGGTCGCTCTGACTGCCGTTATTGTGGCGGTCTTATGGCGCACTAGGTCCGCGCCAAGAGCGCCTGAGTAATGGCTCCATTGGTTCTTCCCTCGCACGTTATTGGGAAAGGATGCGCTCCTGGAATGAATCCATGATTCTCAGCGCCCTCTTCCTCTCGCTCATTCCAGTGGTTTTTTCAGGAATTGGTCGCGACGAAACTCAAGGCAGCTTAGCGCAAAGTGGCGGAGTTGGAGGCGGAGGAGTATCCCTGTGTGCCGTGGAAATCCGATCCACAGATCTAGGAGAGCACGGTCTGCTCTCCTATTGAATAGTCATTGAAATTACTTGTGATGCTCCACCAATTTGTGCGCTTTGAAAGTGCACTGTGTGGCCAGAGGCAGCCTGTGGTATCGGGATATTCCATTGACCATTGCCAAGGGAGTCCGTAACGAGGTAGTTTCCAGCGACTTGTGGATTGACTATACCTAGGTAACTTCTAATGTATGGTACATAGACGTCACCAGTGAAAAATCCATAGCCAAGCCACGCTGGTCGTGACGGTTTTGCATCGGTAATTGAAAAGTCTCCCATTTGCCCTGCCGTGAGAGGTGCAACGGTCAGGTCAAACTGTTTGGATTGCGACCTAACTTGCGCGTATAAAATTCCATCGAAGGTGATGGTCGCCCACATGCCTTGTGCTGGGTCGTCCCATGTTTTCGAGATGTCAAGGGGCATATGGAGAGTTGTTGTGCCTTGCGCCGCAATCACTTCCCCTGTCACTGGAGTTGGCAGGGAGGGCCCATATTGATCCAAGTAGTATTGGGTTGTTTGACTTAATATGGGGGTAACAAGTAGGTAGCCACCTTTTGGGTGCAGTTCTACATCTGTTTGAAATGTTCCGGACGAGTCGATCGAAAATATCGGGCTTCGTAATTGAAATGAGGCGTCATGCATTTCTATTTCACAGAGTGGGGGAAGCCACGAAAAAAGGTTTGGAATTTCAGCGTAAATTATGCTGGGAACGGTGTGAAAGGTTTCAATCCCTTGGGCGAATTGCCCTCCGAGAAATGGCCCCGCGGGTGGGGCTAAGTCCATTCCGATTTCTCCGCCCATATTCAATCCAGAGGGATTTGCCACAATTCCACCTAGGTATGAGATTCCCGAGAGTTCAAAGTAAGATTCTGGAATATCTACTATTAGGGAATGATGCTCTTGAGCTCCAACTATGCTGGCCGAAAGCGAAGTGAAAATCGCGATGGAGAGGGAGAGAAGTATTTTATGCATATTTTAATGATAACCGATATCGGGTAATTTTGACAACCACTTTTACTCTATATCAGTTTCGAATGGGATTAGCCCATTGACCGCCCCTAATCTCTCGTTGGTGGGTCGTAATCAGGGTTTCCGACCAGCTGTTGAGCATCCGATTTAACGAGGATATGGTCGAGCAGTTGCGTGTATTAAAGGGCCGTAATCTAGTTTAAGTGGAGGACGTGTGTCGAGTCCGTCCGACAGAATTCAGGTTTCGAGCGTTATCAAATCATATTCCTCAGGTTTTTGACCAACGGTCGCCTATCCAGGCATTCACGAATTACTGGCACTGCAAAATAGTGCTGAAGGGCGATGAAAGGCAGGCTATTTAGTTATTATGTAGTCATGCTCGCATCTCGGATTTTCTTCGGCGCCTACGCACTGCTTTTTGTGGTTTGCGGAATTGCTCCTTTGGACCGCGCCGTTTGGTGGGCGGAGAACCTACCGATGTTTCTTATCATTGCATCTGTAGCATGGATTGGAAGAAGCCACGCTTTTACCACCATGAGTTACACCATGATGTTTTTCCTGTTGGCATTGCACACCATTGGCGGGCATTACACCTTTGCGGAGGTCCCTTTTGACTGGGTGACCGATACTTTCGGCTTTGACCGCAATCACTATGACCGCATCGCGCATTTTTCCGTCGGCTTTTATGCTTTTCCGATTGCTGAAATCTTGCACCGAAAAAAAATGGTGAACCGATATTGGATTCTTTACGCCTTTCCCATTTTCTCCATCGTGACAGTGGCCGGTGCTTATGAAGTTTTTGAATGGCAGTACGCTATTTTGGGCGACCCCGATGCAGGCATTGCCGTATTAGGGTCGCAAGGTGATATTTGGGATGCGCAAAAAGACATCTTGGCGGATACACTTGGCGCCTGTTTTGCCATGCTGACCTTCGCATGGATTCATCGCCGTACCGCAACCTCATGCTGATCGTTCTAGAAAATGCAGACATCTATGCACCTGAGTCCTTCGGCTTGGGTTCTATTTGGATTTCCGGCGGCCGTATTTGTGCGGTGACTTCAGAATTATGGCTTGGCGGTGATTTGCCGGTGACGCGTGTGGATTGCAAAGGAAAGCGAGTGGTCCCGGGTTTGATTGACGCGCATGCGCATATCACTGGAGGTGGCGGGGAAGATGGCGCGTCCACAAAAGTTCCCGCGCCTTGGTTGACCGACATCACCACCGCTGGCGTGACTTCCATCGTGGGGCTCTTGGGCACGGATGATGTCACGCGGTCAACGTCGGAGTTATTAGCCGGCGTGCGTGCATTGAAAGAAATGGGATTGAGCGCGTGGTGTTGGACAGGGGGGTATCACTTGCCACCAACCACGCTGACTGGCACCATTCGCGGGGACTTGGTTCATTTAGATGCCGTGATTGGTGCCGGAGAAATTGCCTTGTCCGACCACCGTTCCAGCCAACTTACCTTGGAAGACATGCTGAAAGTGGCAGGGGATTGCCATGTGGGAGGTCTATTGGCGCGGAAAGCCGGTGTGATGCATTTGCACCTCGGAGACGGCGTGCGCGGGTTGGAACTTATTCGGGCAGCCTTGGATTTGGCCGAAATCCCTGCCCGAGTTTTTCAACCCACACACGTCAACCGTCGCAAGGCTCTCTTTGAGGAAAGCTTGTCCGTAGCGGAACGGGGCTGCCATATTGATGTCACGGCTTTTCCGGTGGACGAAAAGGAAGATGCCTGGCCGGCTGAAGTGGCTTTGCAGAAATACTTGAATTCTGGGCTTCCCACCGACCGCATTTCCATCAGCAGTGACGGGGGTGGTTGCTTTCCCGTTTTTGATGAGCATGGGCAGATGACAGAAATGGGCATTGGCCGTTGTTCTGCATTACCTCAGACATTGGCCAAGGCGGTGGCACTGGGCATTCCTTTGGAGCAAGCTCTTCCAGCATTCACAAAAAATGTCGCCAAACATCTACGCTTGGCCAGAAAAGGTTGCCTCGAAGAGGGTGCCGACGCCGACCTTGTTGTGTTAGGTAAAGATGGCTCGGTAGAGGATGTCATGGCCGGCGGAGCGTGGCTTGTCCGTCATGGCCAGCCGGTGAAACGAGGGGTTTTTGAACCCAAGCCAATCCCGTAAGGGTGTGGTAAGATTTCCGACTTACCATGACACGTGGAACCATCATTCCAATTGGCGGCGCGGAAGAAAAAATCCGTAATCGCGCCATTCTTCGCCGCTTTGTAGAGCTTTGCGGTGACAAAAAATCTCGTATTGCCATCATTCCGACGGCCTCTCGTCTGGAGGATACAGGCCCTCGCTACGAAGAGATATTTAAAGAGCTTGGTGCGGAGAAGTCGGACACAATTCAGATTGAAACGCGTCAAGACTGTACGCGGCCAGAGTTTCACAAGTTGTTGGAAGACGCGACAGGTGTTTTCATTACTGGTGGAAATCAACTTCGCCTCTCTACGACGTTAGGCGGAACCACCATCACGGACATTTTGCGGAATAGGAATTTGCATCACGGCTTGCATGTTGCCGGGACATCGGCCGGCGCATCAATCATGTCGGAGCACATGATTGCATACGGTAGCGAAGGGCATACCCCACGTTGTGACATGGTGACTTTGGCGCCCGGCTTTGGCTTGACGCATGATTTCATTGTGGACCAGCATTTCCATGAGAGGAATCGTTTGGGTCGCTTGCTGACGGCTTTGGCGTTTAATCCTCGTCCCCTTGGCTTGGGTTTAGATGAGGACACCGCGGCATTTATCTCACCAGACGATGTGCTTCATGTGGTTGGTACGGGGGCGCTCACGGTTGTGGATCCCTCAAAAATGGATTTTTCGTCGATGGATTCCGCGTCACGTCATGACCCTTTGAGTATTACTGGCATCCAAATGCATATTTTGGCCGATGGTTGTACTTTTGACATCAAGACCCGCACGGCATCCGCACAACTGGATCGCCCATCTCTTCGCATTGCTTGCGATGATAATGAGTAGTTCATCATGAAAATCCTTGACCGTTCTGTTTACATCGGCCCAAGTCTTTACGCCAATTTCCCGGTTATCCGGCTGACACTAGATTTATTGGATTTAGAGGAATGGCCGTCGGCAAAATTGGGAACTTCTTTTACGGATTCCTTGGTTGCAGCGCTTCCTGGGCTTCACAAACATGGGTGTTCCTACCGCGAAGAGGGTGGCTTTGTGCGGAGACTGACAGAGGATGACGGCACATGGCTTGGCCATGTGTTTGAGCACGTGGTGATCGAACTTCAGCAGCAGGCGGGTTTGAACGTCACTTTTGGGAAAACGCGTGGCAATGGCGAGTATGGTCAATATGACGTTGTTTTTGAGTATGAGCATGAGGAGGTTGGCTTAGATGCTGCACGGCTTGGCTTGCGTTTATTGCATCACCTTTTGCCCAAAGCGCAGCAGGCTGATGTAAAAATTGACCCCGATTTCGATTGGGAAGAGGAGCGTGAGTCCTTTGTCCGTTCCGCTCAACGACGTGCTTTAGGGCCGTCTACCGCATCCCTTGTCGCCGCTGCGGAGGAACGAGGAATTCCTTGGTTAAGGTTGAATGCATACAGTTTGGTGCAATTGGGCCACGCAAAGTATGGCAAGAAAATTCAGGCTACGATTACGTCGGAAACTCGGCACATCGGTGTGGAAGTCGCATCAGACAAAGAAGAAACTAACAAATTATTGGGGGATTTGGGGCTTCCTGTTGCGCGACAGCAATTGGTCTACAATGAGCGTGAAGCTCTTCGTGCGGCGCGGCGTATTGGGTTTCCCGTGGTGCTAAAGCCCCTCAACGCCAATCACGGCCGAGGTGTTTCTATCAATTTAACGGAAGATGAAGAAATCTGTACGGCTTTTGAAAATGCTCGCATGCATAGCCGCGCAGTCATCGTGGAGAGTTTCCTGAAGGGCCTTGACCACCGTTTGTTGGTGGTCGACGGAAATTTGGTTGCTGCGTCAAAGCGTGTTCCAGGGCACGTGATTGGAGATGGGAAGTTAACGATTGAGCAATTGGTGGACGTTGTGAATGCGGACCCACGGCGGGGCATCGGTCATGAAAAAGTACTCACTCGCCTCGAGTTAGATTATCAGGCGATTCGGCTCCTTGAACTGAAGAAGATGACGGCAGAGTCCGTTCCGAAAAAAGACGAACTGATTTATCTTCGAAGCACCGGGAATTTGTCTACGGGGGGTACGGCAGTAGACGTCACTGATGTCATTCATCCGGATAACCGATCTATGGCAGAGCGTTCGGCCCGTGCGATTGGCTTGGATGTTTGCGGCGTAGATTTCCTCACGGAAGACATCACCATTTCCTACAAGGTGGGGGGCGGTGGTATTTGTGAAGTGAATGCTGCTCCAGGTTTCCGTATGCATACGGCACCATCGGAAGGAACTCCGCGGGATGTGGCCGGCCCTGTGATGGACATGTTGTTCCCTGAGGGCTCGCCGTCCAGAATCCCTATTGCAAGCATTACGGGAACAAATGGGAAGACGACCACCGCCCGCATGGTAGCCCACATTTTCAAAATGACGGGGAAGGTCACTGGTTTGACGACCACCGATGGTATTTACATTGATGGCCATCTTACGGTCAATGGTGATATGACTGGCCCGGCGTCGGCGCGTATTGTGCTTCGTGACCCCAAGGTGGAAGTTGCTGTTTTGGAAACAGCAAGAGGTGGATTGATTCGAAGAGGCTTGGCTTACCGCGAATGTGATGTTGGTGCTGTTTTGAATGTTGCTTCGGACCACTTAGGCCTGAAAGGCGTAGATACTTTGGAGGATCTTGCCAAAGTCAAGCGGATTGTCGCTGAGGTGGCAAAAGATACCGCGGTGCTTAACGCAGATGACGCTCTTTGTTTGCAAATGGCCGATCGGACGCGTGCAGAACATATTTGTTACGTGACGATGAACGCCGAGCATGGCCTTGTCCAAGACCACATTCGTTCCAACGGCCGTGCAGTCGTTTTGGAGCGAGGGATGGGTGGGCACATGATTACTATTTATGATCACGGTCAGCACATTCCATTGATTTGGGCACACATGATTCCTGCAACGTTGGACGGAAAGGCATTACATAATGTTCAAAATGCCATGTTTGCCGCGGCAATTGCTTTTAGCATGGGTGTGGAGCTTGAAGAGATTCGCCACGGTTTGCGTTCTTTTGATACAACTTTCTTTCAGGCGCCGGGCCGGATGAATATTTACGATGACCATCCATTCAAAGTTATCATGGATTACGGGCATAATCCTGCCGCCGTGCGCGCCATGGTGGAACTGTGTGAGCGACTGGACACGAAGGGTAGGCGCATTGTTGTCTTGGCTGGACCTGGTGACCGTCGGGATCAGGACATTCGTGAAATGGCTGCGCTATGCGCCGGTAAGTTTGATTATTACATTTGCCGACGTGATGACACCTTGCGCGGGCGCGCGTCGGATGAAGTGCCGCTGATTCTCCGTGAGGCCTTGCTGGAAAACGGTGTAGACAGTTCTGCCATTGCAGTCATTCCGGAAGAAGAAAAATCGGTACAGTCTGCGTTGGAGATGGCGGAGCCCAATGATTTGATTCTTGTCTTTGTTGATGCCATCTCAAGAACTTGGAAGCAAATTCAAAATTTCCAATCAGAAGGGAAAGAGGCTTCACCGGATTCTGTTGACGCATCGCCTGGATTTGACATGGGTTCTTTTGGGTCATTTTCCCAAGAAAGTTTTGGCAGCGATGTCGAGCTCATTCGTGATTCCCGAGGGGTTCGAGTCGCCGTTTCCGAAGAGACCGATTAGCATGGCCGCATTTACCCTGCGGGATTCTCGGCGCTTGACGGGCCCAAACATCATGGGGCCCAATGCTGGCCCAGTTATGGACCTTGCATTGGAGGACAAGGATGCGGATGCCTTGGAATCTCTCTGGCGTTCTCGCATTCAAGCTCTTCTCGACGGCTTGGGTTGGGTTGATTCCATTTTGACGAGCCGACGTTTTCCCGGTGGCTTGAGTTTGAGTTTTTCGGCGCCCATGGATGTTTTGTACACCGCGTGCGAAATGAATGAATGGGCGTTGGCTGAAACAGAGGACTTGGCGGCGTCCGTGGATCATTTCAAGAAAGCATTGCGAAATGAAGCAAATCCACCCTTGATTCGTTTACAAGAATCGGCGGCACGGGTGGGAACATTGTTCTTGTCTTGCGATGATTTCGTTTCTGTGGGCGCTGGGCGGTGGTCGGAAACTTGGTCAGTGAAAGAATTGCCAGAAGCCGGCGGTGTAGACATGAAGGCTCATGTACGAATTCCAATGGCCATGATTACAGGGACCAACGGAAAGACGACCACGGTGCGTTTATTGAAAGCTATGGTCGATGCACAGGGGAAAGTCCCTGGCTTGTCTTCCACGGATTGGTTGATGGTTGGAGATGAAATTCTTGACCATGGTGATTGGTCTGGCCCTGGCGGAGCCCGCACGATTTTGCGGGATTCTCGGGTTGACGTCGCACTATTAGAAACGGCGCGTGGTGGAATGTTGCGGCGAGGGTTGGCCGTCGGCCCGCAAGAAGCCGACGTGGTGCTGGTGAACAACATTGCTGCTGACCACCTTGGAGAGTGGGGTGTTCAGGATCTTGATATGTTGGCGGATACAAAGTTTGTGATTCGTCATGCAGGGCGTCATGTTGTGATTAACGCAGAAGATGAAAAATCAGTAGAACGCGCGCACCTTGTGGAGCAACCGTTAACTTGGTTTTCTTTGAACCTTGACTTGCCTCATTTGAAAAAGCACATCGCGTCGGGTGGAAAAGCGGCAACATTGCAAGAAGGGAATCTTTGTTGGACACAGGAAGGGGAGACGGAAGTGTTCCTTTCTGCTTCTGAGGTGCCCATGACACTTCACGGGGCAGCAAAGTACAATGTTGCCAATGCTCTTGCGGCAATCTCTGTCGCGAAAGAACTTGGAATTCCCGACAGTGCCATCCGGCAAGGACTTCAGTCTTTTCAAAGTAATGTCAAAGATAACCCTGGGCGAATGAACCAATTTGATGTAAAAGGGATTTCCGTGTTTGTGGACTTTGCACATAACCCACATGGCCTTTCCGCACTATTTGAAATGACCGCAAACCTTCCGTCAAAAAGGCGTTTGGTCACCCTAGGTCACGCGGGAGATCGGAACGATGAAAACCTCAAGGAGCTTGCAAGAACGGCAGCCGCATCTGGGGTGGATTGCATTCTCTTGAAGGAGCAGCCGAAGAATTTGCGTGGCCGGAAACTTGGTGAGGTTCCAAGGATTATTCACGAGACACTTTTGGAAAGTGGATACCCCGAAAATCAAATCCTTCGGGCGGAAGATGAAATCCAGGCCACTGAAATGGCGCTGGATTGGGCAGAGTCTGGCGACCTCCTCCTTTTACTGGCCTTGGATCGTCGTGCCGATGTGATCCAGTTGATAGAAGCGGAACAAGCCAAGAAATAGGTTATCCTAGACGGGTGAGGTTTTTCCCCGTTTTTTTCCTGTGTTTCTTGGCATTTCCTGTACCTTTGTTGACGCAAAGTGGGGACGTCCTGTATCGGATTGATGGAGCCCATGCGTATGCGGGCCAGGGCGGCGCGTTGGCCTCTTGCGGAGACCTCAATGGCGACGGAATTTCGGATTTGCTCATTGGGGGAGATCAGTACGTCACGTATGGTGCGACATCAGCGAGGGTGATTTCAGGTGCGGACGGTTCGGAGCTTTTTTCTTGGACGGGCTTGACCAATGCAGAAGCCGTTGCAGGTGCGGGGGATGTCAACGCCGACGGAATCCCCGATGTCATTGTTGGTTCCATTTGGGCAAATTCAGGAGGTGGTCAAGCCAAAGTTTTTTCCGGTGCTGACGGGACTTTATTACATACATTTAACGGAACTGGGGCCGACTATTTGGGTAACGCTGTTTCGGGCGCGGGTGATGTCAATGCTGACGGGCACGCGGACCTCCTTGTGGGGGCATGGGGTGAATCTTCATTCCTCGGATATTCTGGAACGGCTTACGTGTACTCCGGATTAGATGGAACCGTTCTTCGGAAATATATTGGTTTGATTAACCACGGGTACTTTGGTGGTTCTGTCGCCAATATGGGTGATGTCGATGGCGATAGTGTTCCCGACCAACTCATCGGTGAGCTCGGCAACGATAGTTTGGGTTATAACACCGGCGCGGTCTATCTTTACTCCGGTGCGACGGGTCAACTCATCCATTCATGGGTTGGACCCCATGGAAATAGTCGTTTTGGGAATCGCATTGCAAGTGTTGGCGATATCGATGGTGATGGCCTCTCTGATTGTGTCATTGCAGCGCCGTTTCAAATTCCTACGGGGACGGCTCATGTCCTTTCTTCTGGCACGGGCATGACACTTTTTTCATTGAAGGGTTATGAGCCTGATGAAGTCTTCGCAAAATCCGTCAGTGGTGCTGGAGACGTTAACGCCGACGGAATTCCGGATATTCTCGTGGGGTCGGACCGATGGTATGTTGCAGGCGGTTACACCGGGATGGCGCGAATTTTTTCGGGCGCAACTGGCGAAGAACTTCAGCGGTTTTCTCCGACCACTCCTGATGGCCGATGCGGTTTAGCTGTGACCGGTGTCGGAGACTGGAACGCCGACGGTCTCGGTGACTGGGCGGTGGGCGCACCCGCAGAAGGGATTTCTGGATACAAATCAGGTTCCACTTACATCATCAGCGGAAAACTTCAGGGCGTTCTTTTATCAACTGAAAATTTTGGCCCAGGGGACTTTGCTGTATTTCGAGTGAAAGGTGGAACACCTTTGGGCCTCGCATTTTTGGCCTATAGTTTTCAAGGTGGCGGCCCCAGCCAAACACCATTTGGCGAGGTCGCGTTAACACAACCTTTTCACACCTTGCCCGCATTGGACTTGAGCCTTAATGGGGACGCCGAACTCGTTCAATACCTTCCTCATTCCATTGCAGGAACCACAATTTGGACGCAGGCGTTGGACTTTACAACCGGAAACCTTTCGAATCCAAACCCATTGCGGGTGTATTAAAGGCCCCGAACTTCCCAGCCTTTGCGGTAAGGCTTATGCAAGTAAGCATCGGCATCAGTGTTATTGTGAAACTTGAGATCTTTCGCATTCCAAAGAAGTTTTTGATTCGGAAAGTGAAGAGCCACATTGCCCAGAAGAGCAATTTCTGTCAGAGGGCCGGAGTAATCGAAGGATGCTGAAGTTTTGCCATCTTGGAGGCACGCCTGGACAAATTCATGCCAGTGATTGACATCGGGAACTTCTGGAAGCGGCGGCGTGGCAGGAGTGCCTTGATGAGGAGAGAATATGCAAGGCTCATAAGGGCTGGTGAGGAACGCACCCTTTTCGCCGATGAAGAGGCAAGCGTTGGCGTAGACCTTTTCCGTAAATCCAAATTGACGAAGAAGTTCTTCCGGCTTTCTTCCACCGTCATGCCAGGTGACATTGACTCCTTCTTTACTGGTTCTTGAAGTGGCGCCAAAATGATAGGACACCTGTGACCATTCTGGATAACTCTCTTGATTCGGCTTCGGGCCTGCCGACGTGACGTGCAGAGGATGACGAACACCAAGGAACCAAGGGACGGGGTCCATCAAATGGCACGCCATATCCCCTTGTGCTCCTGTGCCAAAATCCAGCCGACCTCGCCAGGCAAAGGCGTGATAGGCCCCTTTGACAAAGGGGCGTTTTGGCGCAACGCCAAGCCATCCATTCCAGTCCAACTCTTGCGGGACTTCATCGGTATTTTCAGAGCGCTTTACGTTCTGTGGCCACCATCCGGCAGGGCGATCGGTCCAAACGTGCGCGGTATGGACCGGGCCCGTGATCCCTGTTTGGAAAACTTTTAGAGCTTGTCGATAGTTTTTTCCCGAGTGGTTTTGAATGCCCATTTGCGTCACTAAATTGCTTTTCTGCGCCATTTCAGTCAGCCGACGTGCTTCCACAACCGTATGTGTGAGTGGCTTTTGACAATACACGTGAAGACCCTGCCGAAGTGCTTCCATTGCAATGGGCGCATGCATGTGATCTGGGCAAGACACGTGGACCGAATCAAGGCGGCCTCTTTCTAGGCGCAAGAGTTTTCGCCAGTCTTGATATATCCGTGCTCCCGGATAGTTTTTATGTGCTTCCGCTAGTCGGCCGGAATCAATGTCACAAAGTGCAGTAATGACAACATTCGGGTGTGAAGCAATTTGGCCTAGGTCACTTGCGCCCATTCCGCCGACGGCAATTGCTGCATGGCGAAGTTTTTTCCCGTGAACCAGCGGGAGGGCGCACCCAGGAATTGCCGTGGTTCCCACGGCAAGGGAAGAAAGGAGAAAGTGGCGACGGTTGACGGAGGAATTCACAGTCAAGACCGTAGTCTGTCCAAGGGCTTTCGTAAAGGCGCTCTTCGCTTTCTGCCCCGAAGGTCAGGACTTTCGAAGGAGTTGGTGGCCGACGTACACAAGAATCCAGGCACCTCCGGTAATGAGGTGCGTTGCCAGCCAGAGACTACGAGACACCTCTTCTTCCACGATTTGAAGAAAGTAGCCTGAGGCCACCAATGGAATGAAAAGAGTATAGAGAAGGATGCCAGTCCGTCTGCGTATTGGACTTTTGGAGCGATACTTCTCCCAAGCGTGAATGCGCCAGATGAGGCCAACCGCAAAGACAAGGAGTGGCGCAGTGATGAGGTGCAGTGCGGCAATGCTGGGTTCCAGTGGGTGGTTGATTACAGCAAATTCGTCAAGCGGATCCATGAAGTAGCGCATCCAAATCCACAGCACTCCCGTTCCCCCAACCAAGAAATTGGCAAGATGATTAAGGCGTGCTTCGCGAGGGGTCATGGCGATTATTTTTTGTTTCTCGGCTTTTGAGAATACTTTGGAGTGCAAGGGCTCTTCGTGTTGCAAGAACGGTTGCCCGCGATGTCAAAGTGGCGCCCGTAATTCCATCAACACCTTTTTTTAGATGGAGCTCTTTGTTGAGCTCTTTGCCTTGAAATTGCGCCAGCCATTTTTGAGAAGGCAAGTACTCCTTAGGTTCTTGAAATCCAATGACTCGAACCCCTGTGAGCTTTCCCGAGGGAGAAGATCCAATTACCAAGGCGGACTTCTTTGAACGAACGCGGTGGACATCGGTGACGGCGATGCCGACGGTGACTCCTTTCTGGGATAACGTGTGTACTCGATGAACTGCTTTGCTTTTTGCCCCAACAAGCTCTTTCATTTCTTTAAGCTCTTTGGCCGTTAAATAAATCGTCTGCGTTTCCACCTGAGTTCTAGGGAAGATGGACCGAAGGGCTTGTTCTTGCGAAGGAAGGCCCAGGCCACCAGTAAGGGTGACCAAGGTCAGCAAGAGGGCGCTTTTTGGAATCACTAGAAAGTCCAGCCTACGGCGAATTCTATCTTTTCAACTCCAGGCAAGTAGTCAAGCTTGAAAATTGTTCCTGAGGTCGGTTGGTAAGCCACACCATAAACATTGTGTCCTGACCGCGCGTCTTTTTCCAAAACCTCGTATCGAAAGAACGGCGTGAGGGAGCTCGTTTTTCCAGCAAACACATCCCAACCCGCTTCGACGTAGTAGCCGCTTACGGTGCCGATTTGATTGATGGGGGTTAAGTTGGCGTCTTCTTGCGACAGCAATTCAAAGTCATCCACGGTGGCGGAAGCTTTCAAGCCACGAAGGCGCAAGGGACCATTTTTATACTCAGCATGGATATCCCAAATGGTTGTTTGGAATTCTGCATCGGCTTCTATTTGACCAGACTGTCCCGAGTAATAAGAGCCACCAATGGTGAGTCCTTGATACCCCGTCCAATCAATGCGGACGATGGTGGCTAGGTGATCCGCCTTGGCCTTTGAGCCTTTTTGCCGACCACCGCGGACTCCGTCCTTTTCAAGGTTGAATCCGTCGGCGCTGAAGCCATTCATGAGATAGGCGCGGTAGGAGAAATCGCCAAAACTACCGACGGCACCCATGCCGTTTTCATGCCAAGTAGAAGGAAGGATTTCTTTTTCTAATTGAGGGCGATTGGCGCTCCAGAAAGTAGTCGGCTCATGCATTTCGTTGACCCAACCCATTGGGGTAAGGAGGTGGCCAAAACGTAGGGAGAGGTTGTCCGTGGCTTCATAGTCAAGATAGGCAAACTCAACTGCCGCTTCATTCATATGCTCAAGCTCAATCTCTGAGTTAAAGAGCCACTGTTCGTCAAAGCGGTAGCCGAGGTAAGTCACGACGCGGTAAATATCCCAAGTGGCGCCGTCGCCACCGTCCGTTGGAGAGGTGTAAAGAATTTCACCGTAGCC